>NZ_JAHKRK010000144.1 GCF_019396355.1 Pseudonocardia nigra
CGGGGGTCAGAGTGTTCCTGGGCCGCGGCGTCGATACTGCCACTGGACGGCAGTATCGCCACCTTGCTGACGTCCGGCGCCGATCCGTGCGGAGTGACCGCCGGCTATCGTCTCGGCAGGCGGGCGGAGCCGGAAGAGGGGGTGGCAGCGGGGTGTCGGGGCCGTTCACGACCAAGTCCGCCTTCGCCTACGCCAACGTGCGGGAGCGGATCCTGTCGGGTGAGTTCGCCCCCGGGTCCGTGCTCAACCAGGAGCTGCTCGCCACCACGATCGGGATCAGCACCACCCCACTGCGGGAGGCGCTGCGCAGGCTCGCGTCCGAGGGGCTGGTGACGCTCGGCGTCCACAGCGACGCCCGCGTGGCGCCGCTGACCGCGGAAGAGGCCAGGGACCTGTTCGAGGTGCGCCGGTCCATGGACGCCCTCGCCGCGGCGCTGGCGGCCGAGCGGCGCACGGACGAGGACGTCGCGGCGTTGCAGGCGGCCGCGGAGGAGCTGCGCCCGCTCATCGAGGGCGTGGGCTCCGATGTGCTCGCGGCGCACCGCGCGTTCCACGCCGCGCTGTACCGGGCGTCGCACAACGCGATGCTCGTCGACCTGCTCGACGGGCTGTGGGACAAGGCCGACCGGTACCGCAGGCTCGGGCTCGAGCTCATCAGCGGTTCCGGGGCCACCCGGCTGCAGGACTTCGAGGAGCACTTCGAGCTGATGCAGGCCGTGGTGCGCGGCGACGCCGTCCACGCCGAGGCGGTGATGCGCCGGCACGTGCAGGCGAGCCTCGGCGGCCTCGCCGCGCAGGCCCTGGAGGACTCACGCGGTCGCCCACCCGCCCGTCCCCGGGCCTGACGCAGGCGGTCGACGCCCGCTCGCTCCCGGCACCGCGATGACAGCAAGGTGGCAGTACTGCCACTGGACGGCAGCATTGCCACCTTGCTGGCGTTGGCCGGACCGCCCCGGCCGAGGCGGTCCGGCCCGGGGCGGTCAAGCGCTCAGCTCGGCCATGTGCCGGTACAGGTCGGCCTTGCCCTCGAAGCCGATCCCCGGCAGGTCCGGCATCGTGATGTGGCCGTCCTCCACCTCGACGCCGTCGGGGAAGCCGCCGAAGGGCTGGAACAGGTCGGGGTAGGACTCGTTGCCGCCCAGGCCCAGCCCGGCGGCGATGTTGAGCGACATCTGGTGCCCGCCGTGGGGGACGCATCTCCGCGGTGACCAGCCGTGTTCCCGCATCACCTCGAGGATCCGCAGGTACTCGACCAGCCCGTAGCCCAGCGCGCAGTCGAACTGCAGCCAGTCCTGCTCCGGTCGCATCCCGCCGTAGCGCAGCAGGTTGCGGGCGTCCTGCACGGAGAACAGGTTCTCGCCGGTCGCGAGCGGCCCCGGGTACTCCTTCGCGACCTCGGCGTGCAGCTCGTAGTCCAGCGGATCGCCCGGCTCCTCGTACCAGAACAGGTCGTAGCCACGCAGCTCCTCCGCGTACGCGAGCGCAGTGTCCCGGTCGAACCGGCCGTTCGCGTCGACGGCCAGCCGCTGCCCCGGCCCCAGGACGCCCAGCACGGCCTCGATGCGCCGCCGGTCCTCCGCCGGCGGAGCGCCGCCGATCTTCATCTTCACGACGTCGTACCCGCGCCGCAGGTACCCCTGCATCTCCTGGACGAGCGCACGCTCGCCGCCCGCCTGGTAGTAGCCGCCCGCGGCGTAGACGAACACGCGCCGGTCCGGTTCGCCGTCGCCGTAGCGCTCGGCGAGCAGCCGGAACAGCGGCTTGTCCTCGATCTTGGCGACGGCGTCCCACACGGCCATGTCGACGGTGCCGACGGCGACCGAACGCTCCCCGTGGCCGCCGGGCTTCTCGTCGGTCATCATCGCGTCCCACACCGCGTGCGGGTCGAGGTTGGCCCCGTCGGGCGCGAGCAGGCTGTCCGGGTCGGCCTCCAGCACCCGCGGGATGAACCGCTCGCGCAGCATCGCCCCCTGCCCGTAGCGGCCGTTGGAGTTGAAGCCGTACCCGACGACCGGCCTGCCGTCCCGCACCACGTCGGTGACCACCGCGACGAGGCTGAGCGTCATCCGCCGGAAGTCGATGTAGGCGTTGCGGATCGGCGCGGCGATGGAGAACGTCCGCTCCCGGATCTCGACGATTTGCACAGCTTGCAGCCTACAAGCTTATCCGCCTCGCGGAATGCCGACACCTTTTCCGGCGTCCGGGAAGGCCGTTCGCCTCCGGGCGGCGCTCCCGCAGTCTGGTCGCCAACTCCCGCAAGATTCCTGTGGAACAACGAGGTGCCACCCATGAGTGCGTCGCTGCGCTCGGCTCTGGACGACGGTCCGATGAGCCGCTTCCAATGGACCGCGGTCGCGGTCTGCGTTCTGCTCAACATGCTCGACGGCTTCGACGTGCTCGTCATGGCGTTCACCGGCCGGGCCGTGTCGACCGAGTGGGGCCTGTCGGGCTCCCAGCTCGGGTTGCTGCTGTCCGCGGGCCTGGTCGGGATGGCCGCAGGCTCGCTGCTCGTCGCGCCGTGGGCCGACCGGGTGGGGCGCCGCCCGATCATCCTCGGCTGCCTCACGCTCGCGAGCGCGGCGATGCTGCTGTCCTCGATCAGCCAGTCCGCCGTTCAGCTCGGCGTGCTGCGCGTGCTCACCGGCATCGGCATCGGTGGCATCCTCGCCAGCAGCAACGTGATCGCCGCGGAGTACGCCTCGCGGCGCTGGCGCGGCCTCGCGGTCAGCCTCAACTCCACCGGATACGCCCTCGGCGCCACGCTGGGCGGGCTGCTCGCGGTGGTCCTGATCGGCGGCTTCGGCTGGCGCTCGGTGTTCCTGCTCGGCGGGATCGCGACCGCCGCGGCGATCCCCGCGGTGTGGGCGCTGCTGCCGGAGTCGCTGGACTTCCTGCTCGCGCGCAGGCCCGCCGGCGCGCTAGAGCGGGTCAACGCGCTCGCCGCCCGCATGGGGCAGCCCGCGCTCGACCGGCTCCCGGAGCAGACCGAGGCCCCCGCCGGCGTCGGCGCGACCTTCCGCGAGCTGCTCACCCCGCGACTGCGGCGCGCCACGCTCGTGCTGTGGGTCGCCTTCTTCTGCGTGATGGCGGGCTTCTACTTCGTCACCAGCTGGACGCCGACGCTGCTCGTCGAGGCGGGCCTCTCCCCCGCCCAGGGCATCACCGCGGGCACGCTGCTGAACCTCGGCGGGGTCTTCGGCGCCGCCCTGCTAGGCCTGCTCGCCGCCCGGTTCGCCCTGCGCAACGTCCTGATCAGCTACCTGATCGCCACCGCCGTGCTGCTCGCCGTCTTCATCGCCTCCACCTCGACGCTCGCGCTGGCGTTCGCGGTCGGCATCGTCGTCGGCCTGTTCGTCAACGGCTGCGTCGCCGGCCTGTACGCGCTCACCCCGACGGTGTACGGCCCGGCCGTGCGCACCACCGGCGTCGGCACGGGCCTCGCGATCGGGCGCGCCGGTGCGATCCTCGCCCCGACGCTGGCCGGCACCCTGCTCGACGGCGGCTGGACCCCGCAGCAGCTCTACATCGCCGCCGGCGTGATCTTCCTCTGCACCGCCGCCGCTCTCACCCTCCTGCGCGCATCGGCCCCCGCGGCCGTGCCCGCCCCGTCCGCGAGCTGACCGGCCCATCGGCCCGAGAGGAGTTCCCATGACCAGCATCCCGCGCGACCAGTGGTACGTCGCGGCCTACGGCCGGGAGATCACGACCGAGCTGTTCTCCCGCACGATCTGCGGCGAGTCGATCCTGTTCTGGCGCACGAAGGCGGGCACGGTCACCGCGATGTCGGACCGCTGCGTCCACCGCCGTTTCCCGCTCTCGCAGGCCCCCACCCGGCTGGTGGACGACCAGGTCATCTGCGGCTACCACGGTTTCACCTACGGCACCGACGGCCGCTGCGTGGCGGTGCCCGGCCAGACGCGGGTGCCGCGCACCGCACGCCTGCGGTCCTACCCGGTCGTCGAGCAGGACTCGTTCGTCTGGGTGTGGATCGGTGACCCCGACCGGGCCGACGCCACCCGCATCCCGCGGGCGCCGTGGCTGGACTCCCCCGACTACACCACGGTCTCGGGCATGGAGCCCCTCGCCGCGCGGTTCGGGCTGCTCGTGGACAACCTGCTCGACCTGTCGCACGAGACCTACCTGCACGGCGGCTACATCGGCACCCCCGAGGTCGCCTCGACGCCGATCACCACCGAGGTCGACGAGGAGGCCGGCATCGTCTACGTCTCCCGGCACATGGACGACGCGGAGTGCCCGCCGTTCTACTCCAAGTCCACGGGGCTGACCGGGCGGATCGCGCGCTGGCAGGACATCGAGTACACCCCGCCGTGCCTGTACAAGCTGCACTCGCGGATCGCCCCGGTCGGCTCCGTCCCCAACCCGGACGGCAGCGACCCCGACGCCTTCCACGTCGAGGTCGTCTACGCGATCACGCCGGAGACGGAGAACTCCACGCACGACTTCTGGGCCGTCGCCCGCGACTTCGCGCTCGACGACCAGGGCGTCTCGGACTTCCTCGCCGAGAACAACCGCACCGTCGTGCTGCAGGACGTCGAGGCGCTCGACGTGCTGGAGAAGGTCATCGCCACCGAGCCCGCCGGCTACCAGGAGCTCTCGATCAACATCGACACCGGCGGGCTCGCCGCCCGCCGCATGCTCGCCGCGCAGCTCACCCAGGGCACGACCGCGGCGGCCACCACCGGGAGCTGAGCCATGACGATCGAACCCACGAGGATGCTCACCGGCCGCGGGGTGCTGCGGGTGGTCTGGCTGCCGGGTAGCGACCGGCTGCAGGGCAACTGCCACTGCGGCGCCGTGCACGTCGCCGACGGGCCGGTCGAGGTGTGGGAGTGGCTGCTCGCCCACCCGGTCGGCCACGAGCCACCGGCCGCGGCGCCCGAGCCCGTCCTTGCCACCTCCGGAACGACGTCATGACCTCGTCCGAGACCGAGCGCGACCTCGTCGTGCACGAACGGGACGACGTCGCCGATGGCGTGGCGGTGCTCCGGCTCCGCCACGCCGACGGCGCCGACCTGCCGGCCTGGGAGCCGGGGGCGCACGTCGACCTGGTGCTGACCGACGAGCTCACCCGGCGGTACTCGCTGTGCGGGGACCCGGCCGACCGGTCGACGTGGCAGGTCGCCGTGCTGCGGGAGCCGGACGGCCGCGGCGGCTCGGCGTTCGTGCACGACAAGCTGCAGCCGGGGGTCACCGTGACCGCGCGCGGGCCGCGCAACCACTTCCCGCTGGAACCGGCCGACCGGTACGTGTTCGTGGCGGGCGGCATCGGGATCACCCCGATCCTGCCCATGCTCGCCGCCGCCACGGCGGCGGGCGCCGACTGGACGCTCACCTACGGCGGGCGCACGGCGGGCTCGATGGCCTTCGTCGAGCACCTGCGCGACACCCACGGCGACCGCGTGGTCCTGCGCCCGCAGGACGAGCACGGGCTGCTCGACCTCGACGCCCTGCTCGGCGCCCCCGCCGAGGGCACGCTCGTCTACTGCTGCGGCCCGGCGCCGCTGCTCGACGCGGTCGAGCAGCGGTGCGCGGCCTGGCCGTCCGGGGCGCTGCACGTCGAGCGGTTCATGCCCAAGGAGCAGGGCGAACCGGTGCTGTCCGGGTCGTTCGAGGTGGAGCTCGCCACCACCGGCGCCACCCTCACCGTCCCGCCGGACCGCTCGGTCCTCGAGGTCGTCGAAGAGGCGGGCGTCCCGGTGCTCTCCTCCTGCCAGGAGGGCACGTGCGGCACCTGCGAGACCGCGGTGCTCGCGGGCGAGGTCGACCACCGCGACTCGCTGCTCACCGACGAGGAGAAGGCCGCGAACGACACCATGTTCATCTGCGTGTCCCGCGCCGCCTGCCCGAAGCTCGTGCTCGATCTCTGAGCGCCCCTCCCGCGAGTCGCCCGCTTCCGACACACGAGTCGCCCGGTCCGGACACACGAGTCGCCCGGTTCCGACACTACGGTGGTCGGCATGCTCGCCGGACGACTGAACGTGACGACCCGGGAGTTCGCGGTGACGGACGTCCCCGTCCCCGAACCAGGCCCGGGCGAGGTGCGGATCAAGGTCGAGGCGGCGGGTGTCTGCCTCTCCGACGTCCACCTCATCGACGGCACCCTCACACCCCTGTACCTGGCGGGCGACACCGTGACGCTGGGGCACGAGGTCGCGGGCACCGTCGACGCCGTCGGCCCCGGCGTCACGGCGTGGCAGCCGGGCAGGCGGGTGCTGCTCCAGGCCGGCGAGCTGAGCCCGGACGGGCGCGTGCTCACCCGGGGCGTGGACTACGACGGCGGGTGGGCCGAGTACGCGGTCGCGAGCGAGGCCACGCTGGTCGCGATCCCGGACCACCTGCCGTTCGAACAGGCCGCGATCATCCCGGACGCGGTGTCCACGCCGTGGGCCGCCGTCACCACGACCGGCGGGGTCCGCTCGGCACAGGCCGTCGGCGTGTGGGGTGCAGGCGGCCTCGGGGTCCACGCGATCCAGCTGCTGCGGCTGATCGGCGCCGCACCCGTCGTCGCGGTCGATCCGCTGCCCGCCGCCCGCGAACGCGCCGTGGCCTTCGGGGCCGACGTGGCGCTCGACCCCGCCGACGACGCCCTGCGTCAGCGCATCCTGGACGAGACCGCGGGGGTCGGTCTCACCGCGGCGTTCGACTTCGCCGGTGTGCCCGCCGTGCGGGAACAGGCCGTGGCCTGCCTCGCCCCGCGCGGCAAACTCGTCCTCGTCGGCCTCACCGACCAGCCGCTGACGATCACCAACGGCACCCTGTTCAGCTACTACCAGCAGCAGGTGCTGGGCCACTACGGCTCCGACGCCGAGCACGTCGACCAGCTCGTCACCCTCGTCGACCGGCACCGCGTCGACTTCGCCCGGTCGATCAGCGCCGTCGTCCCGCTCGCCGACGCCGCAGCTGCCGTCGAGCGGCTGCACCACAAGGAGGGCAACCCGATCCGGCTGGTCCTCCGGCCCTGACACCCACCGCGCGCACCCCGTCGCGGCTCGAGCACCCCGTCGACGGGGAGCGTCCGCCGAGACGGGGAGCGTCAGCCGGTCGGACGGACGCGGGCGCGCGTCCACGCCCGCTGCACCTCCCGGTAGCCGATCACGGCGATCCCCTCCTCCGCCACGATCGCGCGCGCCTCCGGAGAGGTGAGGAACCCGTGGTCGCCGTGCCGCACCGGCCACCCGCCGGGGTCGATCGCCCGCGCCTGCTCGTCGTCCAGGCCCGGGTGCACCGCCCACTCGGTCAGCCCCACCGGCAGGTGCCGCAGCAACGCCGCGTAGCGCGCGGCCTTGCCCTCGAGGTCGAGGCCGAAGCTGTCGACGAAGTCGTGGTCGACGACCGGCAGGCCCCGGCGGCGCAGCGTCGTGCGCGCACGGTCGCCCCACGCCCGCACCGCCAGGCCGTACTCGTCGGCCAACGCCACGGTCAGGTCGAAGACGTCGGGGCGCCCGGCGTCGGCCAGGCAGTGCCAGTCCAGGTGCGTCGGTTCGAGCCCGATCCCGACCACGGCGTCGATCTGCGCGCGGAACTCCCGCCCCACGTCGTCGAGCCGGGCGCGGGCGAGCAGCTCCGGGATCCGGTCCGGGCCGAACAGCTCACCGGCCTCGTCCAGCAACGACGGCACGCTGTCCTTCGCCGCCGCCATCGGACCCCACCGGGCGGTGGTCAGCTCGCAGACCAGCGTGAGGTGGATCCCGAACGCGATCTCCGGCTTCCGGCGCAGCAGCTCCATGGCCTCGGACGCCCCGGGACACGGCACCATGAGGCTGCAGGAGCCGACGATCCCGTCCTCGATCGACTGCAGAGCCCCGGTGTTGATCGCGCCGTACATCCCGAAGTCGTCGGCGTTCACGATCAGCACCCGGGCGTCCGGCGGAAACCCCAGCACCTCGACCGACCCGGCCGTCCCCGTCCGATCCACCCCGCCAGTCTCGACGGTGCGTCGACGCCTTTTCTTCCTCAGGCCAACCCGAGCATCCGCACCGCGTTGTCCTTGAGGATCAGCGGCCGCACCTCGTCGGGGATGTCCAGCTTCGCGAAGTCGTTCTGCCACCGCTCCGGGGTGATCAGCGGGTAGTCCGACCCGAACAGCACCTTGTGCTTGAGCATCCGCCCCGCGGCCTGCACCAGCTGGGGCGGGAAGTACTTCGGCGACCACCCGGACAGGTCGATGTAGACGTTCGCCTTGTGGGTGGCGATCGAGATGGCCTCGTCCTGCCACGGCACGGACGGGTGCGCCATGACGATCGTCAGCTCGGGGAAGTCGGCGGCCACGTCGTCGATCAGCATCGGGTCGGAGTAGCGCAGCTTGATCCCCCGGCCGCCGGGGAGCCCGGCACCGATGCCGGTCTGGCCGGTGTGGAACAGCGCGGGCACGCCCAGCTCCGACAGCGCGTCGTAGAGCGGGTAGAACGCGGTGTCGTTCGGCTGAAAAGCCTGCATGCTCGGGTGGAACTTGAACCCGCGCACCCCGTGCTCGGTCACCAGCGTGCGGGCCCGGCGAATCGCGGCCTTGCCACCATGCGGGTCGACCGACCCGAACGGGATCAGCACGTCGGCGTGCTCGGCGGCGAGGTCGGCGATCTCCTCGCTCGACAGCGCCGGGTGCCCGGTCGCCGCGGTGGCGTCGACCGTGAAGACCACGGCCCCGGTGTTGCGGCTCCGGTAGTACTCGGCGATGTGGGCGAGCGTCGGCGTCCGGTGCTCGCTCGACTTGAAGTAGCCCGCCGAGGCGTCGAGCAGCTCCTGGTCGAGCGACGTGCAGCCGGAGCTGTCCTGCTCGACGTGCACATGCACGTCGATCGCGTCGAGTGCGGCGATGTCCACTTCGTCTCCTTTACGGAAGGTCGATGCCCGCCTTCGCGGCGAGCAGGGCGTGCAGGACGGCGTCGCGGCGGGCGACGAGGTCGGCCGGGTCGATGCCGGCCAGCTCCTCGTCGACCCCGGCCACCAGCTGCTCGGCGAGCTGCGGGGTGAGCGCGGGGTCGCCGAGGTCGTGCCAGATGTCCTCGGTGGGCGGGCCGAGGTGCGCCAGCACGTGCGCGAGGCCGCCCGGGCCGCCGGACAGGTGCTGGTTGACGAACGGGCCGAGCACCGCCCAGCGCAGGCCCGGGCCGTGCGCGATGGCGGCATCGACGTCGGCGACGGTGGCGACCCCCCGCTCCACCAGCGAGTATGCCTCCCGCCACAGCGCGGCCTGCAGCCGGTTCGCGATGTGGCCGGGCACCTCCTGACGCAGCCGGATCGGTCGCTTGCCGACGCCTGCGTAGAAGTCCATGGCGCGCTGGACGACGTCCTCGCTCGTCCGCTCCCCCGGCACGACCTCCACCAGCGGGACGATGTGCGGCGGGTTGAACGGGTGCCCGACCACGACCCGCTCGGGGTGCTCCGTGCACGCCTGCGCGATCAGGCTGGGCGGCAGCATCGACGAGCTGCTGGCGAGGATCGCGTCCGGGCGAGCCGCGGCGTCCAGCGCGGCGAACAGCGCGTGCTTGACCTCCACCCGCTCCGGGCCGTTCTCCTGCACGACGTCGGCGTCGGCCACCGCCTCGGCGATGTCGGCGGTGAACGTCAGCCGGTCGGTCGAGGCGCCCTCGGCGAGCCCGAGGCTCGCGACGGTGGGCCAGTGCGCGGCCACGTCGGCCCGCAGCCGCTGCTCCGCGCCCGGCGCCGGGTCGGTGGCGACGACGTCGAGCCCGCGCCCGAGGAAGTGCGCAGCCCAGCTCGCGCCGATCACGCCGGTACCGACGATTGCAACCCGGCGCGCCACCGGGCGACTCACGTGTCGATTCGGGGCGAATCGCGTGACGGAAACGGGCGACTCGCGGGGTTGGTCGCCCCTTGCGTCGCGGCCGGTCACGATGTCCTCGACAGCGCGACGAACGGCTCCAGCGACGCCGGGTCGGCGAGCACGTCCCTGCTCGCGACGGCGTCGGGCGCGGCACCGAGGAGGATCTTCTTCGCCGGCAGCTCGAGCTTCTTGCCCGTGCGGTTGCGCGGAACCGCGGGCACGGCCACGACCCGGTCCGGGACGTGCCGTGGCGACAGGGCGCCGCGCAGCTCGCCCGCGATCCGGGCGCGCAGCGCGTCGTCGAGCTCGGCGCCGTCGCGCAGCACGACGAACAGCAGCAGCTCCCCGTTGCCGCCCGCCGGGTCCTCCAGGTGGACGACGAGGCTGTCCTCGACCTCCGGCAGCTCCTCGACGACCCGGTAGAACTCCGCGGTGCCCAGCCGCACGCCGCCCCGGTTGAGGGTGGCGTCCGACCGCCCGGCGACGATGCAGCTGCCCTCGGGCGAGAACCGCACCCAGTCGCCGTGGCGCCAGATCCCGGGGTAGGCGTCGAAGTAGGTGTCGCGGTAGCGCAATCCGTCCGTGTCTCCCCAGAACCCGACCGGCATCGACGGCATCGGCTGCGTGATCACCAGCTCGCCCAGCTCGCCGACGACCTCACGGCCCTTGTCGTCGTACGCGGCGGCGGCCACACCCAGGCAGGGCCCGGAGATCTCCCCGGCCCACACCGGCTGCAGCGGGCTGCCCTGCACGATCCCGGAGCAGACGTCCGTGCCGCCGCTGCCCACGTTGAGCAGCACGTCCGACCCGAACTGCTCGGTCACCCACCGGTAGCCCTCCGCCGGGAGCGGGCTGCCCGCGGCCCCGATCTGGCGCAGCCGGGACAGGTCGTGCTCGCGGGCCGGTTCCAGCCCTTCCTTCCGGCACGCCATGAGGTAGCCGGGGCTCGCGCCCATCAGGGTCGCCCCGGTCTCCTCGGCGAGGCGCCACTGCCAGTCCAGGTCGGGATGGAGCGGGTTGCCGTCGATCAGCACGATGGACGCGCCGACGAGCAGGCCGGAGACCAGCGCGTTCCACATCATCCAGGCGGTGGTGGAGAACCACAGGATCCGGTCGCCGGCGCGCAGGTCCCACGAGAGCCCGTGGTTCTTCAGGTGCTCCAGCAGGATCCCGCCGTGGCCGTGCACGATCGCCTTCGGTCGGCCGGTGGTTCCCGAGGAGAACAGCACGCACAGCGGGTGGGCGAACGGCAGCGGATCGACGACGAGGTCGCCGGGCTCGGCCAGCAGCTCGGCCCAGCCGAGCGCGTCCGGTAGCTCGCCCGCGCCGTACGGGACGTGCACGACGTGCCGCAGCGTCGGCAGCCCGGCGCGGACGGCGGCCACCTCGGCCCGCCGGTCCACGTCCTTGGTCCCGTACCGGTAGCCGGCGACGGTGAGCAGCACGGTGGGCTCGACCTGGGCGAACCGGTCGACGACGCTGCGGGCACCGAACTCCGGAGCACAGCTCGCCCAGACCGCCCCGAGGCTCGCGGTGGCGAGGAACGCCACGACGGTCTCCGGGATGTTCGGCAGGTAGGCGACCACGCGATCCCCGGGCCCGACGCCGAGCCGCAGCAGTCCGGCGCGGGCGCGGGCCACCTGCTCGCGCAGCTGCTCCCAGTCAGCTCCAGCGGGTCCCGGGTCTGCGAGTGCGCGACGACGGCCACGTCCGTGGCGGCGACGCCGGCGCCACGCAGGACGTGCTCGGCGTAGTTGAGCGTGGCGCCGGGGAACCACTCCGCGCCGGGCATCTCCCGGCGCGCCAGGACGGGGCCGTCGAAGGAGCCGCGGACGTCGAAGAACTCCCGGATCGAGGACCAGAAGCCCGGGAGGTCGGTGACCGACCAGCGGTGCAGGCCCGCGTAGTCGTCGAAAGTGAGCCCGCGCTCGCGCTCCAGCCACGTCAGATAGCGCCCGATCTCGGTGGTCTCCCGGACGTCCGGCGCGGGGGCCCGCAGGAGCTCGGGGCCGGTGGCGGGCCCGGTCATCGTTCTTCCCACCCCGCCGGCTCCGCACGCTCCGCCGGCTGCCATCCCCCGGTCCGCCCCACCTTCCCCGCCCGGCCCTGCAGGAACGCCCGCATCCGCTCCTTCGCCTCCCCGCTGCCCGACGCGACGGCCGCCATCAGCGACTCCATCAGGTAGCCCTCGGCGGGGTTGGCCTCGGCGATCCGGGGCAGCGCCTGGAGCACGGCGAAGTTGGTGACCGGCGAGTTGGCGGCGATGCGGCGGGCCAGCTCCAGCGCCTGCCCGAGCCCCTCCCCCGCGTCCGTCAGGTAGTGCGACAGGCCCAGCGCCTGGCCCTCCTCGGCGTCGAGGACCCGGCCGGTGAGCATCATGTCGGCCATCCGGTGCGCGCCGATCAGGCGCGGCAGCCGCACCGACGCCCCGCCGCCGACGAACAGCCCGCGCTGGCCCTCGGGCAGCGCGTAGAACGCGCTGGGCTCGGCCACCCGGATGTGCGCGGCGGAGGCCAGCTCCAGCCCGCCGCCGATCACGGCGCCCTTGAGGACGGCGACGACCGGCACCCGGCCGCGCTCGAGGCGCTCGAACGCCCGATGCCACATCATCGAGTGCTCCAGGCCGGCGAACGCGTTGCGCTCGGTGAGCTCCGACAGGTCGAGCCCCGCCGAGAAGTGCTCGCCGTCGGCGTCGAGCACGACCGCCTTGGCCCACGAGGGTGGCGTGGCGAAGAACGCCTCGATGCCCAGCACGGTGGGGTCGTCGAGGGCGTTGCGCTTGGCCGCGCGGGTCAGGCGCAGCACGGCGACGTCCGCGCCGTCCCGCTCGACCTGCAGCGACGGCGGCAGCAACGCCTGCACGAGGTCGTCGTCGTGCACCTCGGTGATCGGCCCGCTGATCGACTCGGTCATCGCACTCCCTCCGCCGCCGCGGCGGCGAACTCTCCGGCCGCCCGCTCGCGCAGGTCGACCCGTCGGATCTTGCCGGTGGCGCCCCGCGGCAGCTCCGACACGAACACCAGGTACTTGGGCACCTTGTAGCGGGCGAGGTGCGCCTCCAGGTGCGCACGCAGCTCGGCCTCGATGAGCGCGGCGCCGTCGCGCAGCTGCACGTAGCCGGCGCCGACCTCGCCCCAGCGGGCGTCCGGGACGCCGACGACCGCCGCGTTCGCCACCGCGTCGAGCTGCACCAGCACGGCCTCGACCTCGGCGGGGTAGACGTTCTCCCCACCGGAGATGATCAGGTCCTTGACCCGGTCGACGACGTCGGCCCAGCCGTCCTCGGCCACCCGGAGCACGTCGCCGGTGCGGAACCAGCCGCCCTCGACGAATGCCGCCGCGGTCTCCTCGGGCCGGTTCCAGTAGCCGGCGAAGACGTGTGGGCCGCGCACGAGCAGCTCGCCCGGCTCGCCGCCGACGGGGGCCGGGCGGCCGTCGCGCAGCATCGCGACCTCGGTGAACACGTGCGGCACGCCGACCGACACCGGCCGGTCCAGCCCCTCGCCGCGGGGCACCATGTAGACGCCCGGGGCGGCCTCGGTCATGCCGTAGCCCTGCTGGAGCGCCACTCCGCGGTCCAGCCACTTGCGCGCCACCCGCTCCTGAACGGGCGAACCCCCGTAGAGCACGGTGTGCAGCGAGCTCAGGTCCGTGGCGTCCCAGTCCGGGTGCTCGCACATCATCTGCAGCATCGTCGGCACCGCGGAGAAGCTCGTGATCCGGGCGTCGGCGATCCGGGCGAGGATCGCGCCGGGGTCGAACCTCGCCACCGGTTCCACGCTGCCGCCCTTGAACAGCGTGGGCAGCGTGACCTGGCCGAGGCCGACGCAGTGGAACAGCGGCGCGATGCACAGGGCGCGGTCGGTGCTCAGCACGTCGACGTGGGCGAGCTGGTTGACCGTGTTCCAGGTCAGGTTGCCATGGGTGAGCACCGCCGCCTTGGGCCGCCCGGTCGTGCCGGAGGTGTAGAGCAGGATCGCCGGGTCGTCGAGCGACACCGGCGGCTCCTCACCGAGGCCCGGACCGGCGGCGACCTCGGCGGCGTAGTCCCGGCCGCCCGCGGGGCAGCTCTCCGGATGCACCGCGACGACGTGCCGCACGGTCGCCGGGAGCGGCGCGGCGGCGGCGACCAGCGCGTCGGTGTCGCCGCTGTGCACGAGCATCGAGGAGCCGGAGTCGTCGAGCATGTAGCGGATCTCGGTGCCCGACAGCCGGTGGTTCAGGGGCACGGCGATCGCGCCGAGCAGCCAGGTCGCGAAGAACGTCTCGAACACCTCGACGGCGTTGACGCCGAGGTAGGCGACCCGGTCGCCGGGGCCGACCCCGAGCCGCCGCAGTGCGCCTGCGAGCCGGGACGTGCGGTCGGCGAGCTCGGCGAACGTCTGCGTGCGGTGCGGGTCGACCAGCGCGATGCGGTCCGGCGAGATGCGGGCCCGCCGCCCGGGCCAGCTGCCCAGACCGGCGACGGGCGGCCGCCCGGTCGCGGGATCCATCATCGTCCTCCGCTTCGTCGAGGAACCCCAATTAACAGGATTCCTTAGTATCACCGAGCATGCCGCCATGAGAAGACCCCGTGCCAGACTCGACACCGGCGACACGAGGAGGACCCACGGATGACGCTGCACCCGGCCGCGAACCGGCAGGCCCCGTCGCTGCTCTACGCGGTCAAGCAGGTGGAGCTCGCGGTCCGCGCCCACCTCGACGAGCTGCTGCGCCCGTCCGGCATCACAGCGCTGCAGTACACGGCGCTCACCGTGCTCGACCGCCGCGACCACCTGACCACCGCCGAGCTCGCCCGCAACTCGTTCGTCACCCCGCAGGCAATGGCCGACCTGGTCACCGCGCTCGAGCGGCGGGGGCTCATCGTGCGCGACCGCGACCCGGCCAACCGCAGACGACTGCTGATCAGCCTCACCGGCGAGGGGCACGAGCTGCTCGCCGCGGTGGCCGAGCGGGTGGGCGCGCTCGAGGAGCGCATGGTGGCCGACCTGACGGCCGACGAGCGCGCCTCGTTCGCCGGCTACCTCAACCGCAGCCGGGCGGCACTGGCACAGCGGTAGCCCGGCCGCTCACGGTGCCGCCGTCGCTCGCCGCACCAGGTTGCAGCAAAGCCACTTTCCTGCAACGTGGTGGCATGAAAGTGGCTTTGCTGCAATCCCGACGGCGGTCCCGGGCGGCGCTCGTCAGCCCTGCGCCTCCTCGTCCGGGATGACGTCGAGCACGTCGGCCGCGATCGCCCCGGCCTCGGGCTCGAACTCGGCGTAGAGCGCCCGGAACAGCTGCTGGGCCTGCTCGGCGGGCCAGTCGGACGGCAGGTGCCGTACCGGCAGCCGCGGGTCGCGCCGGATCACCTCGAGCCAGTCGGTCTGCAGGACGAGCTGGCGGGCGAGCCCGTCGGGCAGGTGCGGGCGCCGGGCGGACCGTTCCCAGCGGTCGAGGAACCCGCGGTAGCGGGCGGCAAGGGCGTCGAGGTCCCAGGCGTCGCGCACGAGCCCGTCGACGTCGGTGGGAGGTAGCGCGCGGGCCGCGAACACCTTGAGGTGCCCGGCCGCCTCGAGGTCGTCGCCGAGCCTGCCGACGTCCACCGTGGACGGGGCGATCCAGAGCCCGCCCTGCAGCGGGCCGAAGCCCGCCCACAGCAGCCGCGAGCGCAGGGCGTGCCGCTGCCGCTGCCAGTGCTCGGGCAGCGAGAACCCGAGCAGCGTCCACGTGCCGTCCCAGGACGTGTTCACCGCGCCCACCCGCCACACCCGTGCCTCGCCGTCGCGCAGGACCTCGCGGGAGCGCCAGGTCAGCCCGAGGTAGACCTGCCGCCCGCGGCGCGCCCGGTGCAGCAGGTCGCGGCGGGCCATCCGGCTCAGCGTCGAGCGGGTGGCGTGCTCGGAGACGCCCGCCCGCCGCAGCACGTCGAGCACGCTGCTCGTGGCCACGTGCACGCCGCGGCCGAGGAGGTAGCCGCCGAAGAAGGTCAGCAGCAGCGCCTGGGGGCGCGGGGCGCCGAGGGGCGCGTCACCGGCGAACTCCTCGTCGTCCCCCTCGCCGACGTGCGCGAATGCCACGCGGGCAGCGTAGCTGCCGCATTGTTGGGCAGTCCGTTGACCGCAGTGACGATGGTGCCTAAGGTGCTCGGTCACGTGACCCGGGGCGACAGCGCCCGTCCCGGGCAGCCCACCGACCAGACAGGGCACCGCAATGACGCACCCGCACCCCGCCCGCTCCGGGAGCCAGCTCCGACGCGCCGTGCTGTCGAGCTACCTCGGCAGCGTCATCGAGTACTACGACTTCCTGCTCTACGCGACGGCGTCCGCCGTGGTGTTCAGCCGCGTGTTCTTCTCCGAGCTCGACCTGCTCGTCGGCACCGTCGCGAGCTTCGGGACGCTCGCCACCGGCTACCTCGCCCGCCCGCTCGGCGGCGTCCTGTTCGGACACTTCGGCGACCGGCTCGGGCGCAAGCGGATGCTCGTGATGACGATGACGCTGATGGGCGTCGCGAGCGTGCTCATCGGGCTGCTGCCGACCTACGCCCAGGTCGGGGCGCTGGCGCCGGTGCTGCTGATCGTGCTGCGCATCGCCCAGGGCGTCGCGGTCGGCGGCGAGTGGGGCGGCGCGGTGCTGATGTCGGCCGAGCACGCGACGTCGCGGCGCGGGCTGTGGGCGAGCTTCACCAACGCGGGCGCGCCCAGCGGGATGGTGCTCTCCACCGTGGTCCTCGCGCTCACCGCAGCGGGGATGAGCGAGGAGGCGTTCCTCTCCTGGGGCTGGCGGATCCCGTTCCTGCTCAGCGCGGTGCTGCTCGCCGTCGGCCTGTTCGTGCGCGCCAAGGTCGAGGAGACTCCGGTGTTCCAGGAGGCGGCGGCGGCGAAGCCGTCCGGCCCGCCGCTGCTGGAGGTGCTGCGCAACCACCCGCGCAACCTGCTGCTCGGCGTGGGCGTCGGCTTCGGCGCGTTCGTCGCGCAGGGCACGCTCACGACCTTCGTGATCTCCTACGCGGTGCAGGCGGGCTTCGAGCGCCAGACCGTGCTCAACGCCCTCACGGTGTCGTCGGTGGCGGCGATCCTCGGGATCATCGGGTTCTCGGCGCTGTCCGACCGGCTCGGCCGCAGGCCCGTGGTACTCACCGGCGCGATCGCGATGGCCGTGCTGAGCTTCCTGATCTTCCCGATGATCAACAGTGGTTCCGCGCTGCTGCTGACCCTCGCCGTGGTCCTCGGGCAGGGCGTGGTGCACGCCGCGATGTACGGCCCGCTCGCCGCGCTCTACACGGAGCTGTTCTCGACGCGGGCGCGCTACACCGGCGCGTCGCTCGGCTACCAGATCGCGGGCACCGGTGCCGGGATCGCGCCGGTCGTGTTCGCCGCGGTGCTCGCCGGCTCGGCCGCGACGCTGCCGGTGTCGATCATCATCGCGACCTGCTGCCTGATCACCGTCGGCTGCATCCTGGCGCTGGGTGAGACGTCCACGAACGACCTCACCGCCGAGGCCGGAGCCGAGCGGACGGCGGCGCGGCAGCGGAGCTAACCTGCGGTCCGCGGGCCCTCGGCGCCCCGCCCGGCATATAGTTGAGGTCGCAACAATAAGCGCTTTGCGTAGTAGCAGGAGGCGATCTCGGTGAAGGCCCTGCAGTACCGCGAGATCGGCGCCGAGCCGGTCGTCGTCGACGTGCCCACGCCGGAGCCGGGACCCGGGCAGGTGCTGCTGCGCGTGGACGCGGCCGGCGTCTGCCACTCCGACATCGCGGTGATGGGGTGGCCCGCCGAGCAGTACCGGTACCCGCTGCCGATGACGCTGGGCCACGAGGGTGTCGGCACCGTCGTCGGGCTCGCTGACGGCGCGCAGGGCGTCGCGGAGGGCGACCGGGTCGCGGTCTACGGCCCGTGGGGCTGCGGCGTCTGCCGGATGTGCGCCCAGGGCAAGGAGAACTACTGCCTGCGCGCCGCCGAGCTGGGGATCACCCCGCCCGGACTCGGGCACGACGGCGCGATGGCGGAATACATGCTGGTCGACGACGCCCGGCACCTCGTCCCGCTCGGCGACCTCGACCCGGTGCAGGCGGTCCCGCTGACCGACGCCGGGCTCACGCCCTACCACGCGGTCAAGGCGTCGCTGCCGAAGCTCGTCGCCGGCAGCACCGCGCTCGTCATCGGCACCGGCGGGCTCGGGCACGTCGCCGTCCAGCTGCTGCGGGCGCTCACCCCGGCGCGCGTGGTCGCCGTCGACGTGTCGGAGGACAAGCTCGCGCTCGCCCGCCGGGTCGGCGCCCACGAGACGCTGCTGTCCGGGCCGGAGACCGCCGCGCAGGTCCGCGAGATCACCGGCGGCGAGGGCACCCGTGCGGCGTTCGACTTCGTCGGCGCGCAGCCGACCGTCGAGCTGGCCGGTGCCGTCGCCGGCGTCGAGAGCGACGTGACGATCGTGGGCATCGCGGGCGGGACGCTGCCGGTCGGCTTCGGTTCGACCGCCTTCGAGGTCGCGGTCCGCGCCCCGTACTGGGGCACCCGCGACGAGCTGATCGAGGTGCTCGACCTGGCGCGCGCCGGGCTGGTCGGCGTGCACGTCGAGCGCTTCGGCATCGACGACGGCCCGCAGGCCTACCGGGCGCTGCACCACGGTGAAGTCGACGGCCGCGCGGTGATCCTGCCGAACGGCTGAGTCGAACGCCCGGGGTCGAACGGCCGGGGTCGAACGGCCGGGGTCGAACGGCCGGGGTCGAACGGCCGGGGTCGAACGGCCGGGGTCGAACGGCCGGGGTCGAACGGCTGGGGTCGAACGGCTGGGGTCGAACGGCTGGGGTCGAACGGCTGGGGTCGAACGGCTGGGGTCGAACGGCGGCACGGGCCGGTTACGCTCTACGGCCGGCACGCGGCCCGTCCGCAGAGGAGGTACCCAGTGGCACGGGCGCGTCCCACCGACGGCGGCACCGGACCCGTCCTGGCCCGCGCACTGCAGCTGCTGGACGCCTTCTCCGCCCAGCGCCCGGCGATGAGCCTGAGCGAGCTGTCCCGCCACACCGGGCTGCCGGTGTCCACCGCGCACCGGCTGCTCGGCGAGCTCGTCGCCTGGGGCGCGCTCGAGCGGGGCGAGGACGGCTGCTACCGCGTCGGGCTGCGGCTGTGGGAGGTCGGCTCGCTCGCCCCGCGCGGCCTGCCGCTGCGCGAGCGGGCGCTCCCGTTCCTCGAGGACCTCTCCCAAGTCACGCGGGAGAACGTGCAGCTCGCGGTCCGGGAGGGCTCCGAGGTCGTGTACGTCGAGCGGATCGCCGGCAGCGGGGCGGTGCCGGTGCTCACCCGCGTCGGGGGCCGCTTCGCGCTCACCGCCACCGGCGTCGGGCTGGTGCTGCTCGCGCACGCGCCCACCGAGGTGCAGGAGGACGTGCTCACGGCGCCGATCGAGCGCTACACCGAGTTCACCGTCACCGACCCGCGCGTGCTGCGCCGCATGCTCGCCGACGTCCGGACGAGCGGCTTCTCGATCAGCGACCGGCAGGTCACCACCGACGCGCTCTCGGTAGGCGCCCCGATCCACGACGCCCGCGGCACGGTGGTGGCCGCCGTGTCGCTGGTGGTCCGCCACGGCAGCGTCGCTCCGCACACCCTCGCCCCGCTGGTGCGCACCAGCGCCCGCGCGATCTCCCGGGCGCTGGCCTCGAGCTGAACCTGCGGGTCAGGTGACCCGGGCCAGCCGCCCCGGCGGCGGCGCACCGACCGCGTCCGGGTGCAAGGCCCACGCGAGCGCCTCGATCCCGTCGACGAGGCGGGGCCCGGCACGACGTAGGACGCGGAGTCGACGGCCAGCAGGGGGCGGCCGGGGAACCGTTCGCGCACGGCGGCGGCCTGCGCGACGGCGTCGTCGAGGCCGTAGCCGCACGGTGCCACCACGACCACGTCCGCAGGCAGCGCCACCACGTCGTCCCAGGGCGCCGACGCGCTGCGGCCGGCGTCCGCGCCGCCCACCGGCTCGCCGCCCGCCCGGCGCACCAGCTCGGGCACCCAGTGCCCGGCCAGGAACGGGGGGCGGTCCACTCGAGCACCAGCACGCGCGGCCGCGGCCGCCCGGCCACCGCCGCGGCGACGGCCGCCAGCCGGGCGCGGAGCGCGCCGACCAGGGGGGCCGCGGGCTG
>NZ_JAHKRK010000145.1 GCF_019396355.1 Pseudonocardia nigra
CCCCACCGCCGGCGGGGCCGCGCGACGGTGGCGCCCGTCGGCGCCGTGGTGGCCGTCCTGATGGTGCTGTCGTCGGCGGTGCTGCTCGCCCCCGTGGGCCCGGCGAGCACCGTGGAGGGGCAGCCGGCGGCACGGCCCGGACCGACGCAGGGCGGCCCGGCTCCGCCGCCCGCGGAGCCACCTCCTCGGGCCGCCGGAGAGCGTCCTTCCGCTGCCCTGCTGCCCGAGACCGCGCCGGCCGCACCCATCTCCGCCGGGGCGGCGCCGACGGGGGCGGCGCCGACGGAGCCCCCGGCGCCGGACTCCGCGCCGTCCCCGCCGGCTTCGCCAGGATCCGGTACCCCGCCGGGCCTGCCCGTCCCGTCCCCGCCCTCGTCCGCTGCACTGCGGTCACCTCCGAGCGCGACCCCGTCCCAGCTCCCGGGCCCCGCGCCGGCGCCGACAGAAGGCGGTCGCGCCCCGTCCGCGGACGTCCGGGACCGTGCGGCTCCGTCCGGTGCGTCAGGGCCCGCAGGACCTACGACGACCGCCCCCTCTGCCGCCGCGCAGCCCCGAGCGGGCGGCACGGCCGTGCCGGCGGAGGGTGGAGCGGGCGTCCCGGCGGAACCGTCCCGCCCTGCACCGAGCCCGTCACCGCAGCCCGGCGTCGCGTGCCCCGACCTCGTGCCGCTCTGCGGCCGGCCCGGGTCCGCCCCGCCCGGACCTGCCCCGCCCGAGGAGCAGGCACCCGACATCGGGTCGCCCGGAGCCGACCCCTCCGCCGGCCGGGAGGGCGGGCGGACGCCGGGCGACCAGCCGCCGCTCGAGGGGCCGGCGCCACCGCCCGGGGCGGGGGTGCCGGCCCCCGGTGCCGGCTACGCCTGGCCGCTCCTGCCCGTGCCCGTCGTCGCCGCGCCGTTCCGCGCCCCGGCCCATCCCTACGGACCAGGGCATCGCGGCGTGGACCTGACGGGGTCGCCCGGGCAGCCGGTCCTCGCAGCCCGCGCCGGCACGGTCGTGTTCGCCGGCCCCGTCGGTGGGCGCCACGTCGTGTCCGTGCAGCACGACGACGGCCTGCGCAGCACCTACGAACCGGTGCTGCCCGCCGTGGCGGCCGGCGCGGTCGTGCCGGCGGGCGCGGTCATCGGCGTGCTCCGTCCGGGTCACCCCGGCTGCCCGGCGGAGGCGTGCCTGCACTGGGGTGTGCGCCGGGACCGCACGGAGTACCTCGACCCGCTGGCGCTGCTGCGCCCGCCGCGGGTGCGGCTGCTGCCGGTGCCGGATCCCTGGCCGCTGACCGCCGGGGCCGGAACGTGAGCGGCGGTGGCGCGGCCGTCGCCGCCGTCATGGCGACGGCGGGGATCACCCCGCCGCGAGCTCCTCCAGCCGGCCGCGCAGGCGTCCGACGAGCCGGGTGTGCAGTTGGCACACCCGCGACTCCGTGACCCCGAGCAGGCGGCCGATCTCGGCGAGGGTGCGGTTCTCCAGGTAGTACAGCCGCACCACCGTGCGGTCCCGCTCGCCGAGCTGCGCCACGGCGACCGCGAGCTGCCGCAACGTCTCGTGCGCCTGCACCACCGCCATCGGGTCGGGGGTGTGGTCGTCGGCGAGGAGCTCCGACACCCCGCCGCTGCCCTCGTCCAGCGCCTCGACGCTCACCAGCTGCACGTGCCGTGTCAGCGTCCGGAGCTCGTGCAGCGGCACGCCGAGCTCGTCGGCGAGCTCCCGCTCGGTGGCTACCCGGAGCAGCCGGCCCTCGAGCCGCTCCTGGGCCCGCTCGAGCTCCCGAACCCGCCCGCGCACGCTCCGCGGCACCCAGTCCTGCGCGCGGAGCTCGTCGATGATCGCGCCGCGGATCCGCTGGGTCGCGTAGGTCTCGAAGCGCGGGCACCGCTGCGGGTCGAACCGCTCGACCGCGTCGATCAGCCCGAACACACCCGACTGCACCAGGTCGCCCTGCTCGACGTAGGACGGCAACCCGGCGGCCATCCGGTGGGCGACGGCCCGGACCAGCGGCGTGTAATGCACGACGAGGCGGTCGCGCAGAATGCGGCTGCGCGCGGCGAGGAAGCT
The DNA here is from genome assembly GCF_019396355.1 of Pseudonocardia nigra. Taxonomy (GTDB): domain Bacteria; phylum Actinomycetota; class Actinomycetes; order Mycobacteriales; family Pseudonocardiaceae; genus Pseudonocardia; species Pseudonocardia nigra. The sequence goes on from NZ_JAHKRK010000145.1 coordinate 2,053, forward strand.
CGCCCACAGGTCCGCGACCGGGGCCGGTTCGACGCGCCCGGCGCGCTCCACGCCTGCGGGCTGGCCGACGGCCGCGTCCCACTGGACGGCCGGCGCCGGCCCGACCCCGACGACCGGGTCGGGCGGCGCGACCTCCCCGGCGGGCGGGGGCGGCGCAAGGCGGACCGGCGCCGACACGACCGACCCTCGGGCCCTCCTGAGCTGCGCGGATTCGACCAGGACCAGGTCATGCCCTGGGATGCGCCTGCTCATGGACCACCTTCAACCGCTCGACCGTCACATGCGTGTAGAGCTGAGTGGTTGCTAGCTTAGCGTGACCGAGCAACTCCTGTACGTAACGGAGGTCTGCGCCGCCCTCGACCATGTGCGTGGCGGCCGCGTGGCGCAGTCCGTGCGGCCCGACGTCCGGTGCGCCGGGCACCGCGGCCATGGCCCGGTGCACCACGGACCGCACGACCCGGGGGTCGAGCCGGCCCCCGCGCGCGCCGAGCAGGAGCGCGGGTGGCGAGCCCGGCCGGACCAGGGCCGGCCGTCCGGTGTCGAGCCAGCGGCGCAGGGCGGCTGCGGCGGGCACACCGTAGACGACGATGCGCTCCCGGTCGCCCTTGCCGACCACGCGCAGCGCCCGCCGCTCGGCGTCGACGTCGTCGAGGTCGAGCCCGCACAGCTCCGAGACCCGGACCCCGGTGGCGTAGAGCAGTTCGAGCACCAGCAGGTCGCGCAGGGCGACCGGCTCCCCCTCTGCGGCCCCGGAGCCCGCCGCCTGGAACAGCGCGGCGGCCTCCGCCGCCGTCGGCACTTCGGGGAGCGCCGTCCGGGGCCGCGGCGAGGCCAGCCGTGCCCCCGGATCGTTCTCGAGCCGCTCGGTGTGGCGCAGCCACGCGGTGAAGGTGCGGGCGGCGGCCGCCCGCCGGGCCAGCGTCGACCGGGCTGCGCCCGCCGCGTGACCGTCGGCGAGCCAGCGGCGCAGTACCGCGAGGTCGAGCACGGCGAGGTCGGGCAGACCCGCGAGCAGCCCGAGCAGGTCGCTCCGGTAGGCCCGGACGGTCTGCGCCGACCGCCCCCGCTCCAGCTCGAGGTGGCGCAGGAACGCCTCCAGCGCGGCGGCGACAGCGGGCGCGAGCTCCGGGGACGGGGGCATCCTCCGACGGTGCGGCGGGCGTGTCACCGGGTCAAGCACCCGCGCCGCGCGCCGCCGTTGCACGCGCACCCGGCGCCGGTCCTCGCCACCGCGCGGCGGGCGATCGCCTTCCGTACCGCTCACCGCGCGACGCAGTCCGCTCCGTCTCGCGCTGTGGACGCCTCCGACCGGAGATGCCGGCCCCGACGGAGGGGACCGGCCCGCGTGCCGGGTCGTGCGACCGTCGGGAGCGCACGCGCCGGTGGTCACGGCCTGCTCCCGGCCGGGACGCGGCGCCAGCGGCCGTCGCGGTGTTCGACGAGGCCGCGACGTTCCAGGTCGACGAGCGCCACGCGCACGGCGCCGAGGCCGCCTCCATCGCGAGCCAGCGGGTGTCGCGCGGTGTCCTGGTCGGGAGCGCATCGTGGACCAATGCGGCGACGGGATCGAGTGCGTCGGTGGGGCGGCCGACGTCGGACGTGGGCGTGTCGGCCAGGTCGAGACCCAGCCGTCCGACGGCCTCCAGCACCTCCTCGGTGCGGGTGACGAGGAGCGCGCCGTCGCGGATCAGGCGGTGGCAGCCCGCCGAGAGCCCGGACGTGACCGGTCCGGGAACGGCCAGCACCAGCCTCCCGAGAGCCGCGGCGTCGGCTGCGGTGCGTTGCGCGCCGCTGCGCAGGCCGGCCTCGACCACCAGCGTGCCCTCCGACATCCCGGCGATCAGGCGGTTGCGGACGAGGAACCGGTGGCGGCCGGGGACGCAGCCGGGCGGGTACTCGCTGACGACGAGCCCGGTGGCCGCGATCCGCTCGAGCAGGGCCTGGTGCGCGGCCGGGTAGGCACGGTCGACACCGCACGCGAGGACCGCGACGGTGGCGCCGTCGACGGCGAGGGCACCGCGGTGGGCGGCCCCGTCGATCCCGATCGCCGCACCGGAGACGACGGTGAACCCGCGGTCGGCCATGCCGGCCGACAGCTCCCCCGCCACGTGCATCCCGTAGCTGGTGGCGGCCCGGGCGCCGACCACCCCGACCGCCCGCTCGCACAGTGCGGCGAGCCGCCCGGGGCCACGGACCCACAGCGCGAGCGGCGGCGCGAGCTCACGCACCCCGGTGATCGCGAACGCCGCGAACGGCCACGCCGGCCACTCGTCGTGCTCGGGCGTGAGCAGCCGTGAGCCGGCGGTGCGGGCGGCGGCGAGGTCGGCCGCGGCGCGGTCGACGGTGCGCCGGGCGCCGGTCTCCCCCGCCACCTGCTCGTCCACCCGCCCGGCGCGTACCCGCTGGGCGGCCTCGACGGGACCCACCGCGGCGACGAGCTGCGCCAGCCCCGGCGCGGGCGGCTCGACCACCCGGGACAGGTACGCCCTGGCCAGCAGCACCTCCTCGGACACCGGACTTGTCCCCGCCGGTGTCCCCGCCGGTGATTCCGCCGGTCGCGCCTCGGTGCTCATGCCGCCCTCCGATCCCGGAAGAACAAGGCCATGTCGACCAACTCCTGGTCGGGCCGGTCGCGGCCGGCGAGGTCGGCCAGGGTCCACGCCACCCGGAGGGCGCGGTCGGCTCCGCGGGCGGTGAGCTCGCCTGCCCGCAGCGCGGCGTCGAGTGGCCGCACCACGTTGCGCGGCAGCGCGAACCGGGTGCGCAGCACCGGTCCGGGGACCTCGGCGTTGGTGCGCCAGCCCTGCCCCGCCCACCGGGCGGCCGCGGCCGCCCGCGCCGCCTGCACCCGTGCGCGCACGATGGCGGTGCTCTCGCCGGTCTCGACCGGAGCGGCGAGCGCGGTGACCGGGAACATCCGGGCCCGCAGGTCGACGCGGTCGAGCAGCGGCCCCGACAGCCTCCCGAGGTAGCGGCGGCGCACCAGGGACGGGCAGACGCAGTCGCGGTCGTGCGCCGGCGCGCACGGGCACGGGTTGGCCGCGAGGACGAGCTGGAAGCGGGCCGGGTAGCAGACCGAGCCCTCCGCTCGCGCCAACCGGATCTCCCCCTCCTCCAGCGGCGTGCGCAGGGCGTCGAGCAGGTGGGGGGAGAACTCCGGCGCCTCGTCGAGGAACAGGACCCCGCGGTGGGCCAGCGACACCGCGCCCGGTTTGGCGATGCCGCTGCCGCCGCCGACGAGCGCCGCCATCGAACTGGAGTGGTGCGGCGCCACCAGCGGCGGCACCGTGCTCAGCGCACCCCCCGTCGGCAGCCTGCCCGCCACCGACCGCACCGCGGCGAGCGCGAGCGCCTCGTCGGGGGCCAGCCGTGGCAGCAGCCCGACGAACCGCTGCGCGAGCATCGTCTTGCCGGTGCCCGGCGGGCCGACGAACAACAGGTGGTGGCCACCGGCAGCGGCGATCTCCAGGGCGTGCCGGGCGTCGTCCTGACCGACCACGTCGGCGAGGTCGGGCGGTTCCGGCCCCTCGCGGTCGGTGGGCGTTCCGGGCCTGCGCAGCTTCACATCGCCCATGAGGAACCCGAGTACCTCGGGCAGCGTCGACGCGCCGAACACCTCCACCCCGCCGACGAGGGCCGCCTCGTCGAGCGCGGCCTCCGGGATGACGACCCGGCGCATCCCCGCGGCCCGCGCGGCGAGCAGGCACGGCAGCACGCCGCGCACGGGCCGCAGTCTGCCGTCGAGGGCGAGTTCCCCCAGCAGCACGGTGCCGTTCAGCACCTCCTGGGGTATGAGCTCCTTGGCGGCGAGGATGCCCACCGCCAGCGCGAGGTCGAAGCCGCTGCCCGCCTTGCGCAGCGTGGCCGGGGACAACGCCAGCACGATGCGTTCGTTGGGCCAGTCCCGCTCGCAGTTGACGATCGCGGCCCGCACCCTGTCCTTCGACTCGTGCAGTGCGGCGTCCGGCAGGCCGACGATGTGGACACCGGGCAGACCACCGCCGACGTCGGCCTCGATCTCGACGACGTGGCCCTCGACGCCGAGCAGGGCCACCGCCCACGTGCGCGCGAGGCCCATCAGAATGCCGCCTCGAAGTGCTGGACCGTGACCGGCCCGTGCGGTTCGGCCACCACCGCCAGCACGTCGAACCGGATCTCGCACCAGCGCACGTGGTGCGCGGCGAGCCAGGCCTGGGTGACCCGCCGGATCCGGGCGGCCTTGCGCCGGTCGACCGCCTCGGCCGGCCCGCCGAACCGGGTGCCGGAGCGGGTCTTGACCTCGCAGACCACGAGCTGCCAGGCATCGGTGGCCACCACGTCCAGCTCGCCGTGGCGACATCGCCAGTTGCGGGACAGGACCACCAGTCCCTGCCGCTCCAGGTATCGCGCCGCGAGGTCCTCACCGCGGCGGCCGAGCACGTCCTTCGCTGCCATGCGCACCACGATGGCGGCGGGAGGGCCGGTGGGAGGGAGGATCGGGAAACTGTGGACGGACCGAGGGCGATGGGGACAACTCGCCGCTGCCCGGCGCGGTTCCGGGGGAACTGTCGGCGCGAGGGTGTAGAGGCCTCAGCACCTGTAACCGCCGGTCAGGACCCGAACTGGTTGCCCTCCGGCAGCCGCAGGTCGGGCTTGTCCAGCTCCTCGACGTTGACGTCCTTGAACGTCAGCACCCGGACGTTCTTCACGAACCGGGCGGGCCGGTACATGTCCCACACCCACGCGTCGGACATCCGGACCTCGAAGTAGATCTCCCCGTCGGCGTTGCGCGCGGCGACGTCGACCGAGTTGGCGAGGTAGAACCTGCGCTCCGTCTCCACCACGAAGGAGAACTGGGACACGATGTCCCGGTACTCCTTGTAGAGCGTGAGCTCCATCTCGGTCTCGTACTTCTCGAGATCCTCGGCGCTCACGGTTCGATCCCTCCTTCGACACCCACCTCGGACGCCCCGACGGTGAGCGCCCCATTGTGGACCAGAGCGTCCTCCGGGCCCGCATCGGGAACGTCCTCGATGCGCACCCCGTCGCGCGCCGCCCGCACGTTCACGAACGAGTAGCGGTGCACCCGGCTCGGCCCGTGCAGGAGCATCGCCTCGTCGTGCACCGGCGTGCAGTAGCCCTTGTGCTCGGCGAACCCGTACTGCGGGAACTCCCGGTCGAGCTCGACCATGATCCGGTCCCGGGTGACCTTCGCCAGCACCGACGCGGCCGCGACGCACGCCGCCACCTGGTCGCCCTTCTGCACGGCGAGCGCGGGGGTGCCGAAGCCGCGTACCGCGAACCCGTCCGTGAGCACGTACCCGGGCGGGGCCGACAGCCCGGCAACGGCGCGGCGCATGCCCTCCACGTTGGCCACGTGGACACCACGCCGGTCGACCTCCTCCGGCGGGATGACGACCACCGCGTGGTCCTGCGCCCACCGCAGCACGAGCCGGTAGTACTCCTCGCGGGCGGCGGCGGTGAGGAGCTTGGAGTCGGTGAGTCCGTCCAGGCGCTTGGCGTCGCCGGGCCGCAGCACGCACGCGGCCACGACCAGCGGACCCGCGCACGCCCCGCGCCCGGCCTCGTCGACCCCCGCCACCGGCCCGAGGCCGTGGCGGTGCAGCGTGCTCTGCAGCGTCCAGCTGCCGGACCGGCGCACCACGGCCCGCGCCGGGCGCAGCTCGGGGGGCAGGGTGGGCCGCACCGGACGGCGCCCGGAGGGGCGGCGACGGGCTGGCACGGGACGAGCGGACATCGGGGAAACCGTAGCCGGGCGGCCGGTCAGCGGCGCGGGTGCCCCGGCAGGAATTCGTGGAGCTCGGCGTCGCAGCGGGCGATGCGCCGACGGCTGCCGAGGGCCAGCGGCAACGCCCCGACCAGCCCCAGCGCGAGCGGCGCGTCCGCCCCGTCGGCGGAAGCCATCCCTACGGCGGTGGTCTGCGGGTTGGTCGACTCGATCCAGCCGAAGCGCGGGAACGGCAGCACGATCAGGCGGGCCTTGCCGATCACGTTCTCCACCGGCACGGCGCCGTGGCCCGGCACCCGCGAGTCGGCCGAGTTGTTGCGGCTGTCACCCATCATCCACAGGTGCCCCTCGGGCACGGTGACCGGACCGAACGGGGCCTGCTTGGCCGGCCCGGCCTGGGGCAGGTAGTAGATGTAGGGCTCCTCGAGCGGCTCGCCGTCGACGAGCACCCGGTTGTAGGTGTCGCAGCACTGCACGGTCTGCCCGCCGACGGCGATGACCCGCTTGACGAAGTCCTTCTCGTCGGGCGGCGCGAGCCCGATCAGGGAGCCGAACTGCTGCAGGCCGCGGGCCAGCGGGCTGGTGGGCTCCTCGACCCTGATCTCGCTGCTCCAGCTCTCCGGGCCGCGGAACACCACGACATCGCCGGGCTGCGGCTCCCCGAACCGGTAGGTGACCTTGTCGACGAGCACCCGGTCGTTGTTGCAGCCGGTGCAGCCGTGCAGCGTGGTCTCCATCGATCCCGACGGGATCACGTAGACCTTGGCCAGGAACGTCTGGATGAGGAAGGTGAGCACCAGCGCCACCACGACGAGCAGCGGCAGTTCCTTCCAGAACGTGGGCCGCCTGCGGCGTCCGGGGCGGGCCTTGCGGCCGCTCGCCTCGAACTCCTTGCGGTACTCGGCCGCCGGCCTGCCCTCGGGCGAGGCACCCGCACGGCGCCGGTGCCTGCCGGGGACGTCCGAGATGCCGGCCTCGTCGGACGCCTCGTCCGCCTGCTCGACCGCGCCGGAGAGGTCGTTGTGCACGACCGTGGGCTCGTCGTCGGCCGGATCGGGGCGCCGCGGGGGCACGCGCCGGCCGTTCGGGCCGGAGCGGGGCGGCGGGACCGGGCGGCGCGGCGGCGGAACGGGACCCGCCGACGGGGGCACCGGCGGGCCGAGCGGGCGCAGTCCGTTCGGCGGCTTGGGCCCGACGGGGCCGGCCCCGTTCGGTGGCGGCACCGGACGGCCGTTTCCCGTTCCGGGGCCGGGAGGTGGTGGCTGCGCCTGCCCGCCGCGTCGTGGGCCCGGCGGGAGCGAGCCCGGCTCCACGGCGGTCACCGGCCGGTCCGCCGGGGCGTACCGCCGGGGCGCCGCCCGCCGGTCGTCGGGGAGCTCGGGGAGGGCCACACCCACGAGGCTACGGGAAACGCGCCTGGAGGCGTCAGGACGCGGATGTGGTCTCGCGCTTCTCCTTGATCTTCGCGGCCTTGCCGCGCAGCTCACGGAGGTAGTAAAGCTTCGCCCGGCGGACATCGCCGCGGGTGAACAGCTCGATCTTGTCGATGTTCGGCGAGTGCACCGGGAACGTGCGCTCCACGCCGACGCCGAACGACACCTTGCGGACCGTGAAGGTCTCGCGGGCGCCGGAGCCCTGGCGGCGGATGACGACACCCTGGAACACCTGGACACGGGAGCGGTTGCCCTCGATGACCTTCACGTGCACCTTGAGCGTGTCGCCCGGCCGGAAGGCAGGGATGTCGGAGCGCAGCAGCTGTGCGTCCAGTGCGTCCAGGGTGTTCATCGCGAAGATCCGTCCTCGGTACGTGTAAGCGTTCGTGCGGGAGCGCCGATCCATCAAGTCGGGGCGACGCCGGCAGGCCGTCAGGCGCTGGCAACTGCTCCATAGTGCCAGACGCGATCGGGCGGGCTGCACTCACCCGTCCCGGATGCCGGCGAGGAACGCGCGGTCGGCCTTGTCCAGGGCGTCCTCGGGCAGCGCCGCGAGCAGGTCCGGACGCCGTTGCGCGGTGCGCTCGAGTGCGCGGTCGCGGCGCCAGCGGGCGATCGCGGCGTGGTTGCCGCTCCGCAGCACCTCCGGGACGGCCCGCCCGCGCCACGTCTCCGGGCGCGTGTAGGCCGGCCCCTCGAGCAGGCCGTCGGAGAACGAGTCCTGCTCCGCCGACGCCGGGTTGCCGAGCACGCCCGGCAGCAGCCGGACCACCGCCTCGACCATGACCATGACGGCCACCTCGCCGCCGACGAGCACGTAGTCGCCGATGCTCACCTCGTCCACCGGCATCCGGGCGGCGGCGTCGTCGACCACGCGCTGGTCGATGCCCTCGTACCGGCCGCAGGCGAACACCAGCCGCGGCTCGCGCACCCAATCCTGGGCCGTGGCCTGAGTGAACGGGCGGCCGGCCGGCGTCGGCACGACGAGTCGGGCCGGCCCGCCCTCGGCGAGCACGTCGTCGAGGGCCTCGCCCCACACCTGCGGACGCATCACCATGCCCGGACCGCCGCCGTACGGGGCGTCGTCGACGGCCTGGTGGACGTCGTGGGTCCAGTCCCGCAGGTTGTGCACGGCGAGGTCCATCAGCCCGGCCGCGATGGCCTTGCCCAGCAGCGCCTCACGCAGCGGCGCGAGATAGCCCGGGAAGATGGTGACGACGTCGATCCGCACGCCGGGGAATGTTTCCAGGCGGGGTCAGCCCGCCTTGCGGCGGCCGCGCACCAGCTCCTCCACGATGACTCGCGCCGAGTCCAGGCGCACCCCGCGGGCGTGCAGGATGTGGTGGGCCGCCCCGCCGTCGGCGCTGAGCAGCCCGAGCAGCAGGTGTTCGGTGCCGATGTAGTTGTGCTTGAGCCAGACCGCCTCGCGCAGCGCCAGCTCCAGTGCCTTCTTCGTGGTGCGCTCGAAGCGGATGTGCCCACTGCGACGCTTCCCCTCGCGGCCCAGCGACGCGCGCGTCCGGTCCAGGGCCCCGGGCCCGAACGCCTCCTCGGCCTGACGGCGCACCTCGTCGAGGTCGATACCCAGCGTCGCCAGCGCCTCCGCGTCGGACGGGCCCGGGCCCGCCCCGCGGAGGCGGTCGATGTCGGCCTCCACGTCCTCCCGGCGGACGCCGTGCCCCTCGAGCACCGTGAGGGCCAGGTTGTCCGGCACCGCGTACAGCGCCGCGAGCAGGTGCTCCGTCCGGATCGTCCCGGCGCCGCGCTCGCGGGCCTGCTCCTGCGCGAGGACCACGACCTCGCGCGCTTCCCGGTGAATCGTTCGAACATGTCGCCCCCTCAGAACCCGAACCGGCGGTACTTCTTGTGCACGGCCTGCCTGCTGACGTTCAGCGCCTCGGCGATCTGCTGCCAGGACCAGCCCTGGGCGCGCGCGTTCGTGACCTGCAGCTCCTCGAGCGACTCGAGCAGCCCGCGCAGCGACGCGACCGCCGCCAGCCCGACCGCAGGATCCCGGCTCGAGGCCGCTGCCGCGACCTTCGTGGCATCACTCATGTCGTCAACTTACGTTGACACACGTTCACCTGTCAACCTCGGTTGACACTGCGCTCCAGCCCGTCCAGCAACCACTCCAGGACCTGCTCGAACGACTGCGGTGCAGGCTCCAAGCGGGCGGGATCGGCGGCCCATCGGGAGAAGTGGGGATGGCGCCCCTCGCGGGCGATCCGGTCCAGGTACGGCCGGACGGCCTCGGTGAGCTCGCCGTCGGTCCGCAGCCCGGCCCGCTCCCGCATCGCCCGCTCCTCCAGCAGCGCCAACCCGGACGAGAGGACGTGCCCCAGCACCGTGCCGACGAAGCCCATCCGCGTCGCGGCGTCGAGCCCGAGCCCGTCCAGCGCGGCGAGGGATCTGTCGTACATCGCGAGCGCGTGCGGCCCGAGCGGCGGCCGGCTGAACGACAGGCGCGCGAACCAGGGGTGCCGCTGGACCGCCTCCCACCCCGAGCTGCCCAGCTCGCGCAGGCACGCCCGCCAGTCCCCCGGCTCCGGCACGACGATCTCGCCGTACACCTCGTCGAGCATGAGGTCGACGAGCCCGTCCTTGTTGCCGACGTACCGGTACAGCGACATCGGGGTGCGCGCGCCGACCCGCGCCGCGACCGCCCGCATCGTCACCTCGCCACGCACGTCCTCGTCGGCCAGCTCGACGGCCGCCGTGACGATCATCTCCCGACTGAACCGCTCGGCCGTCCGCGGAGGTGGGTCGAACCACACGAGCCCGGTGGGCGCGGATCGATCTTCGGACGCGGGAGGCATTGCGACATCGTACCGTTATGTGTACTAGGTACATCATGGAATGTACATAGTACACGCACCGTTCAGGTACTCGTTGCCGGCGGCGGCCTCGTCGGCCTCGCCACCGCCCTTGTCCTGCGCCACCACGGCGTCGACGTCACGCTGGTCGAGCGCCGGGCCGCCACCTCGCCACAGCCGAAGGCGCGCCGGTTCCACGTGCGCAGCCTCGAGGTCTTCCGCGAGCTCGGGCTGGCGGACGCCGTGCGCGACCCCGCTCGCGACCTCGCCGCGCACGACCACATGGCCGCGGGTCGCACCCTGGCCGAGGCCGAGCAGCTTCCGCTGTGGCGACCGGCGCCTGCGGACGAACCGTTTCCCGAGGTCAGCCCGGAACTGCCCTGCCTGGTGGCGCAGGACGTGCTCGAACCGGTGCTGCGCCGCGCCGCCGAGGACGCGGGGGCCGACGTGCGGTTCGGCACCGCGCTCACGGCGTTCGACCAGGACGACGATGCCGTCGTCGCCGATCTGCGGGACCACCGCGGCGACGTCGACGGCCAAATCCACGCCTCCTACCTGGTGGCCGCCGACGGGGCGCGCAGCCCGGTGCGCGTCGCGCTCGGCATCGCCCGCTCCGGGCGAGGCGCTATCGGCGACCCGAGCGTGAACGTCTACTTCCAGGCCGATCTCGCCGACGTCGTGCGCGGCCGCGCGAGTTCAACCTGTGCCGGATCGAGCATCCCGATGCACCCGGCGCGCTCGCCTCCGTGGACGGGCAGTCCCGCTGGGTCTTCATGACGTCGGGGAACGCGACCGACCGGGACTGGCCTGCGCTGCTGCGCACCGTACTCGGCGTTCCCGCACCCGACCTCGAGGTGCGGAGCGTCCTGCCGTGGCAGGCCGAGATGCTGGTCGCCGACCGCTACTCGGCGGGCCGCGTGCACCTCGCCGGGGACGCGGCCCACGTGATGCCGCCGTTCGCGGCGAGCGGCGCGAACACCGGGATCGCGGATGCGCACGACCTGGGCTGGAAGCTCGCCGCGGTCCTCGCGGGCACCGCGGATCCCACCCTGCTCGACAGCTACGAGGCCGAGCGGCGGCCGGCGGGGTGGTTCGTCGCCGACCAGTCGGCGCGGCGGACGCTCGACCCAGGGGCCGCCCCGGACCCCGACCTCGCGCACCCGTTTGTGCTCGCCGCGGGTGGCTTCCAGTACCGGACGGGCGCGCTGCGCCGCTCCCCCGCCGACGAGCACGACGTCGAGCCGGTGCGGGAGTTTGCGCCCGCCGGACGCGTCGGCACGCGGGTGCCGCACGTGTGGCTCGACGCCGCGCGGACGCGGTCGACGCTGGACCTCGGCGGCCCCGGCTGGGCACTGGTGGTGGCCGACGACCCGGCGCGGTGGGCGCCTGCCGCGGCCAAGGCCCCGGTGCCGCTCCCGGTGCGTCGCATCGACGCCGACTTCCTCCCGCCGGGGCAGGCGCTGCTGCTGCGGCCCGACGACGTGGTGGCGTGGCGCGGCGGGGACGAGTCCGCGCCGCCGCGCGTGCTGCAGGAGCTGCTGCGGCCCGAGCGCGCCGTCGCCGGTGCGCCGGCCTGATCAGACGTCGAGCAGGCCCTCGGGCGGGGTGAGCACGACACGCCCCCCGTCGAGATCAACGGTCGGGACGATGACCGTGACGAACGGGACGAGCGCGTCGGGGCCCTCCGGCCGCGCGAGGGCGAGCAGCTCGCCGCCGGGTCCGTGCACGACCTCGCGGACGGTGCCGACGACGGAACCGTCCTCCAGCTCGGCCCGCAGGCCCTCGAGCTGGTGGACGTGGAACTCCTCGGCGTCGGCGGGCGCGGTGAGCGCGTCGGCCGCGACGAGCAGCCGGGTGCCCCGCAGGGCCTCGGCGGCGTCGCGGTCGGGCGCCTCGACGAACCGCACGAGCATCCGGCCGGAGTGCGGCCGGGCCGACTCGACGGTCAACGTGGCGGCGGGAGCGCCCGGGCGCTGCGCGATGAGGGCGGCGCCGGGGGCGAACCGCTCGTCGGGGGAATCGGTGTGCACCTCGACGACGAGTTCGCCGCGCAGGCCATGGGCCCGCACGGCGATCCCGACGAGATATTCGGTGCTACCGGTCGGTGTCGACGACATCGACCCGCACACCCCGACCGCCGATGCCGCCCACGACGGTGCGCAGCGCGGTGGCGGTGCGGCCGCCGCGTCCGATCACCTTGCCGAGGTCCTCGGGGTGCACCCGGACCTCGAGGGTGCGGCCCCGGCGCGTGGTGACCATCTCCACCTGGACGTCGTCCGGGTGATCGACGATGCCCCGGACGAGGTGCTCCAGGGCGTCCGCGAGGACGGTCATGCCTCGCCGGCCTCGGCGCCCTCACCCTCGGCGGCGTCGGCCTTGGGGCGGCGGTCGCCCTTCTTCTTGGGCGTGGTGGCCTCGGTGGTGGGCTCCTCGCCGGCGGCAGCGAGTGCCGCGTTGAAGCGGGCGAGCTTGTCGACCTTCTCCGGCTGCGGCTTCAGGGTGCCCTCGGCGCCCGGGAGACCCTTGAACTTCTGCCAGTCGCCGGTGATCTCCAGCAGGTGCTGCACGGGCTCCGTGGGCTGCGCGCCCACACCGAGCCAGTACTGCGCCCGGTCCGAGTCGACCTCGATCAGGCTCGGCTCGTTCTTCGGGTGGTACTTGCCGATCGTCTCGATGGCCCGGCCGCTGCGGCGGCTGCGGGCGTCGGCGACGACGATGCGGTAGTACGGCTGACGGATCTTGCCCAGCCTCATCAGCTTGATCTTGACGGCCACGCTGGTTACTGCTCCTCGCGGATCGTGGTGCTTCGGGTGAGTCCGCGCGGCTCGCGTGGGGTTACGGGCTGCGCTTGCCTCGGCGTGTGGTGGCCGCGGCACGGTAGAGGGCCAGCCGCGGGGCCGGTCCGCCATTCTGCCAGACGCCGCGGGCCCTCGCCGCACCCCGTCGGTCAGGCGAGCGGGACGACGCCGAGGAGGCCGAGCAGCAGGGCGATGCCGGGCAGCAGGTTGTTGACCTGGTGGGCGACGATGCTGGCGAGCAGCCGCCCGGTGTAGAGCCGGGCCACCGCGATCGGGATCGCCACCACGAAGAGCAGCGGTGTCCGCGTGAACTCGAAGTGGGCCAGCGCGAACAGCAGCGTGGTGACGCCGAAAGCCACCCAGCGCCCCCCGAGCCGCTCGACGCCGCCCCACAGCAGCCCGCGGTAGACGATCTCCTCGCACAGCGGTGCGACGAACACCACGATGAGGAACACGACGACGGCCATCGCGGGCGCCGCCGTGAGGCCGCCGAAGACCTCCCCCACGGCGGACGTCGTGTCCGCGCCCACGATGGCGACGTAGATGATCGACGCCGGGATGGTCAGCGCCAGGCCGCCGAAACCGAAGGCGAGCCCGAGCCCGAGGTCCCGCCACGACCACTCCAGGCCGAGGTCGATGAGCGGCCCGTTGCCGCGCAGCCGGGTGATCAGCAGCGCGGTAGCCGCCGCGAGCACGGTGGGCAGGCCGACGGCGACGGCGAGCTGCCCCGCCGTCGGGACGTCGGAGAGCAGGAAGCGGCCGACGACGAAGGACGCGAGGAGGAACACCACCTCGACGACGAGGTAGGCGCCCAGACCCCACTTGTGCGGGGGCTTCGGGGCCGGGGCGGACGGCGCGGGCGCCTGCTGGAGCGGGTACGTCGGCTGCGGGTACATCCCGGCAGCCGGATCGCCGGCCGGGGCCGCAGGCCACGCGGTGAGGGGCACGGGCGAGGCCGGGCCGGGCTGCGGCCAGGCGGCGCCGTTCGGGGCAGCAACGCCCGGGGCAGCGGTGTCCGGGACAGCGGTGTCCGGGGCAGCGGTGTCCCGGGCGGCCGGTCCCGATCCGCCGGCGCCCGGGGTGGCCCCATTGGTGGCCGCGCCGGCGTCACCGGCCGTGTGCGCCGCTTCCCGGGGGCGCGGTGCGGACGGCATGCCGGTGGGGCCGGCGCGTTCCTCGTCGGGCCTGCCGTCTCCGTGCGCTGCTCCCACGCGGCCGACGCTACCGGCCGCGACGATCAGGCGCCCGCGTGGACGGGCCGCCCGCGCAGCACGACGAGGGCGGGGTCACGCAGGACGGACAGGTCGGCCCGCGGATCGGAGCGGTAGACCACCAGGTCGGCCCGGGCGCCGGGGTGCAGGTCGGGGCGCCCCAGCCAGGTGCGGGCCGCCCAGCTCGCCGCTCCGAGCGCGTCGGCGGCGGCGAGCCCGGCGCCGTGCAGGGCGGCGATCTCGTCGGCGATGCGACCGTGCACGATCCCGCCGCCGGCATCGGTGCCGGCGAACACCGGGACCCCGGCCTCGACCGCCTTGCGCACCACCCCGTGCGCACCCGCGTACAGCTCCCGTATGTGCGCGGCGTAGCTCGGATACTTGCTCGCCAAGTCGGCGATGCCCGGGAAGTTCTCCACGTTGATCAGCGTGGGCACGAGCGAGGTGCCGCGGCGGGCCATCTCCGCGATCAGGTCGTCGGTGAGCCCCGTGCCGTGCTCGATGCAGTCGATGCCCGCATGGATCAGCCCGGGGAGCGCGTCGGTGCCGAACACGTGCGCCGTGACGCGGGCGCCAGCCGCGTGTGCGGCGTCGATCGCCGCGGCGAGCACGTCGTCGGGCCACAGCGGGGCGAGGTCGCCTGCGCCGCGGTCGATCCAGTCGCCGACCAGCTTCACCCAGCCGTCCCCCGCCGCGGCCTGCTCGACGACGACCTCGGGCAGCAGCGCGGGATCGTCGAGCTCGGCGGCGAGCCCCGGGATGTACCGCTTCGGCCGGGCCACGTGCCGACCCGCCCGGATGATCTCCGGCAGGTCGTGCCGGGCCTGCAGGGCACTCGTGTCGATCGGCGAGCCGCAGTCGCGGATCAGCAGCGCGCCCGCGTCGCGGTCGACGCGGGCCTGCGCGTCGGCCTCCTCGAGGTCCACCGGGCCCGACTGGCCCAACCCGACGTGGCAGTGCGCGTCGACCAGGCCCGGCAGGATCCACCCACCGTCGATCAGCGTCTCCGCCCCGGCGATGGGCTCCTCGACGAGCACGCCGGAGTCGTCGATGTAGAGCTCGGTGGCCCGTTCGTCGGGCAGCACCACCCCGCGAAGCCGGTACACGCTCCTACTTCCCCTTCGGGAACTTGAGCTTGTTCGGGTCGAAGCCCGGCGGCAGCTGGTCGAGCCCCGGCGGCAGCTCGCGCAGCGACGGCGGCAGCCCGGACAGGTCCGGCATCCCGCCGCCCCCGAACCCGGGGGGCTGCGCGCCCGCGCGCGTCGGCGTGGGACCGCGGCCCTTCGCCTTGCCGCCCTTCTTGCCCTTGCGGCTCTTGGCCTGCTTCTTCGTGGCGCTGCGGCTGCCGAAGCCGAACTGGCCGGCCATCTGCTTCATCACCTTGCGGGCCTCGAAGAAGCGGTTGACCAGCTCGTTCACGTCGCTGACCGACACCCCGGACCCGTTGGCGATGCGCAGCCGCCGGGACCCGTTGATGATCTTCGGGTCGGCCCGCTCGGCCGGGGTCATGCCGCGGATGATCGCCTGCAGCCGGTCGAGGTGCTTGTCGTCGACCTGGGCCAGCGCCTCCTTCATCTGCCCCGCGTTGGCCCCCGGCAGCATCCCGAGGATGTTGCCGATCGAGCCCATCTTCCGCACGGCCAGCATCTGCTCGAGGAAGTCCTCCAGCGAGAGCTCGCCCGTGGACATCTTCGCGACGGCCTTGTCCGTCTGCTCCCGGTCGAAAGCACTCTCGGCCTGCTCGATGAGCGTGAGCAGGTCGCCCATCCCGAGGATGCGGCTGGCCATCCGGTCGGGGTGGAAGACGTCGAAGTCGGCGAGCTTCTCGCCGCTGGAGGCGAAGAGGATCGGCTGCCCGGTGACCTCGCGGACGCTCAGCGCGGCACCACCGCGGGCGTCGCCGTCGAGCTTGGTGAGCACCACGCCGGTGAAGCCGACGCCGTCGCGGAACGCCTCGGCGGTGGCCACGGCGTCCTGACCGATCATGGCGTCGACGACGAACAGCGTCTCGTCGGGCCGCACCGCGTCGCGGATGTCGGCGGCCTGGCGCATCAGCTCCTCGTCGACGCCCAGGCGGCCCGCGGTGTCGACGATGACGATGTCGTACATCTTGTCGCGCGCGTGCTGCACGCCGCGGCGGGCGACGTCGACCGGGTCGCCCACCCCGTTGCCCGGCTCCGGGGCGAAGGTCGTGACGCCGGCCCGCTCGCCGACGATCTGCAGCTGGTTGACGGCGTTGGGCCGCTGCAGGTCGCACGCCACGAGCAGCGGGGTGTGCCCCTGGCCCTTGAGCCAGTGGGCGAGCTTCCCGGCGAGGGTGGTCTTACCGGAGCCCTGCAGACCGGCGAGCATGACCACGCTCGGCGGTTCCTTGGCCAGCGCGATCCGCCGGGTCTCGCCGCCGAGTACCCCGACGAGCTCCTCGTTAACGATCTTGACGACCTGCTGGGCCGGGTTCAGGGCCTGCGAGACCTCGGCGCCCTTGGCCCGCTCCTTGACCCGCGCGATGAAGCCGCGGACCACCGGCAGCGCGACGTCGGCCTCCAGCAGCGCGATGCGGATCTCGCGTGCGGTGGCGTCGATGTCGGCGTCGGAGAGGCGCCCCTTGCCACGCAGGTTGGCCAGGGTGCCGCTGAGGCGCTCGGAGAGGGTGTCGAACACCCGGCCCAGCCTACTTGTGCCTCGCGCCGCCGTGCGCCCCGCTGGTGATCTGCAGCTGCACCCCGGCCCGGGCCGCGGCCCGGTCGAGCACGGTGGCGCTGTGCCAGCCCGGCGGCGGGCCCTCCCGGAGCAGGGCCGAGGTGCGCGTCGCGCGCTCGGCGTGCCGGGCGAAGGACGGCTCGGGGACCATCCGGCCGCGCTCGCGCTGCCCGCGCCGCGCCTCCTCCGGGTCGACGTCGAGCCACAGCAGGTGTGCGGCGCGGCCGGTGAGGGCGGCGAGGCGGGCGACGGCGGTCCGGGTGCGGGCGTCGGTGGCGGGCAGGTGCGCCACCACGATCGGAGCCGGCGACACGGCGGCGAACACGACCGCGAGCCGGTGCAGCAGGTGCACCAGGGGGCGGTACCAGTCGTAGGGGACAGCGGCCGGGAGCAGCCTGCGCAGCGCGGCCCGGTGGGTCTCGGAGTCGACAACGGCCACGCCGTGGACCGGTGGCAGGCCCGCGAGCAGCGTGGACTTGCCCGCACCCGGCATCCCGGCGACGAGCAGCAGCGTGCGTCCGGGTAGCTCCAGGGGCAGCGGTCGCACCGGTGGCCGGGCCCCGGTGCCGGCCGGCGTCGGGGTCGTCACGTGATCATCAACGCGCGGTTCGCCCGATTCGTTCCGGTCCGCACCCGCCAAGTGTCAGGAAAGCCACGTTCCGGTCGCTCAGCGTCAGCAACGCGGCTTTCCTGATGTGATGAAGGAGCGGGGCCTCCGCTCCTCGTGACTCCCGGCTCATGCTCGGGGTGCGCACGTCGCACGGTTCGAGGAGGTCCCTTGTGAGCGAACAGTACGCGGGACGGCAGATTGTCGGGATCGATCTGCATCGGCGGCGGTCGGTGCTGGTGCGGATGACCGAGTCCGGGCGAGCGGTTGGAGACGGTGCGGATCTCCAACGACCGGGAGTTCCTGCGGCAGGTGATGGCCCGCGCCGGTGAGGCCCCGGAGGTGGTGGGCGAGGCGACTTATGGCTGGTATTGGGCCGCGGACACGCTCGCCGAGCT
>NZ_JAHKRK010000146.1 GCF_019396355.1 Pseudonocardia nigra
GGCCACCGCGCGGTCGCCACCCGCTACGACAAGCGCGACTACATGTTCCGCGGAACCATCGACGTCGCCTCGATCAGGATCTGGCTCCGCGACCCCGTCCCATGATCCAAGGGACACGCTCTAGGCGCCCTGTTCGGCGAGCAGGGCGTCGATGAGCTCCGGCCCGATCACGTCGGCGTACTGCTGCCAGACCGAGGGCACGACGGCGTCCCGGAACGCCTGGCGCTCCTCGTCGGTGAGATCCAGGATCGTGGTGGTTCCCGCCTGCTCGATGGTGGTTCGGGCCTCCTCGTTCAGCTGCGCCGCGACCTCGCGGTTGTAGGTGCTGGCCTCGTCGGCCGACGCCTGGACGATCTCCTGCAGGTCGGCGGGCATGCTCTCGAAGAACTCATTGTTGATCACCAGGACGTACCCGATGTAGCCGTGGTTCGACGCCGTGATGTGGCTCTGCACCGTGTGCATGTTCTGCGACTCGATGTTCGAGTACGGGTTCTCCTGGCCGTCGACCACGCCCTGCTGGAGGGCGTTGTAGACCTCGGCGAACGCGAGTGGGGTCGAGCTGGCGCCCCAGCGCTCGAACTGGCTGCGCAGCACGTCCGACGGCTGGATGCGGAAGCTCAGGCCGGCGAGGTCGGCCGGGGTGCGCATCTCCGTGTTCGACGAGAGCTGCTTGAGGCCGTTGTCCCAGAGACCGAGGACCTTGATGTTGTTGGCGGCGAGCGCCTCGTTCTCGTAGATCGCCCGGCCGGCCGCCGAGTCGGGCGAGACGACGTCGGGGATGTCCTCGACGGTGTCGAACAGGAACGGCAGGTCGAGCACCTGGAGGGCGGGCGCGACGGTCGTGAACTTCGCGCTGGCGGGAGCGAGCATCTGTACGCTGTTCGACTGCAGGGCCTGCAGCTCGTCCTTGTCGCCGTAGAGCTCGGAGTTCGGGTAGATCTCGACGGTGATCCGGCCGCCGGAGCGCTCCTCGACGACCTCCTTGAACTTCTCCGCGGCCTGGCCCTTCGGCGTCGCCGGGGTCACCACGTGCGAGAGCTTGATCGTGAAGGTCTCGCCGCCCGCCGCGCCGTCGCCGCCACCGCCGCCTGCGCCTGCGCCGCGGGCGCCGCACGCGCTCAGGGCGATCGTCCCCGCGAGCAGCAGCACCGCGAGAGCCGAACGACGTCCTTGTCGTCCCATCATGTTCGTCCTTTCCTGCCTCGGAGCGACCGATGTCGGGCCCGTATTCATCCACCGATGCATCGAATCGATGCGGATACTGGTGGAGGACGCCCGGCTTGGGAAGGCTTCTGTAACTAAAGGTCGCTCGCCTTCCGCCCGGACGGACCTGCCCGCAGACTGTGCCGGTGCGGATCGGGTTGCGACGACTCGGCCTGGCGCGCCAGCTCCTCGCGCTGCAGGTCGTGATCGTCGTCGGAGTGGTGGCCGTCGGAGGCGCGCTGACCTACCTCGACCAACGCCGGACGGCCACGGAGCAGGCCCGCGACAAGGTCATCTCCCTCGCCGAGACGGTGGCGCACGTTCCCGTCGTGATCGAGGCGGTGGTGACCGGCGACCCCGAGCGCAGGCTGCAGCCGCTCGCGGAGTCGGTGCGCGTCGCCTCGGCCGTCGACTTCGTCGTGATCATGACTCCGGGCCGCATCCGCTACACGCACCCGAACCCGGCAGTGATCGGGAAGGAGTTCATCGGCACCACCGAGCCCGCCCTCCGCGGCGAGTCGTTCACCGAGACCTACACCGGCACGCTCGGCCCGTCGGTGCGTGCGGTGGTCCCCGTGGTGGACGCCGGCGGTCACGTGATCGGTCTGGTCTCGGTCGGCATCGTCACCAGCAGCATCGGTGAGCGGGTGGCGGGCAAGGTGCCCACGCTGCTCGCGGTGTGCCTGCTCGCCGTCGGGGCGGCAGGTCTCGCCTCGCTGCTCGTGAGCCGGTGGGTGCGCCGATCGACCCTCGGCCTCGGACCGCAGCAGATCACGCGCATGTACGAGCACCACGACGCCGTCCTGCACGCCGTGCGCGAGGGGCTCGTCGTCGTCGACGCCGACCGGCGGCTCGTGCTCGCCAACGACGAGGCCGTCCGGTTGCTGCGCCTGGACGAGGACCACGAGGGACGCCCGGTCGCCGCGCTGCCCCTGCCCGACGGGGTGCGCGACCTGCTGGCCTCCGGGATGTCCGCGCAGGACGAGCTCGTGATCGCGGGGGACCACGTCGTCGTCGTGAGCCAGTCGCCGACCCGGCGCGACGGCCAGTACCTGGGCACCGTGACGACGCTGCGCGACCACACCGAGCTGCTCGGCCTCACCCAGGAGCTGGACAGCGTGCGCGGCTTCGCCGAGGCGCTGCGCGCCCAGGCCCACGAGGCGGCGAACCGCCTGCACACCGTCGTCATGATGGTGGAGCTGGGCAGGCCGCAGGAGGCCGTGCAGTTCGCGGTCGCCGAGCTCCGGACATCGCAGGAACTGGCGGACCGGCTGCTCGACGCGGTGGAGGAGCCCGCGCTGGCCGCCCTGCTGCTGGGGAAGGTGGCGCAGGCGCACGAGCGCGGCGTCGAGCTGGTCGTCAGCCCGCAGACGCGGCTGCGCGAGACCGACGTGCTGCCCGGTGACCTCGTGAGCGTGGTGGGCAACCTGCTGGACAACGCCGTGGACGCCGCGCTGGCGGCGCCGGCCCCGCACACCGTGCACGTGTCCGTCGTGGACGACGACGCCGGCCTCGTGGTGCGGGTCGAGGACTCCGGCCCCGGCCTGGGCGGCGTGTCCCCCGGCGAGGTGTTCCGCCGGGGCTGGACCACCAAGCGGGGCGGGACCCACCCGCGAGGGCTGGGGTTGGCGCTGGTCGAGCAGGTCGTGCGGTCCTACCGCGGCACGATCGAGGTGGACGGCGGCGGCGGCGGGCCCGGCCGGGGCGCGGTGTTCACCGTCGCGCTGCCGCGGCAGACCGCCGGGGCGGCCCGGTCATGAGTACCCCCATCACCGTGCTCGTCGTCGACGACGACCCCGCGATCGCGGCGGGGCACGCGCAGTACGTCACGCGCGTGCCGGGTTTCGCGGTCGCGGGCGTCGCCCACTCCGGCGGCGTGGCACTGGCGATGCTGGAGCGGGCGCCCGCCGACCTGGTGCTGCTCGACTTCTACATGCCGGACATGAGCGGGCTCGACGTCTGCCGGGCCATCCGCTCGAGCCGTCACCTCGTCGACGTCATGGCCGTGACATCGGCGCGCGATCTCGCCGTCGTCCGGACGCTCGTGGCCCAGGGGGTCGTGCAGTACCTGCTGAAACCGTTCACGGCGGCGGCGTTCCGCGAGCGGCTGGAGCGCTACGCCGAGTACCGGCGCCAGGTGGCGCGCAGCGGCACGGCCGCCGACCAGGGCGAGGTCGACCGTGCGCTGGCGACGTTGCGCGGTGCCGGGGATGCCGCGGCGCCGCCCAAGGGGATGAGCGCCGAGACGCTCGGCGCCGTCGTGGCGATGCTCGACCGCGCACGGGATGCGCGCTCTGCCCACGACGTCGGCGACGAGCTCGGGGTCTCGCGCGTGACGGCGCGCCGCTACCTGGAGTACCTCACCCAGGAAGGACTGGTGCGGCGGGCCCCGCGGTACGGCGGAGCCGGGCGACCGGAGCACCTGTACCGCCTCCGCACCGGATGAGCACTTCGGAGCCGAGGTGCTGCGGGCGAGGGGCCGAAACAGCATGACGGCTCCGAAACGCGGCGCGACCCATCGCGCGCGTCCGCCGGACACGGCACGATCCGGGCTCATGACGTCCGCCGACCGGCTGCTCGACGAGATCACCCCGCTGGACCCCGGTGACCGGGTCCGACGGGCGGTCGCGGTCGCGCGCGCCGCGGATCCGGCGGCGCGGGCCGCCCTGCTCACCGACCTCGGCGGGCGCGACCCGTACGCCCGCGGACTGGCCGTCACGATGGCCGTCGCGACCGGTGACGTTGCGCACCTCGACGCGGCGGCGCGGGACCCGTACCCGCAGGTCCGGGCGCGCGCACTCGCCGCGAGTGCGCTGCCGGAGGCGGCCGTTCGCGCGGTGCTCGCCGAGGGTGCACTCGTCGATCGGCGCCGCGCCTACACCTGGCTGCGCACCGGTGGGCACCGCGAGCTGGCCGACGCCCTGCTCCCCGGGGTGCGGGACCGGTGGGGCGACGGGGAGGCGGCGCGGCTGCTGCCGGCCTGCTCCCCGTCGGTCGTCGAGCGGCTGCTGCCCGAGGTCGGGTACGCGGTCAGGAGCTGGCACGCGATGACGCGGCGGCACCCCGGACCGGTCGCCGCGTACGCCGACGCCGAGTTGGCGGCGCTGCCGGTGGAGGCCCGCGCCGCGTGGTGGACGGCATCGGCCGGGCTGGTGCGGGCCCTCGCCGAGCACGATCCGGCCGGACTGCTCGGTCTGTGCGAGCGCAGGCTGATCGGGCCGTTGCCCACCGCGCTGCTGCCGTACCTGGCCCGGCTGCTCGGGGTGGACGCCGCACGGGTGGTGCGGCTCGTGCTGGCCGAGCCGGAGCGCGTCACCCAGCTCGCCCGCCGTCACGTGGGACGTGCCGCCCGCACCCGGCTCACCGCGTTGCCCAACGCCGAGATCGGTGCCCTGCTGCGGGCGTCCGGGCCGGCGCAGCGGCTGCTCGTCGAGCTCCTGCGCGGGCTGCCGCCCGCCCGCCGGGCCGCCGTGTTCGACCTCGCCCACGCGCACCGCGACCTCACCGCCGCGCTGTTGCCCGACGAGGTCCTCGCCCTCCTGCCGCACGACCGCAGGCACGCCGAGGCGCGGCGGATGCTCGCCGTGCCCGCGGTCGCGGACCGTCCCACGGCGACCTTGCGCGTCACCCGGTTCCTGCCGTTCCCGCAGGCCCGGCCGGTGCTCGAGGCCGCCACCCGCAGCGCCGACGCCGACGAGCGCGCCCTGGGCCACGAGCTGCTGGTGCGGTGCGCCGCCGCGACCGGGGACCCAGGGGCCGTCACCGCGGTGCTCGACGGGCTCGACCGGATCCCGAACGAGCGCGACCCCGTGCGTGCCCGACTGCTGGCCGCCGTCGCGCGGGTGCGTCCGGCGCTGTTCGAGGACGCCGTCGTGCCCGCACTGGAGCGCATCGTCACCGGTGCCGTCGACGCCAGGGACACCTCGGCGACCGCACGCGACGCACTGCACCGGCTCGTCCTGGGCATCGTGGCGCACCCGTGGCCCGCCCGGTCCGTGCTGCTGGAGTGGGCCCTCGCGACGGTGGAGCGCCTCGGGGCGTGGCAGGCCGCGGCCCTGGTCGGTCCGGCCCTCCGGCAGCTGCCCCGGGAACAGGAGCATGCGGTGTTCGCGCGGATGAGGGCACCGCTGACGGCGGCCGTCCGCACCGGCCGGGCGGGGCCGGTGCTGGCGCTCGTCCGTGCGCTCGGCAGCCGGGCCTGGAAGATGCCGGAGCTGCAGGAGCTCGTGCGGCTCGCGGTCCGCACCGGCACGCACGACGTGGTGCGGTCGGCGGCCGAGGTGTGGCTTGCGCCCCGGCGGGGCCGGTCGGCGCGCGTGGCCGACCTGCTGCAGCTGGACGAGTCGCTGGTGGTGCTCCCGCCGGTGCTCGCCGCCGTGGTGCGGCGGCACACGGGTCCGTTGGACGCGCTGGTGCTGTCCGGCAGGCGGTTGCAGGGCCGGTTCGGCACGTCCGGGCGGCGCTGGATCCCCCTCCTGCCGCCCGCGACGGCGCTGGGATGGTCCTCGGTCCACTCGCGGGGCTACGCCTCACTGCTGCGCTCCGCGATCGCGGACCCCGCACTGGACCGGGCGACGCGGGCGCGGCTCGTCGCCACCCTCGCCGCGCTGCCCGGCGACCCGGCCGCGGTGCGGGGCCTGCTCGACGACCCCGACGTCCTCCTCGCCGAGGCAGCGCTGACGGGGCTCGGCAGGGGCGACCGCCCCGAGGACGCATTCCAGGCGCTGCTCGCCCGCTGCGGGACCGACCGTGCCAGGGTCGCCCTCTCCGCCGCGGCCCGCTGCGCCCGCGCGATCCCGCCGGCGCGGCTGGCGACGCTGCTGGCGGACGCGCCGACGGCGAAGGTCACGGCCCGGAAGGAGCTCGCCCGCTGGCAGGCCGCGTTCCGTCCCGAAGGCGCACTGGAGACGCTGCTGGACATCTGGCAGCGGGCCGAGGAGCAGCGCGACGTGCGGATCGCTGCGCTCGCCGCGCTGCGGGCCTGGTACGACGACGACCGGGTGTGGGCGGCGCTGGAGGAGGCGGGCTGCGAGGACCGCTTCTTCGCGGGCGCCGTGCTGGAGCCCGCGCCCCGCGAGCTCCCGCCGGCCCACCGCCGCCGGTACGCCGGGCTCGTGCGGCGGCTCACCGGTCACCCGGACCCCGACGTCGCGCGGGGGGCGCTGCGGGCACTGGCCGCCTGGCTGCCGTGGGCGCCGGGAGCCGCGGCGGACCTGAGCAGGGCGATCACCGATCTCACCGGAACCGCGACGTGGCGGGCGGCTGCCGACGCGACGCTCATCCCGGCGGTCTGGACGTCGGCGCCCGACCTGCTCCCCACCATCGTCCGCGGGCTGATGTCCGTACCGGACGGTCCCGACGCCGACCCGCTGCGGGACCGGCCCGGCCGGCAGCGGCTCGCGCACCTCGTGGACGAGCTGTGCCGGAACGCGGCTGTCGCCCGTCGCCATCCCGGACCGGTCCGCGCCGTGGCCGAGCGGCTCGCGGCCGATCCGACCGAGCTCGCCGCGGCCGCCCGGCTGCGCGCGCTGCTGTTGTGGCCGGGGCCGGGGTTCGCCGAGGACCTCGCGGCGCTGGGATCCCTGGTCGGCGACCGCTCGGTCGCCGCGCTCGCGGCCGCTGGTGAGCTCGACGTGCGGGACTGGGACCCGGCCGGCGTCGGCGCCGGAGTGGATGCCCTCGAGGAGATCGCGGGCGCCGGCGCCGGGCTGCTCGCCGTCGCCCTGGTCGCGACGGCGGGCGCCCGGGCGGGATGGCCCCAGGAGTGGCGTTCGCGGCTGCGGGAGCTGCGCCGCCACCCCGACCCGGACGTGCGCGCCGCCGCCCTCCGGGCTGTCGCGGCGCCCGAGTGACGCGCCACCGCGCGAACGGCACTTCCGCTCAACAGGTTCGTGCGAAAGTGCCGTTCGTGCGGTCAGTACAGCTCCGTGCTCAGGCCGTACCGACGAACCCGGCGTAGACCACGACGTTGTCGCGGTAGCTGCGCGCCTCGTCGTCGAACTCCCCGCCGCAGGTGATCAGCCGCAGCTGCGGGGTGTCGACGTCGCCGTACACCTCCGACGTCGGGAACTCGTCCTTCGGGTACTGCTCGACGCGCAGCACCTCGAACCGCGCGGTGCTGCCGTCGGCCCGCTCGACGGTCAGCTCGTCGCCCGGCTCCATCTCGCGGAGGTCGTAGAAGACGCCCTCCTCGCCGTTCCAGTCGACGTGCGCGGCGATCACGGACGGGCCGAGCTCGCCCGGGGTCGGCGAGCCGGTGTACCAGCCCGCCGTGGCCCCGTCGGGCGGAACCTCGAGCGACCGGTCCGGGTTCAGCCCCAGGTCCATCATGGTGGTGGAGTCGACGTCGATGCTCGGGATGAGCAGCCGCGTCGGGCGCGCCTCGGACAGCGCACCGACCGACGCCGCAGGGGCGACGACCGCAGGGCCGTCCGCCGCCGGTGCCGTGGGCGCCGACGTCGCCGGGCCGCCGCAGCCCGAGAGCAGCGCGACCGCGAGCGCCACCCCCGCCAGGCCACGGGCCCGGCGGGAGTGGGTACGCAGGTGGATCGCCATCACCGGGTCAGCGACGGCCGGTGGCGGCCCGCCGGGTCGCGAACGCGGCCACGCCGAGCGCGGCGAACCCGCCGAGCGCCAGGACGGCCGGGTCGACGCCGGCGCCGGTGCCGTCACCGGTCTCGACGCCGCCCTGCGGGACCTCGGTGATCTGGTCGTCCTCGTCGGCGTCCTCATCGGTGCCGGCGGTGTCCTCGGCCGGGGCCGGGGCGGGGGAGGTGGTCTCCTCGGCCGGGGTCGGCGCCGGGGAGGTGGTCTCCTCGGCCGGGGCCGGCGTCGGGGAGGCGGTGGGCTCGCCGAACTCGCTCTCGCAGGCAATGCCGTCGTTGTCGGCGTCGAGGCGCTCGGGGTCGCCGGGCGCTGCGTCGAGCGCGGCCTGGGCCTCGGCCTGGCTGGCGAAGTCGGGGCAGTCACGGTCGGGCTGCGCGGAAGCCACGCCGGCGAGGGGGAGCATGGCGGCCGCGGCGACGACGAACGACGCCGCGAGGGAGCGGATCTTCACAATTCACCTTTCGTGACGAACTAGTTGCAGAGCGTGACATGTCCACCGCGCGTCGGGTCCCTGCTCGGGGTGCGGGGTCACGTACGGGGAGCGTGTCCATCGGGCCTGTCGGTGCGACGTACCGGTCCCGTTACGCAGCGTCAGGTGATCGCAAGATTGGCGAAGGGTGGGCCGGGCTCCGGTCCGCCCTGTCGGCGGCCCCGGCTATCGTCGGGCCCTCGCCGCCCCGAGGAGGAACGTGTCGGAGCAGCCCGCCCCCGTCGGCCTCGTCGTCGGCACCGAGGACTCCACCCCGCTGCAGTTCAGCGTGGCCCTCGCCCCGGAGTCGTACCTGCAGCTCGACGACGTGGTCGTCACCGTCCGTCCGGTGCCCGGCATCGGGCCGGTCATGACGTCGGGCGTGGTCACGCAGGTGCGCGCACGGCACGAGGGCGCCAACTTCGGCTCGGACGTCTTCCTCATCGCCGACGGCGTGCTGCCCGCGCAGGTGCAGGAGATCGCCGAGGTGACGACCACGCGGGTGGAGCCGGAGTGCTACGTCCCGCCGACGCCCGGTGCGCCCGCCCACCGCGCCACCGGGGAGGAGCGGGCGCAGGCGCTCTACTTCGACCGGATGGACCGCAAGGTCCCGGTCGGGCTCGGCCGCGACGGCGACCCGATCTTCGTCAACCTGGAGTTCCTCGACGGCACCCGGGGTGGGCACGTCTCGATCAGCGGCATCTCCGGTGTCGCGACGAAGACCAGCTTCGCGCTGTTCCTGCTGTACTCGATCTTCCGGAGCGGCGTGCTGGGGCGCCGGTCGGTGAACGCGAAGGCGCTGGTGTTCAGCGTCAAGGGCGAGGACCTGCTGTTCCTCGACAACACCAACACCCGGCTCGACGAGGACCTGCGGGCCGCGTACGCCACCGTCGGCCTGCCCGCCGGGCCGTTCACCTCGGCGGGCTTCTTCGCCCCGCCGACGCCCGACGACCTCACCGGACGCCCGCACGTCACCGGCCGCACCAGCGGCGTCAGCGCGTTCTGGTGGACGCTCGCCGAGTTCTGCGCCGAGGAGCTGCTGCCCTACGTCTTCGCCGACGCGGAGGACGAGCGCAACCAGTACACGATGGTGATCCACCAGGTCGCGGCGCGGCTGCGCCGGGAGGCCACCCCGGTCGGGGACGGCGCCGTCGCGCTGGGCGGGCAGGTGTTGCGCACCTACGACGACCTCGTCGAGTTCGTCTCCGATCAGCTCGCCGACGAGGACCTGCGGCGGGACTGGGCGGGCCTGGTCACCGGCACCGGCACGATCAACGCGTTCCTGCGACGGCTGCGGTCGAGCCTCAAGCCGCTGCGCTCGATCGTCCGCGGCGACCTCACCGACACCCCGGGCCGCCGGGTGACCACCGAGGGCCGGCAGGTCACGGTCGTCGACCTGCACAACCTTCCCGAACGGGCCCAGCGGTTCGTGGTCGGCGTCGTCCTGGCCGCCGAGACGGCCCGCAAGGAGGCGGCAGGTCCCGGCGGGCTGCTGTTCACGATGATCGACGAGTTGAACAAGTACGCGCCGCGGGAGGGCTCCAGCCCGATCAAGGAGGTGCTGCTCGACATCGCCGAGCGCGGCCGGTCGCTCGGGATCATCCTGATCGGCGCGCAGCAGACCGCCAGCGAGGTCGAGCGGCGGATCGTGTCCAACTCCTCGATCAAAGTGGTGGGCCGGCTCGATCCCGCCGAGGCCGGCCGCCCGGAGTACGGCTTCCTGCCCCCGTCGCAGCGGGCGCGGGCGACGATCGCCAAGCCGGGCACGATGTTCGTCTCGCAGCCGGAGATCCCGGTTCCGCTGGCCGTCGAGTTCCCGTTCCCGGCGTGGGCGACGCGGCTGTCGGAGTCGGCGGGGGACGCGCCCGCGGCGACCGGCACGAACGGTGCGAGCGCCACGAACGGCAGTGCGCCGCGCGATCCGTTCGCCCGGCTGCCCGCCGTGGTCGACGACGAGGACGACGCTCCCTTCTGACGGGTTCGCCGCCGCCCGATCCGGTCGCGGGCGACCCGACCCGGCCGGAAGTCCGGCGATCAAGGCGGAAACGTCGCTGCTGGATCGATCCGGGGCGACGTCGGCGCCTTGATCAGCGCGTTCCCCACGTGCGCAGCCGAACCAGCCGCGGTGCAGCGCTGACCCCGGTGTGCCCCAGCCGGGCCCGTACGGCGATTCCGGCGCAGGCGATCACGGCGACACCGCCGAGGACGGTGGGCCAGGTGAGCTGCTCGTGCAGGAACAGTGCGGCCCAGCAGATGCTCATCACGGGCTGGACGAGCTGGACCTGGCTGACCTGCGCCATCGGACCGATCGCGAGGCCGCGGTACCAGGCGAAGAACCCGAGGAACATGCTCACCATGGCGAGGTAGGCGAACGCGGCCCACTCGGTCGGGGTGCCGGTCGGGGGCTGCTGGGCCATCGAGATGCCGGTGAGGACGATCATCAACGGCGCGGAGAGCACGAGCGCCCAGGACACGGTCTGCCAGGCGCCGAGCTCACGGGCGAGGAGCCCGCCCTCCGCATAGCCGATCGCGGCAGCCACGACGGCGCCGAACAGCAGCAGGTCGGACCAGTGGGCCCCGCTCAGCCCGCCGCCCTGCAACGTGGCGAATGCGACCGCGGCGATCGCGCCCACAGCCGCCATGATCCAGAACGACATCGGGGGACGTTCGTGCCCGCGGAGCACGGCCATCACCGCGGTTGCGGCGGGCAGGAGTGCGATCACGACGGCGCCGTGGCTGGCCGGTGCGGTGGTGAGCGCGAACGAGGTCAGCACGGGGAAGCCGATGACCACGCCGGCGGCGACGACGGCCAGGCGGGCCCACTGGTCACCGCGGGGCAGGCGCTGTTTCGTGATCTCCAGCGCGGCGGCGGCGAGCAGCGCGGCGATGACCGCACGGGCGGAACCGATGAACAGCGGTGACATCCCGCCGGCGTCGACGGCGACCCGGGTGAACGGGACGGTGAACGAGAACGCTGCGACCCCGAGCAGACCCCACCGGAGACCGGCGCGCGACGGGGATAGCACCGGAGCCTTCGGGAGAGTAGCGCTACTATCCTGCTTCATGTCCAACGATAGCGGCTCGCGGATCGTCGCGGGACTCCGCGAGTGGATCGCGGCGGCTGCGCCGGGTGCGCAGCTGCCGTCCACGCGGGCACTGGTCGCGCAGTACGGGGCGAGCCCGGTCACCGTGCAGAAGGCGCTGCGGACTTTGACGTCGCAGGGGATGGTGGAGAGTCGTCCCGGCGTAGGGACCTTCGTTCGTGCGGTCCGCGCGGCCCGCCCGAACGACTACGGATGGCAGACCGGGGCACTCGGGTCGCCACCGAACCGCATTCCGCAACTGTCCACCGCGATGCGGACCACCCCGAACGACGTGATCGCGTTGCACTCGGGCTACCCGGACCGGGAGCTGCTGCCCGAGCGTCTGGTCCGGGCCGCTTTCACCCGATCGGCCCGCAGCGATGCCGCCGTGAACCGTCCGCCGACTGCGGGGCTCCCAGAGCTGCAGGCGTGGTTCGCGACCGAACTGGGCACGGCGACCCCGGTCGGGATCGCCCCCCCGACACCGAGCGACGTCGTGATCTTCCCCGGCAACCAGAGCGGGCTGAGCACCGCCTTCCGCGCCCTCGTCGGCGCGGGCCGGCCCCTGCTGATGGAGTCGCCGAGCTACTGGGGTGCGATCCTCGCCGCCGCGCAGTCAGGCGTGCAGGTCGTGCCCGTCCCCAGCGGCACGCACGGACCCGACCCGGACGAGCTGGCACGCGCATTCGCGCAGACCGGGGCGCGGGCGTTCTACGCTCAACCGAACTTCGCCAACCCCACCGGCGCGTGCTGGCCTCCGACCCTGGCCGATCACGTGCTCGACATCGTGCGCCGGCACGGCGCGTTCCTCATCGAGGACGACTGGGCACACGACTTCGGCATCACCGCGGACCCGGCCCCGATCGCCGCGCGGGACGACAGCGGGCATGTCGTCCACCTGCGATCGCTGACCAAGAGCGTGTCGCCGGCCGTGCGCATCGCCGGGGTCATCGCCCGCGGCCCCGCCCGCGAACGCATCCTCGTCGATGCCCAGGCCGAATCCATGTACGTCAGCGGCGTCCTGCAAGCCGTCGCGCTCGACGTCGTCACCCAACCCGCCTGGCGCACCCACCTGCGCAGCCTCCGCCACCAACTCGCCGCCCGCCGCGACCTCCTTGTCGCCGCACTCCGAGAACACGCCCCCACCGCCCGCCTGGAAGCCGTACCCCAGGGAGGGCTGCACCTCTGGGTGCGGCTGCCGGACACCACCGACCTGGCACGGCTCGTCCGGGACTGCGAGACCGCCGGAGTCGTCATCGCCCCCGGCGACGAATGGTTCCCCGCCGAACCCACCGGCGCCTACCTCCGGCTCAACTACTCCGGCCCGAACCCCGGCGCGTTCCCCGACGGCGTACGCGTCATCGGCCAGGCGCTCGCACAGCAGCAGGCAGAGCAGCGGCCGTGAGGACGTAGCGGCAGCAAAGCCACTTTCCTGCAATGACGTTGCGTGAACGTGGCTTTGCTGCAACGCCGGCGGCCTTCGCGGGCGTCCGATCAGCGAGCCCGGTACGCCGCGAGGAACACGCGTGCCCCGTCGTCGGCGATGCGGTCGCGTTCCTCGGTCGAGGGCGGGGTGGCATCGGCGGCGAACATCGCGCGGTCCAACGACGCGCCGAGCACCAGGAACGCGAAGTGCTCCGCTGCCCGCTGCGGGTCGGGCGCGTTCAGTGCGCCGCGCTCGGCGAGCTCCCGGAACGCGACGGCGAGCGCGTCGATCACGCGGCCCGGTGCGCCGCGGTGGTACTCGCGGGCCAGCGCGGGAAAACGGCGGGCCTCGGCGATGAGCAGTTGCCGCAGCTGCAGGATCTGGGGTCGCGTCACCACCTCGAGGTGGCGGCGGGCCAGGGTGTGCAGCGCGGCGGGGACGTCCTCGGCGTCCCGCAGCGTCGCGACGACCTCGTCCGCGAAGCGCTCGGCAGTGGCCGTGATGCCGAGGACGATCTCGGTGAAGAGCGCTTCCTTGTCGGCGAAGTTGTTGTAGACGGTCCGCTTGGAGACGCCGGCGGCGCGCGCGATGTCCTCGGTGCTCGTGCGCTGGTAGCCGTGCTGGAGGAACAGGGCGGTCGCGGCCTCGACGACGGCGACGCGCGTGCGCAGGGTGCGGGCGTCGGGCCCGCGACCGGGCGGGGCGGCGCGGCGGCCACGATCGGGTGCGGTGGAGGGGATGCGCACGATGAGGGCGTCGGACTCGCGACTTCCGGACTGCACGGTGTCACCGTACTGCCGGCGCAAAGAAAGGCCTGGTCGGCGAGTATGCGGTCTCGGTACTGTCCTGTGCAGTACCGAACGGAGGGGGATGTGCATGACCACGGACAGCACCACCAGTGGCGGCCGGGCCGCCCGGCCGTCCTTCGACCGCGCCGCGGCGGTGACCCGGTCCCTGCTGGGCTACGGCGTTCTGGCAGGCGCCTTCTACCTCGTCGTCGGGATCGTGCAGGGGCTCCTGCGGGACGGCTACGAGTTCACCCGCCACGACCTGAGCCTGCTGGCGAACGGCCCGTACGGCTGGATCCAGGTCACCAACCTCATCGTTACCGGCGTGATGGTCGTCGTCGCCGCCGTCGGCGTCCGCCGGGCGATGCGCCCCGGGCCGGCCGCGACCTGGGCCCCGGCGCTGCTCGCGGCCTACGGGGTGGGACTGATCGGGGCAGGCGTGTTCCCGGCCGACCCGATGTTCGGGTTCCCACCCGGCACGCCCGACGGGCCACCGGCCACCCCGACGGTTGCCGGGTTCCTGCACCTGGTCACCGCGGGGCTCGGGTTCGTGTGCCTCGTCGCGGCGTGCTTCGTGCTCGCGCACCGCTTCGCCCGCCGGGGCCGCGCCGACTGGGCCTGGTACTCGCGCATCACCGCGATCGTCTTCCTGGCGGGGTTCGTCGGCATCGCCGCCGACTCCGGCAACCCCGCGATCGTCCTCGGCTTCTAGTTCGCGGTGATCGCCGCATGGGCCTGGCTCGCCGCCGTGTCGGTGCACCTCTACCGCGCCACCCCGCACCCCGACCGTCCGCTCCCGGCCGGGGCGCCCGACCCGCGGCTCTAGTAGGCCAGGGCCGATCCGCGGGATCGCCGCGTTCGGGCGGAAGTCGACGCCATCGAGGTAACGGCGGGCCTGCCGCAGCCGAGTAGCCGCGTATCCCGTGTCCCGGTCAGCAGGATCGGGCCGCCGGCCTTCCGCTGTGACCGCGGGGAGGAGCCGTCTAGGTACCGGGCGGGATCATGTGGGCCGGGATCGTGCTGCTCACGGTCGTGGCGCAGGTGCTGCTGGGCGTGTTCGCCCGCGGCATGCCCGAGCTCGGGATGGTGCACGGCGTCCTCGCGATCGCGCTGTTCGCGTTCGCGGTCATCGCGGCGAAGCACGCCGAGGCTGCGATCAGGGCGGAGCACCCGACCGCGGCACGCGGCACCGCGGACGTCTAGCTGTCTGGCCGCACCATGGTGCGCGCGAGAACCGCGGCGAGGACACGAACCGTTCTCGCCGCGGTGGCCGCACTCGTCGCGCTCGCACCGCTGGGCTGGATGTGGCAGGCGAGCCTGCTGCCGGGCACGTATTCCGTGATGGACATGGGGTACCGCGACGACGGCGGCGCCGCACGGCCGCACCACGGCCACGGCGGCGAGGGACGCGGCGTCGAGCCGCTCACCGTCGACTCGCTCGCCGAGACGTCCACCGGCCCGCCCGACGTCGCGGTCACCCTGGCGGCGCGGCAGGAGTCGTTCCGGCTCGCGTCCGGTGAGCCGGTCGAGGGCTACACCCTCAACGGGTCCTCACCCGGGCCCACGATCACAGCCGAACAGCACCAGCTGGTGGAGGTGCGGCTGGTCAACGAGTCGGTGCCCGACGGCGTCACGCTGCACTGGCACGGCATCGACGTGCCGAACGCGGCCGACGGTGTCGCCGGTGTCACCCAGGACGCCGTCCCCGTCGGCGGTTCCCACACCTCCCGGTTCCGGGCCGAGCAGGTCGGCACGTTCTGGTACCACTCCCATCAGGTGTCGCACGAGCAGGTCCAGCGCGCCTGTTCGGCGCCGTGGTGATCACTCCGCCGGGTGGCGCCGCGGCCGCGGTGGATGCGCTCGCGCTCGTCCACGTCTACGACGGGGAGCGCACGATCAACGGCCGGATCGGGGAGACGCGGATCGACGCGTCAGCCGGCAGCCGCGTCCGCCTGCGCGTGAGCAACTCCGACAACGGCCCGATGCCGGTGTGGGTGGCGGGCGCGCCGTTCCGCGTGGTCTCGGTCGACGGCACCGATCTGCACGAGCCGGGCGTCGTCGCCGACGTCGCACTGGAGCTCACCGGGGGAGGGCGGGCCGACCTCGAGATCGACATGCCCGGCGACGGCGCCGGCATCCGCGTGGAGATGGGCGGCGCGGCCGCCGTGCTGCTCGGCGGCGCCGACGTTGCGCGCACCCCGCGGCCCGCGTGCGACCTCGACCTGCTGAGCTACGGCGCCCCCGCCCCGCTCGGCTTCGACCCGGCCGCGGCGACCCGCTCGTTCGACTACGTCATCGGGCGGCGGCCCGGCTTCCTCGACGGCGTGCCCGGCCTCTGGTGGACGGTGAACGGGCGTCTGTTCCCCGACGTCCCGATGTTCATGGTGACCGAGGGGGACGTCGTGCGGATGCGGGTGGTGAACGACAGCGGCGAGGTCCACCCGATGCACCTGCACGGCCACCACGCCGTCGTCCTCGCCCGGGACGGCGTCGCGGCCACCGGGAGCCCGTGGTGGTTCGACTCCATCGACGTCGCCGACGGCGAGACCTACGACATCGCGTTCGTCGCCGACAACCCCGGGGTCTGGATGGACCACTGCCACAACCTGCCGCACGCGACCGAGGGGCTCGTGGCACACCTGATGTACGAGGGCGTCACCACCCCCTACCGGCTGGGCGGGGCCGCGGCGAACGAGGCGGAGTGAGCCCTCCATCCGGGAGGCGGCGGGCCGGCAGCGAACCGCGATGGTGGGCGCGCCGAGCGGTTGCCGGGGACTGTCGGACGCGCCGCATACGATGGCCGCCTGATGCGCCTCCTGCACACCTCCGACTGGCATGTCGGCAAGACGCTCAAGGGTCATTCCCGCCTCGACGAGCAGCGCGAGGTGCTCCGCGAGATCGTCGCGATCGCGCGGGAGCACGAGGTCGACGCGGTGCTGATCGCGGGCGACCTCTACGACGCCGCGGCCCCGTCCGCGCAGGCCCAGCAGCTCGTGATCCGCACGCTGATGAGCCTGGCCCGCACCGGGGCCGAGGTGATCGCGATCGGCGGCAACCACGACCACGCCGCCACCCTCGACGCCTACCGGCCGCTGGCGGGCGCCGCCGGGATCACGCTGGTGGGATCGGTGCGCACGGCGGAGCGGGGCGGGGTCGTCGAGTTCACCGCGCGCTCCACGGGGGAGCGGGCCACGGTGGCGGTGCTGCCGTTCCTGTCCCAGCGCTACGCCGTCCGGGCCGCCGAGCTCGTCACGAACACCCCGGCGGGCAACACCGGCGCCTACGACCAGCTGCTGCGCGACATCCTCGCCACCCTCACCGCGGGGTTCCGCGACGACGCGGTCAACCTCGTGATGGCCCACCTCACCGTGCTCAACGGCAAGTTCGGCGGCGGCGAGCGCGCCGCGCAGTCGATCTTCGAGTACGCCGTGCCCGCCACGATCTTCCCGGTCGAGACGCACTACGTCGCGCTCGGGCACCTGCACCGCAGGCAGCGGATGGACGCCCCCTGCCCGGTCCACTACTGCGGCGCGCCGATGGCGATCGACTTCGGCGAGCAGGACAACACCCCGGTCGTCTGCCTGGTCGAGGCCGCGCCCGGCACCCCCGCCACGGTCACCGACATCCCGATCACCGCGGGGCGTCGGCTGCGGACGCTGCGCGGCACCGTCGCGGAACTGTCGGTGCTGCGTGACACCGTCGGCGACGACTTCCTGCGCGTGTGGGTGCGCGAGCCCGCCCGCGCAGGGCTGCGGGAGGAGGTCACGGCGTTGCTGCCCAACGCGCTGGAGGTGCGCATCGACCCGGAGTTCGCCGCGCCCGTCACCACGGCCCGGCCGTCGAGTGCGACGGGGGCCGAGCGCAGCCCCTCGGAGCTGTTCCGGGAGTACCTCGGCAGCCGGGCGGTGGAGGATCCGCGCGTCGAGCAGCTGTTCGCGCGGCTGCACGACAACGTCACGCGGGGCGGTGGCGCCTGATGCGCCCGGTCCTGCTGGAGATCGCGGGCTTCGCGTCCTTCCGGGAGCCCACCACCGTCGACTTCACCGGCGCCGACTACTTCGCCTTCGTCGGGCCCACCGGCGCGGGGAAGTCCACGGTGATCGACGCGATGACGTTCGCCCTCTACGGCTCCGTGCCGCGGTGGGACAACGCCCGCACGGTCGCATTGGCGCTGGCGCCCACGGTCAACCGCGGCACGGTCCGGCTCGTGTTCGACCTCGCCGCGGGCGACGGGCGGTCGGCGCGCTACGTCGTCGCGCGGGAGCTGCGGCGCGCCGCCTCCGGGAGCGTGTCGGTGCGCGGCGCCCGGCTGGAGCGGCTGCGCGACCCGTCCGGTCTCGGCGGCGTCGACGAGGACACCGAGCCGCTCGCCGACGGCGCGGGCCCGGTCACGAAGGCGGTGGAGGAGCTCCTCGGCCTGCCGTTCGCCGACTTCTGCACGTGCGTGGTGCTGCCCCAGGGCGACTTCGCCGAGTTCCTGCACACCGAGCCGCGCAAGCGCCAGGAGAAGCTGGTGCGCATCCTCGGCCTCGGGGTGTACGACGTGATCGCCCGCGAGGCCAACAGCGAGGCCGCCGCCCAGCGGCAGCGGGCCGAGGTGCTCGGCGAGCAGCTCGCGGCGTACGCCGACGCCACCCCCGAGGCGGAGCAGGAGGCGGCCGATCGGGTGACCGAGCTGACGGCGCTCGCCGAGCGGGTGCGCAGCGCTGTGCCGGCGCTCGTGGCGGCCACGGCGGCGCTCACCGCGACCGAGGCACAGGTCGAACGGGTGCGCGGCGAACGCGAGCAGCTGGCGGCCCTGCAGGTCCCCGCCGGCCTCGCCGATCTCGACGCGCGGCAGCGCGCCGCCGCCACCGCGCAGGCGGAGGCCGCGGAGCGCACCGCCACGGCCGAGGCCGCCGACACCGCGGCCCGGGAGCGGCTCGCGGCCGCTCCCGCCAGGGGGCCGCTGGAACAGGCACGCCGCCACCACGCCGAGCTCGCCGGCTGCGTGGCCGAGCTGCCGGGGGCCCGGGAACGTCACGAGAAGGCGGGAGCCGCCTACGTCACGGCTGCTGGCGACGCCGCCGACGCCCGTGCCGCCGTCGACGAGGCCCGCGGCGCACGCGACGCGGCCGCGCAGGCACTCGCCGCCGCGCAGGACGCCGTCCGCCGGCACACCGCCGAGCGTGACGGGCTGCTGGCGCTCACCGTCCCGGCCGGGCTCGACGAGCTCGACCAGCGGCGCGCCGCCGCCGTGGCGGCGCTCGACCGTGCCGACGCGGCTCTCGCCGTCGCCGAGACCGCCGACACCGGGGCCCGGGCCGTGCTGGCGGCCGCCCCGGTCCGCGGCCCGCTGGAGCAGGCCCGCCGCGACCGGCGTGAGCTCGACGCCGCCGAGCGCGAGCACCGCGCTGCCGTCGAGCGCGTCGCTGCGGCCGAGCGCGAGGTCACCGCCGCCGCGGCGCGGGTCGCCGACGCCCGCCACCGCCTCGATCACGCCCGCGAGCAGCGCACGCTCGCGGCGCGGGCCGATCTCGCGGCCACGCTGCGGCCCGCGCTCGCCGCCGGCGACGTCTGTCCGGTGTGCGCGCAGACGGTTGCGACGCTGCCGCCCGCGCTACCCGGCGTCGACCTGGGCGAGCACGAGAGCGCCGTCGCCGAGGCCGAGCGCGCCCACGACGAGGCCGGCAGGCAGGAGGCGGCGTGCAGGGCGGCACAGGCGCGCGCGGCCGCGGAGGTCGAGCGGCTGCAGGCCGCGATCACCCGGTGGCGGTCGGGGCTGGTGGGCGTGCTGCCCGCCGCGGCCGACGTCCCGGAGGCCATCGAGATCGACGAGGCGCTCGCGGAGCTCGATCGGCTCGCCGGCGCCGCGGAGGAGGCCGACGCCTCCCTGCGGGCGGCCCGGCGGGAGCGCGACGCGGCGGCGGGCGCGGTCGAGCGGGTCCGCGCGGATGTCGCCGCGGCCGCGGCCGCGCTGCGCAGCGCCCGCGATCCGCTCGTGCCGTTCGGTGCCCCAGCCGTCGACGGCGACGACGTCCTCGCGGGCTGGGAGGCCCTGCTCGGCTGGGCCCGCGACGAGGCCACGGCCCGCGACCGCGAGCTGCCCGGCAGCCGCGCGGCCGCCGCCACCGCCGAGCGCGACCTCGCCGACGCCGAGAAGG
>NZ_JAHKRK010000147.1 GCF_019396355.1 Pseudonocardia nigra
GCACGCCTCCGCCGGCCGGCGAGCGGCGTCCGGGTCGAACGGCGCCGCGGGCGGGGTCTCGCCGCGGATGTCGGCCACCAGCGCCGTGACGTCGGCCATGATCGCCGCGGTGGTGGCGTCGAGGGCGGTGCGGGTGCGGGGTCCGCCGACCCAGGCGGAGAGGTCGACGGGCGGCCCGGCCGCGACCGTCACGCGCCTGCGCGGCAGCAGCCGCGGGCGGCTGGTGTGGGGTGGCAGCACGTCCTGGGTGCCCCAGTTCGCCACCGGGATCACCGGTGCGCCGGTGACGAGGGCGATCCTGCCGATCCCGTTCTTGGCCTTCATCGGCCAGCCGTCCGGGTCGTCGGTGAAGGTGCCCTCCGGGTAGAACGCGACGATCTCGCCGCGTTTCACGGCGGCGATCGCCTCCCGGTACGCGTCGCCTGCCCGCGCGGAGGCGCGGTAGACGGGGATGTGGCCGCCCTTGCCCAGCACCGACCGGACGATCGGAACGTTCCACAGCTCGGACTTCGCCAGGAACCGCGGCATGCGGCCGTGGCAGATCGTGAACGCCACGTCGAAGATCGGGTCGGAGAACGACACGTGGTTGATCGCCAGCAGGGCGCCGCCCGTGCGGGGCAGGTGCTCGCCGCCGCGCCAGCTGATCTTCGTGCCGAACATCGCGAACGGCCAGATGACCGCGATCGCGAGCCCGAACCAGAAGCCCGATCCGCGCCAGCGGCGGGAGAACGTCAGCACGATCTTCTCGCGCGTCGAGAGCGGTCGGTCCCCTGCCATGCGTCCTCCTCCAGCCGAACCGTTGCCGTCGATCCTCTCAGGAGCAGTGCGACGCACCGACGCTCGCGGTCGGTGACGGGCCATCGGACGACCGGGTGTGATGTCGATCCCAGTGGTCATCCGAGTGGGCCCGATCATCGGAATGTCCCGACGCACCGTCCCGTCCAGCCGCCCGTGAGGTCCCGTCCGTGCCCGACGATCCCCGTCTCCCCCGCATCGAGCCCGTCGGGCGCGTGCCCGCGTCGCCGCCCGGCGTGGTGCTCGTCCTGCACGGCGGTCGGGCGCACAGCCGGGAGAGCGGCGAGCGCAAGCGGCTGTCGTACTGGCGGATGCTCCCGTTCGCGCGGGCGCTCGCCCACACGGGCCCTGCGGTGTACATGCTGCGCTACCGCTACCGGGGCTGGAACGCCCCGACCAGGGACCCGCTGCGGGACGCCCACCAAGCCCTCGACGAGATCGCGCGGCGCCACCCCGGTGCCCCGGTGGTGCTGGTCGGGCACTCGATGGGCGGCCGGGCCGCACTGGCCGCCGCGGGCGCGCCCAACGTCACGGCGGTCTGCGCGCTCGCGCCGTGGCTCGACGCCTCCGACCCGGTCGACCAGCTGGCGGGCCGCACCGTCCTCATCGCCCATGGCGACCGCGAGCGCTACACCGACCCCCGCGAGTCCTACGCCTACGCCCTGCGGGCGAAGCGGGTGACCGACCAGGTCTGCCGCTTCGAGGTGCACGGCGCAGGCCACTACATGCTCAGCCGGGCGCGCGACTGGCAGTCGCTGGTCCGCCGCTTCGTACTCGGCGTACTCGAGATCGAACCCGAGGACCCCGATATTGCGAACGCTCTGCGACAGCCCACCCCGGCCGGGCTACGCGCCGAACTCGCTTCGTGACCTCGCCCGCTCCGTGATCCCCCCGCTTCGTGACCTGGAGCCGACCCATGACCTCGATCCCCCGGATCCCCGCATGAGCCGCCGCAGTGTCGCCGTCGTTGGCTCCGGCGTCGCCGGCCTGACCGCCGCCTACCTGCTGCAGCGCCACCACGACGTCACGCTCTTCGAGGCCGACAGCCGCCTCGGCGGGCACGCCCACACCCACGAGCTGTCCACTTCGGACGGCAGCACGGCCTACGTCGACTCCGGCTTCATCGTCCACAACGAGCGCACCTACCCGCATCTGTTGCGGCTGTTCGCCGAGCTCGGCGTGGCCACGCAGGACTCGGACATGTCGATGAGCGTGCGCTGCGAGGGCTGCGATCTGGAGTACGCGGGCGCCCGCAAGCTGGGCGGGCTGTTCCCGCAGGCCTCCAACCTCGCGCGCCCCGCCTACCTGCGCATGCTCGCAGAGGTCAGCCGCTTCCACCGGCACGCGCGCAGGCTGCTCTCCGACGAGCGGGCCGGCGACGTCCCGCTGGGTGCGTTCCTCGCGATCGGTGACTACTCCCGGTACTTCGTGGAGCACTTCATGCTCCCGGTGGTCAGCGCCGTGTGGTCGGCGGGCGAGACCGTCTCGATGGCCTACCCGGCGCGGTACCTGTTCACGTTCCTCGACCACCACGGCCTGCTGTCGATCGGCGGGTCACCGCAGTGGCGCACCGTCGTGGGCGGCTCGCGCAGCTACGTGGAGCGGGCGGTGAAGAACCTGACCGCGGTGCAGGTCTCCACACCGGTCCGCAGCGTGACCCGCACGGCCGAGGGCGTCGAGATCCGCGACGACGCCGACGACGTCCACCGCGCGCAGCACGTGGTGATCGCGACCCACCCGGACCAGGCGCTCACGCTGCTCGCCGGGGCCACCGCCGCCGAGCAGGCCGTCCTGGGGGCGTTCACGTACTCACAGAACGAGACGTGGCTGCACCAGGACACCTCCGTGCTCCCGCGGCGCAGCGGCGCCCGGGCCTCGTGGAACTACCTCAAGCCCGCCTGCTCGTCGGCGAACGCACCGGTGCTCGTCAGCTACGACATGAACCGGCTGCAGCGCCTCGCCGAGCCCGACGACTACGTCGTGACGCTGGGCGGCGCCGGGCACGTCGACCCGGACCGCGTGCTCGCCCGCATGCAGTACGAGCACCCGATCTACACGCCGGAGTCGCTCGCCGCGCAGCGCCGGCTGCCCGAGCTGAACGACGGCGTCGTCGCCTACGCGGGCGCCTACCACGGCTGGGGATTCCACGAGGACGGCTGCGCCTCCGGCGTCCGGGCGGCGGCGTCGCTGGGCGTGCGCTGGTGACCGCGCCTTCGGCGCCCGTGAGTGGAAACGAGTGCCATAGCACTCGTATCCACTCACGGCCGGTGGTGCCCGCGCTCTACGACGCCGAGGTGCGCCACGTCCGCAGGCAGCAGCTGGACCGGTCGTTCCGCCACGCGATCTACCTGTGGCTGGTCGACCTCGACGCCCTGCCGCGGCTGCCGCGGGCGCTGCGGCCGTTCGCCCGGTTCGAGGCGCGCGACCACCTCGGCGACCCGCACCGCACCATCCGGGAGAACCTCGACGCGTGGCTGGCCGGTCAGGGCGTCGACCTGCGCGGCGGGCGAGTGCTCATGCTCGCCAACGCCAGGGTGCTCGCCTACCTGTTCAACCCGATCACGGTCTACTGGTGCCACCGCCCGGACGGCGCGCTGGAGTGCGTGGTCGCCGAGGTGCACAACACCTACGGCGAGCGGCACTGCTACCTCCTGCGCCCCGACGAGACGGGCCGCGCGACCACGGCCAAGGACTTCTACGTCTCGCCGTTCTTCTCCGTCGACGGGCAGTACACGATGCACCTGCGCGTCCCCGGCGACCGGCTCGCGATCTCCGTGACCCTGCGCCAGGGCGGCGCGACGGCGTTCACCGCCACGCTCGCGGGCACCCGCACGGCGGCGTCCCCGGGCGCACTGGCCCGGATGCTGCTGCGCCGCCCGTTCATGACCCACCGCACGTCGGCGCTGATCCGCCGCCACGGCATCGCCCTGTGGCTGCGCAGGCTGCCCGTCATCCCCCGGCCGAAACACACTCCGCAGGAGGGCGTCCAATGACCATCGAACGCACCCGGTCCGTGTCCGCCGCGCCCCGCGTCGTCGTGAAGCGGTCGAACAACCACGTCGTGCCGCGCCCGAACGAGGGCGTCTGGCCGGGCCTCTCGACACCGCCGCACGTCCCGGCGCGCGCCCGGATCGCCGAGGCGCTCTTCCGGCGCGCGGTGCGGTCGCTGCCCGTGCGGGTGGTGTTCCCCGGCGGCGAGCGGATCGGCGCGGGCG
The DNA here is from genome assembly GCF_019396355.1 of Pseudonocardia nigra. Lineage (GTDB taxonomy): Bacteria > Actinomycetota > Actinomycetes > Mycobacteriales > Pseudonocardiaceae > Pseudonocardia > Pseudonocardia nigra. The sequence goes on from NZ_JAHKRK010000147.1 coordinate 4,011, forward strand.
GGCCGGGCTCCCCGGTGATGCGGATCGTGCGGCCCGCGGCGTTCTTCCACCGCCTCGGTGCCCGGTCGAAGATCGGGTTCGGCGAGGCCTACATGGCCGGGGACTGGACCTCCACGCAGCCCGCCGATCTGCTCACCCCGTTCGCGGCGAAGCTGTCCACGCTGATCTCACCCGCCCTGCAGCCGATCTTCCGCCGCTACGTGGAGGCCCGGCAGCCGGCGGAGGAGGCGAACACGATCGACGGGTCGCGGGAGAACATCCACCGCCACTACGACCTGTCCAACGAGCTGTTCGCCACGTTCCTCGACGAGACGATGTCGTACTCCTCGGCGTGGTTCGCCGACGGCAGCGACGACCTCGCCGACGCCCAGCGCCGCAAGATCGACGGCGTTCTCGACCTGGCGGGCGTCGGCCCGGACATGCACGTGTTGGAGATCGGCACCGGCTGGGGCGGGCTGGCCAGGCGCGCCGCACAGCGCGGGGCCCGCGTCACCACGCTGACGATCTCCGCCGAGCAGGCGAAGCTCGCCGAGGAGCGCATCGCCGCCGCCGGCGTGGCCGACCGCGTGCAGGTGCTGCTGCGCGACTACCGCGAGGCGCAGGGCAGCTACGACGCCGTCGTCAGCGTCGAGATGATCGAGGCCGTCGGGGTGCGGTACTGGCCCACGTACTTCTCGGCGTTGGACCGGCTGCTCAGGCCCGGTGGGAAGGTCGGCCTGCAGGCGATCACGATGCCGCACGACCGGATGCTGGTGTCGCAGGACGACTACACCTGGATCTCGAAGTACGTCTTCCCGGGCGGAGTGATCCCGTCGGTCGAGGCGATCGAGCAGAACCTGCACGACCACACCGGCCTGCACGTCGCGCAGCAGCGCAGCCTCGGCCCGGACTACGCGCGCACGCTGGCGCACTGGCGGGAGACCTTCCTGTCCCGCTGGGAGACCGTGGCCGAGCTCGGCTTCGACGAGACCTTCCGCCGGATGTGGGAGTTCTACCTGGCCTACTGCGAGGCCGGCTTCCGCGTCGGTTACCTCGACGTCCACCAGCTCTCGCTCACCCGCTGACCTTCCGGGAGACCCCTGTGCCCAGCCCCGTCGCCCCGCAGCTCGCCGGGCTCGTCGAGCGCCTGGTCGGCGCGCCGCTTCCCATCCGCATCCGGGCGTGGGACGGCAGCGAGACCGGACCGACCGCCGCGCGAAGCGAAGGCGGATCGCGCATCGACACTGCTCCCGTCGCGATCATCCGGCACCGCCGCGCCCTGCGGCGGCTGCTGTGGAACCCCGGCGAGCTCGGGCTGGCCCGCGCGTTCGTGGCGGGCGAGCTGGACGTCGAGGGCGACATCGCCGACGGCCTGTCCCGGTTCTGGAAGCTCGCGAAGGCCCAGGACCTCGGCGGGCTCAAGCTGGGCCCCGCCGACCTGCTGGACGCGGCCAAGGTCGCAGCCCGGCTCGGGGTACTGGGCCCGCGCCCGAAGCCGCCCGCGTCCGAGGCGCGGCTGTCCGGTGGGCTGCACACGCGCCGCCGCGACCGGGCGGCGATCGCCCACCACTACGACCTGTCCAACGACTTCTACGAGTTCCTGCTCGACCCGCAGATGGCCTACTCCTGCGGCTACTGGACACAGGAGGCAGGCGCGGGCTACGGGCTGGTGGACGCCCAGCGCGACAAGCTCGACCTCATCTGCCGCAAGCTCGATCTCCAGCCGGGCATGCGCCTGCTCGACGTCGGTTGCGGCTGGGCGTCCTTGCTGGTCCACGCGGCGCAGCACTACGGCGTTACGGCCGTGGGCGTCACGCTGTCCGCGCAGCAGCGCGAGTACGGGCTCGCCCGCGTCGCGGCGCTGGGTCTGCAGGATCGCGTGGAGATCCGGCTGCAGGACTATCGGGAGGTCACGGACCAGCCGTTCGACGCGATCTCCTCGATCGAGATGGGCGAGCACGTCGGGCAGGACAACTATCCGGTCTACGCGGCGCAGCTGCACAAGCTGCTCCTGCCGCACGGGCGGCTGCTGCTGCAGCAGATGTCGCGCGGCGCGTCGGGGAACAACACCGCGCCCGGTGGCGGCGCGTTCATGGAGAGCTACGTCGCGCCCGACATGTACATGCGGCCCCTGGGCTCCACCCTCAACTTCCTCGAGGAGGCCGGGCTCGAGGTCGTCGACGTGCACTCGCTGCGCGAGCACTACGTCTGGACCGTGCGTCCCTGGCTCGACACGCTGCAGGAGCGCAAGGCCGAGGCCGTCGCGCTCATCGGCGAGGAGCAGTACCGGGTGTGGCTGCTCTACCTCGCGGGCGCCGCGCTGGCGTTCGAGGAGAACCGGATGGGCGTGCACCAGATCCTCATGGTGCGTCCCGACGTCGACGGCCGCTCGGGCCTGCCGCGCAGCCGCCACGCGATCCTCGGCGCCGACCCGGGGGCGCCCGCGCCCGTGGACCCGGCGCGCAACGGCGTCGTGGCCCGGTAGGCGACCGTGACCGGCTTCCCCTGGGGGCCCGCGCTCACCAACCTCGGGGTCACCGCCCTCGTGGTCGGGCTGGTGTTCGCCGCGGCGCTCGTCGTGGCCGTCCGCGGCGGCCGTCACGACGGCATCGACGTGGTGTGGGGCGCCGACTTCGCGGTCGTCGCCGTCACCACGCTGCTGTTGTCGGCCGGCGACGGCGACACCTGGCGCCGCTGGCTGATCACCATCCTGACGTGCGTGTGGGGGCTGCGGCTGGCCTGGCACATCGGCCGGCGCAACCACGGCAGGCCGGAGGACCCGCGGTACGTCGCGATCCTCGAGCAGGCCAGGGGCAACCCCACGGCGCACCTCGTGCGGAAGGTGTACCTCCCGCAGGCCGTGGTGATGTGGATCGTGTCGCTGCCGGTGCAGCTGGGCCAGTACGGATACGCCGACGGGACGCCGGCCGCCGTCCTCACCGTGCTCGGGGTGCTGATGTGGCTCGTCGGGTTCACGTTCGAGGCCGTCGGCGACGCCCAGCTCGCCGCCTTCCGGGCGGACCCGGCGAACTCGGGCCAGGTGATGGACCGCGGCCTGTGGCGCTACACCCGGCACCCGAACTACTTCGGCGACGCCGCAGTGTGGTGGGGCCTGACGCTGTTGTCGCTGCACCACGCCGCCGGGTCGATCGGGATCGTCGGCGCGGCGGTGATGACGTGGCTGCTGGTGCGCGGCACGGGTGCCAAGCTGCTGGAGTCGACGATCGGCGAGCGCCGGCCCGGCTACGCCGAGTACGTGCGGCGAACGAGCGGGTTCGTGCCGCTGCCCCCGCGCAGACCGGCGAACCGGTAGCGCGCCCCCGACGAAGACGATCGTGGAACGGACGAGCACAGGAGGCTCCGCGTGGCGATGTTGCAGACCGGCGACCAGGTCGAGGACTTCGAGCTGAAGGACGAGACGGGCACTCCCCGCAGGCTCAGCAGCCTGCTGGCGAACGGTCCCGTCGTGCTGTTCTTCTACCCGATCGCCTCCAGCGGCGGGTGCACCCAGGAGGCGTGCCACTTCCGCGACCTGGCGGCCGAGTTCGCCGCGCTCGGCGCGCAGCCCGTGGGGATCAGCAGCGACAACGTCACCAAGCAGAGCATCTTCGCCGGCGCGCACTCGCTGGGCTACCCGCTGCTGTCCGACCCGGGCCACCCGTCGCGAAGTCGCTCGGCGCCTACCGCTGGTACCTGCCCGGCGGCCTGCACACGCGCCGCATGACCTTCGTGATCGGCACCGACCGCCGGCTCCTGGGCAGCTTCGCCAGCGAGAGCAAGTTCGACATGCACGCCGACGAGGCGCTGGAGCTGCTCAAGCGGCAGCCCGCATGATCGGTAGGGTCCGGTCATGAGCACCCCTCGACGCGTCAGCGAGTCCGTCGTCGTCAGCGCGTCCCCGGATGCGGTGTTCGCGCTGCTCGCCGACCCGCGCCGGCACGCGGAGTTCGACGGGTCGGGCACCGTCCGCACGGCGGTGTCCGGCCCGGACCGGCTCGCCCTCGGCGCCACCTTCGGCATGGACATGCGCTGGGGGCTGCCCTACCGGATCCGCAACACCGTGGTGGAGTTCGAGGAGAACCGCCGGATCGGCTGGCGGCACTTCGGGCGGCACATCTGGCGGTACGAGCTCGAGCCGATCCCCGGGGGCACCCGGGTCACCGAGACGTTCGACTACGGGCCTTCGCCCGCCGCGGGCCTGCTCGAGACGCTCAAGGCCCCGCAGCGCAACCTGCGCTCGATCCACGCCACACTGGCCCGGCTCGGCACGATCTTCGGCACGCCCGCCGCGCAGAGCTGATGGTGCCCTCCGCAGGCTCCGCTCAGGCCTGAACCGACGCCGCGGCACGCGGGAGGCCGGGCAGCCCGTCGAGGCTCATCGCGTTCCGCTCGAGGTGGTAGCGGGCGCTCCGCGCGTCGTCGCGGGCTCTGCCACACGGCGTCGAGGGTCTCCCGCTCCTCCACGAGCTCCATGCGCGGTACCGCGTAGCCACAGGAGTCCGACACCCGCGTGACGTCCACGACGACCACGCTGCGCAGGTAGGGACGCCGGCTCGCGGCGGCCTCCCCGAACGGCGCGAGCGCGGCGTCGAAGGCCGGGTCGCCGGGGAGCACGGCCCGGCCGGTGCCGTGCAGCCGGATGATGTTCGGGCGGCCGTCGAACGCGCAGAACATCACGCAGACCCGGCCGTTCTCCCGCAGGTGGGCGACCGTCTCGACGCCACTGCCGGTGATGTCGAGATAGGCGAAGGTGTGCTCGTCGACCACCCGGAACGTGCCGATCGTGCCCTTCGGCGACAGGTTCACCAGCCCGTCGCCGGCCAGCGGCGCCGTGGCCACGAAGAACACCGGCTGCCGCTCGATCCAGGCCGCCATGCCGGCGTCGACGCCGTCGTAGACCTTCCCCATGGACCGAACCTAGGAGGCGCGTCCCCTGGCGCCAAGCGCGTTCCCAGCGGGTGGTCAGGGCAGGGTGAGGATCTCCACCCCGTCGGCGGTGACCAGCACGGTGTGCTCGAACTGGGCGGTGCGCGCGCGGTCCTTCGTGACGACGGTCCAGCCGTCGTCCCAGATGTCGTAGTCGATCGTACCGAGGGTGATCATCGGCTCGATCGTGAACGTCATCCCGGGCTCCAGGACGGTGTGCACGCTCGGCTCGTCGTAGTGCAGGACGACCAGCCCACTGTGGAAGGACCGGCCGATGCCGTGCCCCGTGAAGTCGCGGACCACGCCGTAGCCGAACCGCTTGGCGTAGGACTCGATCACCCGCCCGACCACGTTGAGCTCCCTGCCGGGGCGCACCGCCTTGATCGCGCGCATCGTGGCCTCGCGGGTGCGCTCGACGAGCAGACGGTCCTCCTCGCTCACGTCACCGGCGAGGAACGTGGCGTTGGTGTCGCCGTGGACGCCACCGATGTAGGCGGTGACGTCGATATTGACGATGTCGCCGTCCTGGATCACGGTGGAGTCCGGGATGCCGTGGCAGATCACCTCGTTGAGGCTCGTGCAGCACGACTTCGGGAAGCCCTTGTACTCGAGGGTGGACGGGTAGGCGTCGTGGTCGACGAGGAACTCGTGGATCACGCGGTCGACCTCGTCCGTGGTGACGCCAGGGGCCACCGTCCGGCCACCCAGCTCGAGGGCCTGCGCCGCGAGTCGGCTCGCCACCCGCATCGCCTCGATGACCTCGGGCGTCTGCACCCACGGGTCGCTGCTGCGCGTCGGCTTGTTCCTGCCGACGTACTCCGGCCGCGGAATGTGGGCGGGGACGGGGCGGATCGGCGAGACGGTGCCGGGGGTGAGCAGCGTGCGGGCGGGCATGCGCTCCAGTCTAGGCGGGCCGCCGGAGTGGCCGGATGCGTCGCGGGCACGGCCGGTGGCAATCAGCTACGCCGCCACTCGTCGGCGACGGCGTCCTCGTTGCGGCGGTAGTCGTCCTCCCTGCGCTTCAGGGTGTCGACGACTTTGCGGAGTTCCTGCTCATAGCGGCGCAGCGCCGTGTACGTGGAGTAGGCACCGTCCATGACCTCGTGGTTGTAGTGCTCGGCCATCCCGACGCTGATGTCGTCGGCCGGCTCGGCGAGGCGACCGCGGCGGCCCACGTCGTTCAACAGGTCGCCGATATCGTCTGCAGCACGTCCATAGGCCGCACGCAGGGCTGGAAGGGCGTCCGGCTCGACCCGGAGCGTGAGGCTGGGCAGGTCCGACAAGGTGACCTCCACGAGTGGGGCGTCCGGGCCGACGCTACCGGGAAGATCGCACGCCCCGCCCTGGTTCGTCGCAACGGTAACCCCTCAGCGCGCGAGCAGGGTCCCCACGGCCTGTTCGGCCACCTCGACCGCGTCCCGGCAGAGCTGGTCCTGCGGGATCGGCGGCAGTCGGCCGCCGTCTCGGAAGATCACATCGAGGAACTGGCCTTCGGCCACGTCCACGTCCACGGAACAGAAGTCCGGGATGGGCGGCCGGGCCAGGATCGCCGGGAAACCCTGGACCGTGATCGGGGTGATCTCGTCGGTCGTCGTACCGGGGGAGGTGAGCGCCTCGATCCCACTATCGGTCGCGAGCGCGAACCCGACCGAGATCGCACGGGGCTCGTCCCCACGGATGGAGCAGGTCGGGCCCGCGAACACCCGCGCCGTCGTGGTCGACCGGACCGAGTTGTCGTTCAGCCCGAGCATCTCGCGCTGCTCCGGAGTCAGTAGCGCACACGGATCCACGCCGTCAAGGGGCAGCTCGCGCGGCCGGGGCGGGAGGACGAGCCCGATCGGCCCGGTTGCGGTGGCCGTCGGGGTCGGCGCGGCCGCGGCCTGCCCCGGGCCGTCGGTGGTGCAGGCACCGAGCAGCGCCGCAGCGGCGATCAGCAGCAGGACGCGGCGCACCCACCCGACGCTAGCGCAAACCCCCCGCGTCCCGGCCCGGATCCGCGCAGGTGGAACGGCAGGATGGGCGGCCGATCTCAGCGCAGCGCGCGGTCGGCGGTGCGACGCGACACCAGCAGCGACAGTCCCCGCCAGCCGAGCAGCAGCACCGCCAGTGCGACGGCCGTGACCAGCGCGAAGCTCAGCGGCAGCCGGCCGGTGAAGCCGGCCCGGACGGCCAGCCCGATGACGACCGTGCCCGCGAGCACCACGCTTCCGGCCTTCAGCCCGGCGGGCTGGGCCCGCACGACCGGGGTGGCCCACGCGGCGACCAGCCCCACCAGGAACGGCGCGGCCGTGCCTGCGAGACCCAGGAGGTCGTCGGAGGCGCTGTGGTTCATCCGCCCGATCGCGGCGAAGACGACCACCGCGACCACGTCGGCCACGAGCGCGAGCACGGGGATCCGGCGCGAGGACATGGGTTCCAGAGTAAGCGCCGGGGCAAGCCCGGCGTCGAAGCGTGCGCGGAACTCACACACCATGTCCCGCGCGATCGGACGCGAGCCCGTCGATCAAGGCGCCGACGTCCCTTCCGACTCGATCCAGGACGGCAGCAGCGCCTTGGTCACCGCACGTCCACCCGCCGCCCCGGCCCTCGCACCCCCGCGACGGGTTCAGCCCAGCGCGGCCAGGAACCGCTGCGCCACCTGGACCGCGGGCCCGGACGAGCCGCCGTCGACCACCAGCACGGCGAACGCCACATCGCCGCGGTACCCGACGAACCAGCCGTGGGCCCGGCCGTCGCCGGTGAACTCCGCCGTGCCGGTCTTGCCGTACACCTCCCCCCACCCCGCCAGCGCGGTGGCCGTGCCCTCGGTGACGACCGCACGCATCATCGGGCGCAGCTGCTCCAGCACCGCGGGGTCGGGCTCGCCCGGCGGCCGCACCACCTCGGTGGGGCGGTCGCGGATCAGCTGCGGGACGACCGGGGCGCCACGGGCCACCGTGGCGGCCATCAGCGCCACGCCGAGCGGGCTCGCCAGGACCTGCCCCTGGCCGAAGCCGTTCTCCGCCCGCTGCACCACGTCACCGGACGGGGGCACCGAGCCGGTGATGGTGGTGAGCGCCGGCACGACGTAGTCGGCGCCGATCCCCAGCCGGAGCGCCGCCTCCGGCAGCTCCCCCGGCTCGAAGCCCGCCGCGAGCTGGGCGAACGTGGTGTTGCACGAGCGGGCGAAGGCAGTGCGGAGTGGGACGGTGCCCAGGTCGAAGCGGTCAGCGTTGGGCACCGGCCTGCCCCCGATGACCGTGACGCCGGGGCAGGCGACCGGCGAGGCGGTCGTGAGGCCGTCGCCCGCGATCGCCGCGGCCGCGGTGGCGATCTTGAAGGTGGAGCCCGGCGGGTACCGGCCGGTGAGTGCGAGCGCGCCCTCGGCGTCGGCCGCGTCGTTCTGGGCCACCGCCAGCAGGTCGCCGGTGGACGGCGCGACCGCCACGAGCATAGTCTGCTGCTCCACCGGCTCGACGGCGTCCTCCGCCGCCGTCTGCACCGCCCGGTCCATTCCCACGGCCGCGGTGTTCCCCGGCCGCGGCTGCTCCTCCACGAGGCTGCGGATCCGGTTGCCCGCGCCGTCGACCACGAGCACCGACCAGCCCGCGACACCCTCCAGCTGGGCCGCCAGCTCGGTGCGGACGTTCGGTAGCACCTGCCGCCCGAAGTCGGCGTCGGGCGCCAGCAGCCGCTCGGACGTGGTGAACCGCACCCCCGGCAGGTCGTAGATGGCGGTCTTGACGCTCTCGTAGTCGGTCTCCCGCAGCACCGCGACGGTGTAGGCCTGCCCGTCCGGGGTGCGCGCCGCCCCCTCGACGATCGAGGTCTGCGTGATCTGCCGGTCGAGCGGCGACAGCACAGCGGCGAGCGCTCCGGCCACGGCGGGCAGCTCGCCGGTGGCACGCCGGTCCAGCAGCACGCTCACGACCGGGGTGGACTCCAGCAGCGGCACCCCGTCGCGGTCGACGACCGGGGCGGGCGGCGGGGCCTGGGTGCGCACGGCGAGCCGCTGCCCCGCGGCGAGCTGCGGATGCACCACGGTGGGCGACCAGTGCACGCGCCAGCCCTGTTCGGTGTCGGGGGCGGGCAGCAGCTCCAGCTCACCGAGGTAGCTCCACGTGCGCCCGGGCCCGAACCGCCACGTGACGTCGACGGAGGCCGTGGCCTCGCCGCTCGCGGTGCGCACCTGGGCGAGCTCGGCGACGAGCGCCTCCGGCGCCAGCGCGTCGCGCGTGGCGGCCAGCAGCTCGCCCGCCGCGGCCGGGTCGTCGGTGAGTGCAGCGGCCGCGCCCGTGTCGCCGGCGGACCAGGCCGCGAGGAAGCCGGTGACCGTCTCCTCCGGCCCGTCGTCGCCGAAGAGCCCGCAGCCCACGGTGGCGAGCAGCACGACCAGCGCGGCGGCGAGCGCGAGCAACCGGTGCGCGGTGCGGGACGGTCGGGGGTGGGGCATGTCGGCGAGTATGCCGAGGCGCACCGACAGTTCTGCGACGCGCCGTGGTGGGCGCGTCACGACATGTGATCGTCTAGCCGCGGGCGTCGACCACCGTGCACCGCCGCGTCCCCACCCGCCGCACCTCGGCGAACCGCGCTCGCACCGCGTCCTCGATGCGCGCCTGCTGCTCCTCGGGCAGCAGCAGCCGCCGCGCGGCCCGTGCCGGCTCCGTGCCGCCGTGCCAGCTGAGCAGCAGCCGCCCGCCCGGCCGCACCACGCGACGCAGTTCGGCCACCCCGGCGTCGAGGTCGGGCCAGATCGCGATGTTGTTGACCGAGACGGCGAGGTCGACGGCGCCGTCGGGCAGGCCGGTCGCGGCGGCGTCACCGGGCCGGATCTCGACGCGCCCCGCGGCGATCTCCCACGCCAGCGCCCGCACGGCCAGCCATCGCATGTCCTGGGACGGGTCGACGCCCACGATCCGCCGGACCGCGGAGCGGCGCACGAGCAGCCCGAGCAGCACCCCGGGCCCGTGCCCGACCTCCAGCACGTCGCCCGCAGCCGCGTCGCCGAGGAGGTCGAGCAGCTCGCGCTGCTGCCCGCCGTTCATCCGGCGCATCAGCCTGCCGCCGATCCGCCCGGCGCGGCCGGCGGGCAGCGCGGCGAACCCGTTCGGGGAACGACCCGTCGTCCACGACGGTGGTATCGAGGTGGTCATGGCCTCCACCGTGGATGCTCAAGTGCCCTTGACGTCAAGCACCGACGTCGGCATCGGCGAGGCCGCGCGCCGGCTGGGCCTCGCGCCGTCGGCGATCCGGTTCTACGAGAGCGAGGGACTGCTCGACGCCCCCGCGCGCCGTGACGGCAGGCGCCGCTACGGGCCGGACGCGCTGCGCAGGCTCGCGTTCATCGCGATCGCCCGTGACCTCGGGCTCGGGCTCGCCGCGATCCGCGCGGCGCTCCGCCCGGGCCCCGACGGGTGGGGTCGGGTGGTCGACGAGCAGGTCGCGGCGCTCGACGCGCAGATCGCGCGCGCCCAGCGGGCCCGGGAGGTGCTGCTGTCGAGTCGCGACTGCCCCGCGCCGGAGCCCGTGCGCGACTGCCCCTACCTGCGGGGCGCCCTGGACGCGCTGGTGGCGGGCGCGCCGCTGCCGTCCCCGCACGGAGTAACCGCTGTTCCGCACCGGGGTGCGCGGCGGGGTCACCGACTGCGTGTAGCCCGGGAGCTGCCGGGGCGTGGGGCCGGTGTCAGAACAGCGCGCGGGCCAGCGCCCGCCGCGCGGCGGTGACCCGCGGGTCGTCGGCCGGGAACAGCTCGAACAGCCCCACCAGGTGTTCGCGGACGCGGTCGCGCTCGTCGCCCGCCGTGCGGCCCACGGTGGTCACCAGCCGCGTGAACGCCGCCTCGACGGCGTCGCCCGCCACCTCGGCGTCGGCCGCGGCGAGCTGGGCGTCGACGTCGTCGGGGGCGGCGTCGGCACGGGCGACCGCCGTGGGGTCGGCCTGCTCCGCACGCGCGAGGAACCGCACCTGCGACAACGCGGCCGCGGCCTGCTCGTTGGCCGGCTCGCCGGCGAGGATTTGCTCGTAGGCCGCCTCGGCGGCGGCGTAGTCGCCGTGCTCGAGGGCGTCCTCGGCCGCGGTGAACCGCGGGTCCTCGGGCTCCTCGACGGGCTCCGCGCCGCCTGCCGCCGCCTCCGCCTGGGCGATCCCGGGCATGCGGTCGCGGAGGGCGTCGAGCAGCGCATTGATCCACTGACGCACCTGCGGCTCGGGCAGCGCCCCGTTGAACGCGTCGACCGGCTGGCCGGCGACGACCGCCACCACCATCGGGATCGACTGGACACCGAAGGCCTGTGCGATCCGCGGGTTGGCGTCGACGTCGACCTTCGCGAGGATCCACGCGCCGCCCGCCGCCTCGGCGAGGCGCTCGAGCACCGGGGAGAGCTGCTTGCACGGACCGCACCAGGTGGCCCACAGGTCGACGACGACCGGCACCTGCGTCGACCGCTCGATCACCTCGGTCTGGAAGGTCTGCTCGGTGACGTCGACGACGAACTGGCTCGCGCCACCGTCCACCGCCGCGGGTGCGGCCTGCTGGCGGGCCGCCGCCTCGGAACGGGCCTTGAGGGCGGAGAGGTCGACCGCACCGGCCATGGCGGACGACAGCGCGGCCGTCTGGGCCGCCTGACGGGGATTGGGTCGAGTCACGCTCCTCATCCTGGCACGCTGGCGATCCGCCGTCCGCCCCGACCGGAGCCCGGCGCTCAGCTCGTGGCGACGAGCGGGCGCAGGCCCATCGGGTTTGCCGGGAGGAAGCCGTCACCGGCCACGATCGCGGTGACGAGCGGCGCGGCCAGCGCCACGAGCCGCTCCGCGCGCTCCGCGCCGAGCACCGCCCACGGGGCGTCCGCCGCGGCGTCGGTGTGTGCCTCCACCTCCACCCGCAGCGCGCGCCCCGCAGCCGTCAGCCCGGCGCCGTCGACCAACCCGCGCTCGGTGAGCCGCGCCACGGCCTCGGTCCACTCCTCCTCCGACCAGCCGCGCCGCGTGCGCAACCACTCCGGATCCATGTCGTGCTCCGCGGCGAACAGGACGAGCGCCTCGACCGGGTCGAGACCCGCCATGAGGAGCGCGGCCACGTGCCCGCCCCCGCGGTGCTCCCGCAGCACCGTCTGCGCGTGCCAGAGCACCAAGTGCGGGGCGTCGGGCCACGGCAGCGCGGAGTTGGCGGCCGCGAGTGCCCGGCCCGCGGTCGGGGCGGCGAGCGCGGCGTCACGCGCGATCACGGCGGCCTTGGCCACGTCCGGCGCGGCGAGCACCTCGGGGCCGAGCAGACGGTGCAGCGCAGCGTCGACCGCTTCGAGGCGCACGTCGACGAACCGCTCGGGACGCGCGAGCGACCACACATGCGGCACGGACCTGGCGACGAGGCCCGGATGGAAGTTGTAGAACAGCGCGGTGACGAGCTCCGGATGCGCCGCGCCGAGCGGTGCGGCCCGCAGCGCGAAGTAGCTCATCCAGTAGCCCTTCGTGCCCAGCTCCTCGCACGCCGCCCGGGACTCCGGTGCGAAATAGGTGACGGCATGGACGGGTTCGAGCGCCCGCCAGACCCGTCGCGCCCGGTGTTCGTCGCGTTCACCCATCACCCGTCCCCGCTCCCGCTCTCCGCCGCGGAGAGCCCGTTCGGACAGTAGGACGACCGAGGACATCCGGCCAAGATCCCTCTATCCGGTGGATCCCGATCACTCAGGGCGATCACTTTCGGCGATCGGCCGGTCGCGGGCCGCGATCGACCACCGGACTGGCGGAGCACCAGACACGGGAACCAATCGTTGATGATGTGTGAGTGACCTCGCGGTCGCTCTGCGTAGACATTCGTCCGGCCGCGACCCGCGGCTTCCCGCACTCGAAGGAACCTGCATGAGCACGGAGAACACCGTCGCCGACCGCCTGCTCAACGACGCGCGCAAGAAGACCGCCAAGGAGGAGAGCCCGGCACTGGGCAAGGCAGCGCTGATCGTCGGCGCGATCGCTCTGCTCGTCAGCCCGATCTCGATCCTCGGCTGGATCGTCGGCGCCACTGCGGTGGGCCTGGGTGTCGCCGCCGTGCGCCGCCCCGTGTCGGCGAAGCAGGCCAAGATCGCGATCACGCTCGGCGCGGCCGCCATCCTGATCGGCGTCTTCTTCTTCACCCTGAACGTCGCCCTGGGCTGATCCGGCCGCTGCCGCTCGTGCGGCAGTGCCCGGCGGCCATGGACAGGGGGTCGCACAGCACCGTCGGTGCAGACCTCCTGCCCATGGCCGTTCCCGTTCCGCTACTCCTCCCCCACCTTCTCGGCTGCTGCGGCCTGCTCGATGATCGTCGCCAGCTCGTGCGGTCGCGTGAGCATCGGGAAGTGCCCGCCCGGCAGTTCCACCAGCCGCGCACCCGGCAACTCCCCCGCCAGGCGCCGCAGCCGCTCCGGGCCGACGACCCTGTCCTCGGCGCACACGACGACGACCGTGGGCACGTCGGGCCAGGCCGTGAGCGGTGTGAGCTCTCGGCCGACCGCCCACGCCTGGGCCGCAGCCGGGACACCGCCGCGGCCACCACCTCGTCGGACGCCTCCGCGGACACCCCTGCGTACAACCCACTGACCGCGGCCTCGGCAGGCCACCAGGTGGTGCCGTCGTCGTTGCGCTGCTGGCCGCGCCCGAACCCGGGCGCCATGATTCCCGGCTCGGCCCGCATCTGGTCGTCGGACGACATTCCGGGCCGTGGCACCAGTGCCGCCACCAGCACCAGCGCGGCCACCCGCTCCGCTCCGAGCCGCTGCGCCACCACGGGCACGGTGAGCCCGCCGAGCGAGTGCCCGACCAGCACGAACCGGTCGGAGGGCCCGATCGGTGCGAGCGCGGCCTCCACCGCCTCCGCGTAGTGCTCCGCCCCGAGCCCGGGCTGCTCCGACGGCAGGTCGACCGCGACGACGTCGTGCCCGCGGGACCTCAACTCCCGGACGAGCGGCGCCCAGGACGAGGCGTCGTGCCACGCGCCGTGCACGAGGACGATCCGCGTGACGCCGTCGCGCTCCACCGCGCCGGCATCCACCCTCGTCCCGCTCACTTCCCCTCGAGCGCGGCTTCCACCCGCTCCACCTTGGCCTGGAGCTGCCCCGTGTGGCCCGGCCGGATGTCGGCCTTGAGCACCAGGCTCACGCGCGGCGCGTGCGCCTGCACCGCCTCGACGGCGCGCTTGACCACCGCCATGCCCTCGTCCCAGCTCTCGGACTCGATGGTGGTGAACATCGACGTGGTCTCGTTGGGCAGTCCCGACTCCCGGACGACGCGGACAGCCTCCGCGACGACTTCACCGACGCTGTCCGAACCGTTGCCCGCGGGGGCGATGCTGAATGCGAAGAGCATGGCGACAGCCTGCACCAGCACGGGGGGCCCCGCGACCCCGGCGCCCGCGGCCTCGATCGCCGACCCGCCCGCCGGTGCCGGGCGGCCGTGGCCGTGGCCTGCCGGGGCGCACTGCTAGCGTCGGCGGTCATGGCGCATCGCGACCCCCTGCCGTTCGACCCGATCATGCGGGCGGCGGAACTGTGGGACCAGCGGATCGGCCCCGCCCGCACCATGGCGGCGGTGACCAGCGTGATGCGCGTGCAGCAGATCCTCCTCTCGGCCGTGGACGGCGCACTGCGCCCGCACGGGCTGACCTTCGCCCGGTACGAGGCACTGGTGCTACTGACGTTCTCCCGCACCGGACGGTTGCCGATGCGTGTGATGGGCGAGCGCCTGCAGCTGCACCCGACGAGCGTGACCAACATCGTGGACCGGCTGCAGGCCGACGGACTCGTGCGCCGCACCCCGCATCCGACCGACCGCCGGGCCACTCTGGTGGAGATCACGGAGGCAGGGTCGGCCGTGCTGGAGCACGCCACCAAATCGGTGACCGAGATCGACTTCGGGCTCACCGGCCTCAGCGCCGATCAGGAGACGCAGCTGACGCAGCTGCTGGGGCAGGTGCGCCGGGCGGCGGGCGACTTCGAGTGACGCGGGCGGGCCCCACTGGGCCCGGACGTCGCGCCGTCACCGCTGCACTTCCCCACCGTCGGGCGGCGCCCCCGGGCCGCGGCTGTCGCGGTCGGGCCCTCGCTGGTCGCGGCGTCTGCCCCCGGGCCAGGACCGCATCGTGCGGTCGCCCCGCGTTGCTGCCCGCCGCCCCCGCCGCCGGCGCTTGCCCCCCGCGCTCCGCCGCCCCGCGCAGTAGCCCGTGACCGCTCCGCCGACCGAACCTGCCAGCGCACAAGCCGAACACGTCGTGAGATCCATCTCCACCCCTCGAGCCACTGTTGACGCCCTGTTACGGCAACGTCGTCGACGGTATGCCCGGGCACCGACAATTCCCGGCGCCGCAGCCGGCGGCGCCTCGACGAGGTCGTCGTGCCGGGGCGGTTCCTGTCGGACCCCTGCGGCACCCTGACCGCATCGCACACCAACACGTCCAGGAGGGGCGGATGGGCCGAGGTGAGGGCACGGGCCTGCGGGCCGCGCGCGTGTCCCGCGGCTGGTCACAGTCGGAGGCGGCACGCGAGCTGGCGGCGCTGGGCCGGGCGACGGGCGCTCCCGTTGCGGCCGCCGCAAGCCTGAAGTCCCTGCTCTCCCGGTGGGAGAACGGCCATGCGCTCCCGGAGCCGCAGTACCGGGCGCTGTTGGGCGAGCTGTACGACCGCACGCCCGCCGAGCTCGGGCTGGGCGACCCCGTCGAGCGCGCAGCGGCGGTCTCGGCGGCCGAAGAGCTGCGGGCCGGGCTCGCGGCCGCGGCCGCCGTCGACCGCGCGGGGGTGCGGCTGTGGTGGGAGCAGCTCGCCGCAGCGCGCAGGCTCG
>NZ_JAHKRK010000148.1 GCF_019396355.1 Pseudonocardia nigra
GCCAAAGACGGACGGTGTGTGCGGCCCGGACGCGCCGGCGTCAGCGGCCGCCCCGTCCGGAGGGTCAGGAAAGCCACGTTCCGGTCGTCGAATGACAGTAACGTGGCTTTCCTGACACGTCCGCGGCCGACCCCGACGACGAGGAGCCAGCAGCCATGGAGTGGACCGGTGCCCGGTACGCCGACTGCCCGACCGTGCAGGTGCGGACGTGGGTGGCCGCGCCGCCGGAGCGGGTCTGGCCACTGGTGTCGGACGTCGCGCTGATGCCCGCGCTGAGCGGGGAGCTGCAGGCGGTCGAGTGGCTCGACGGGGCGAGCGGCCCCGCGGTCGGCGCCCGGTTCGTCGGCCACAACCGGCACGACGCGCTCGGGGAGTGGTCGGCGCCCGCGCAGGTGGTGGAGTGCGGCGCGCCCCGGGTGTTCGGCTGGGCGGTCGGCGACCCGTCCGAGCCGGGCGCGACGTGGCGGTTCACCCTCGAACCCGCCGACGGCGGGACGGCGCTGACCGAGTGGGTGCGGCTGGGGCCGGGGCGCTCGGGGCTCAGCCTGGCGATCGAGCGGATGCCCGAGAAGGAACAGAAGATCGTCTTCGTGCGGCTGCGCGAGTTCGAGGCCGGGATGACCACCACGCTCGCCGCGATCAAGGAGCGGGCCGAGGGATCGGACTGATGGGCACAGCGACGACCGTCGAGGGCTCGGGGCGCGCCCGCCCCTTCCGTGAGACGCTCGACTTCGTCCTGGAGGCCGAGCAGCTCGGCCTGGACGTGTGCTGGGTGGCGGAGGCCTGGGGGTCGGACGCGCCGTCGGTGCTCGGCTACCTCGCCGCCCGCACCGATCGGCTGCTGCTCGGTTCCGGGGTCGTCCAGGTAGGCACGCGCACGCCCGCGGCAGGCGTTCGCCGGGGAGAAGGTTGCCTACGCCGGGCGGAGCGTGGCGATCCCGCTGCCCGACGGCGAGGGCAGGCCGATGCGGCTATCGCTCCCGCCGAACCCGGACATCCCGATCTACCTGGCGACGATGTCGCCGAAGCTGCTCGCGCTCACCGGGGAGGTCGCCGACGGCTGGCTCGGCACGAGCTTCGTCCCGGAGGGCTCGGGTGCCTACTTCACCCACCTCGACGCGGGGCTCGCCCGGTCCGGGCGAGCCCGGTCGGACCTCGACGTCAGCCAGGGCGCCGAGGTCGCCTTCGCCGCCGACGAGGACGAGCTGGCCACGATGCTCGCCCCGCGGAAGAAGGAGCTCGCGTTCAGCCTCGGCGGGATGGGCTCGGCCGGCACCAACTTCTACAACGACGCCTACAGCCGCCAGGGCTGGGCCGAGGTCGCGGCGGCGGTGCGCGAGCGGTGGCAGGGCGGCGACCGGGAGGGCGCGGCGGCGCTCGTCACCGACGAGATGGTGCTGGGTACGACGCTGATCGGCACCGAGGAGATGGTCCGCACGCGACTCGCCGTCTGGCGCGCCGCCGGCGTCGACACGGTGCGGCTCTACCCCGCAGGAGACACGCTCGACGCGAGGCTGACGACGCTCGCCCGCGCGCTGGAGATCGTCCGCGGGCTGGGCTGACGGACGAATGCGAGGTGGCCCACACTTGATAAGGTCAGGCGAACCTAACTAAGGTTCGCCTCATGTCCACGAACCCGTTCGACGACCCGGACGGCACCTTCCTGGTGCTGACCAACGCCGCGGACCAGCACTCGCTGTGGCCCGACTTCGTCGACGTGCCCGCCGGCTGGGAGCCGGTGTTCGGGCCGGACGGGCGGGAGGCGTGCCTGGAGTACGTCGAGGGGCACTGGCGCGACCTGCGCCCGCGCAGCCTCCGTGAGGCGATGGGCACATGACGGGGCTGGTGCGTGAGGCCCACCTGGCCCGGATCGCCGAGGTTCGGGCCGGGACGGCCGCCGCGAAGGTGGGCTATCCGATCGGGCTGCGCGAGCTGGAGGTGCTGCGCACCGCGCGGCTCGGCCCGGCGCTCGTGCGGATCACCCTCGGCGGCGACGGCGCGGCGGGCTTCGAGAGCCACGTCCCCGAGGAGCACGTCCGCCTGATCTTCCCCGACGAGCACGGGGAACTGCGGCTGCCGGAGCGCGACGGGTTGTCGCTCCGCTGGCCGCGGCCGTTGCCGGTCTCCCGGGAGTACACCGTGCGCCGCCACGACCCGGACACCGGCGAGCTCGACATCGACATCGCGCTGCACCCCGGCGGCCTGGGCGCCGACTGGGCCGCGGCGGTCGCACCGGGCGAGCGGATCCACGTCGCCGGTCCGCCCGGCGGGCCGGCTGCGCGGGCGATTCGCTCGCCGGGTCCACGCCCAGCTCGTGGCAGCGCGGCGGCAGAGATCGCGGCCTTGGTGCGGGGCCGGTCGATACCACGGGAAACGCGCCCGCACGGCGATCATGGGCTCTCAGCTCCTCGGCTCGGACGCGTGAGCGCGACGTGGGTGCACAACGCGCCGGTACACTGATCACAGGTGTCGACGACCCCTCGGCGGCCGCGAGGCGACGCGCAGCTCAACCTGCGGGCAGAATCCGCCAAGCCCGGAACCGCTCCCAACGGGCGATCACCAACCCCTCGACACGACGGCTCGGGCCCGTGATCACGCCCTCGGCGCACGATCGGCCATCCGGCCGAAAATGCGCCCTACGATGATCACGGCCACAGCGCATCCCCTGCCTGGTCACGACGCGAACGCATTTCCGGCCATTCGTCCGACAATGCTCCCGAGCGGCGATCAGCGCAGAGGCCGACGACCCCGTCGCACCATTTCCGGCTCTTCCTGGATAAGCTTGGGTGAGCCGCTTTTCGGGCAGCCGAGCCGTCGCAGATGGTCGCCTACACCGGGCGCTTCAGCGGGCGGGTCTATTGAGACGCCACGCCTCCAGCGCGTCTGTCGCCGCCGCTGAGCTTCCCCGCCGGCAACGCGTCGTGCAGCTGGTCTCGACCCGCCTACTCACTGTGAGGCGACCGCGCTGGCCAGGGCCGCGCCGAGTGCTGCGGGGGATTCCGAGCGCGACCCGTCAGCGACACCGGCGGGCGCCCAGCCGGGCGGCCTGGCGCGTCAGGTGGTCGCGCTCGGCGAGGTTGGGGGCCTTGTGGGCCGCCTCGGCGTACAGCCGTGCCGCCGTCGCCAGGTCGCCGTCGCGCTCGTGGAGGTGCGCCGCCACCGCCGCGTGGCGGGGCAGTGAGTTGTCCAGCGCCGCGAGGGCCGCCAGCCCGGCGCGCGGTCCGTCGGCCTCGCCGACAGCCACCGCGCGGTTGAGCCGGACGACCGGGCTGTCGGTCAGGCGCGCGAGCTCGTCGTACCACTCGACGATCTGCACCCAGTCGGTCTCCTCAGCGGTGGACGCGTCAGCGTGGAGTGCCGCGATGGCGGCCTGGGCCTGGAACTCGCCCAGCCGGTCGCGGGCGAGGGCCGCCTGCAGGATCTCGACGCCCTCGGCGATCGACTCGGCGTCCCATCGGCCACGGTCCTGCTCGGCGAGTGGCACCAGGCTGCCGTCGGGCGCGGTCCGGGTGGCGCGCCGGGCGTGGTGGAGCAGCATGAGGGCGAGCAGCCCCGCCACCTCGGGGTGGTCGATCGCGGCCGCGAGCTGCCGGGTGAGCCGGATGGCCTCGGCGGCGAGATCGACGTCGCCGGAGTAACCCTCGTTGAAAACCAAGTAGAGGACGCGCAGCACGGTGGCGACGTCGCCGGGCTGGTCGAACCGCACGCCGGAGACGGTGCGCTTGGCCCGGCTGATGCGCTGCGCCATGGTCGCCTCGGGCACCAGGTAGGCCTGGGCGATCTGGCGGGTGGTCAGCCCGCCGACGGCGCGCAGCGTGAGCGCGACCGCGGACGACGGCGTCAGCGACGGGTGGGCGCACAGGAAGTAGAGCAGGAGCGTGTCGTCCACCGCGGGCCCAGAACCAGACCCCGACCCGGGCGCCGGCTCCCCTGAATCGACACTGACGAGGTCCTCACGCCGTCGGCGGGCGGCGTCCGCCCGGGTCGCGTCGAGGAACCGGTGCCAGGCCACGGTGACCAGCCAGCCCTTCGGGTCCCGCGGCGGGTCGGCCGGCCAGACGCGGACCGCCTCGACCAGCGCGTCCTGCACGGCGTCCTCGGCCGCCGCGAAGTCGGCTCCGCGACGGACGAGGATCCCGAGCACGCTCGGCGTGAGGCTCCGGAGCAGGGCCTCGTTCACCGCAGTGGTCACTCCGTGATGGTGGGCGGCGCGGTCAGGAACGGGCGCACCTCGAGCCACTCGTGGATCGGCTTCCCGCCCGCCCCAGGGGCGGCCGACAGGTCGCCGGCCAGCTCGATGGCGCGCTCGTAGCTGTCGACGTCGATCACCATCCAGCCGGCGATGAGATCCTTGGTCTCGGCGAATGGGCCGTCGGTGACCGGCGGGCGCCCCTCGCCGTCGTACCGGACGAACGTCCCCTCGGGGGCGAGCGCCTGACCGTCGACGAACTCGCCGGTCCCCTCGAGCCGGGCCGCGAAGTCGTGCATGTACTGCACGTGCGCCGAGATCTCCTCCGGCGTCCACTGGTCCATGGGCACGTCGTTGACCGGAGCCGGAGCGCCGCGGTAGTGCTTGAGCAGCAAGTACTTGGCCATCGTGTTTCTCCTCGATGCTGGCGCGACCCATTCTGGTCACGTTCACCGCGGGGACGGAGCCAGTGGCGGGTTCTCGACATCCTGGAGGCCTCGTTCCGTCTCGCCCCGGTTGTCCGGACTGCGGGGTGGTCGCGGTCGGCCACGGCCGGCACGTCCAGGTCCTGCACGCGATCTCCTCCGCGGACAAGGCCGTCACGGTGATGGTCGACCTCACCCGCGGCCCTGACCGGTGTCTCTGTGCGCGGCTGCTCGATGCCGTGCAGGGCAGGTCCGGCGCGGTGTACGCCGACTGGCTCAAGGAGCAAGGGGTCGAGGTCACCGTGTCGGTCGAATACGGCCCGATGGGACCCGTTCCGCGGGTATCGCAACACGATCCGTGACGAGCTGCCCGACACGGTCGCGGTGCTCGATGCCTCTCACGTCGTCAAGCTCGCGGGCAACGCACTCGACGAGGTCCGACGCCGTGTCCAGCAGGCCACGCTCGGACGTCGTGGGCACAGGGACGACCCCGCCGACCAAGACTCGATCAGCCGAACGAGCCGACCCGGGCCGATCTACGAAGAGCCCTTTCCCTCGCCGGGCTCCCCGGACCGAACGGCCCCGCTCCGGGGTCGCGCACTGTCACGGCCGCCGTCCGGCGACCGGACCATCCCGTGCCTCGGGCTGCGCCGGCTCCTCGACGGAGTCGAGGGAGCAGCGGCCGTTCGCGAAGAGCCTCTTGATGTGAGTCACCTCATCCCACATACTCCCTCCACTACGAACATCGAGTGTCGCTCGATTTTCGCGTGAAGCGCTCGGCATCCCCCCTCCCTCCGAACCCGAGGAGCGCCATGCCCCGGCGAACCCCGCACCCCGACCCGCACGAGACGCCCACGGCCACCGATGCCGTCGAGGCCGGCTTCTCCGAGACCGCGGCGGTCACGCCGGCCGTGCCGGTCGTGGCGGCGTCGACGACCGCCTCGGCGGACGGCACCGAGGGCGGCGCCGACGCCCCGCACCGGGCGTCCCCGATCCTGCTGCCCTCGCTCGCGGTCACGTCGTTCGTGCTGTTCGCGACCTACTCCGGCCTGCTCGGGGTGCTCCTGCCCAACCAGATCACGGCCGTCGACGGGGCCGCCAAGGTCGGCAACCTCGCGATCGTCACGACGGTGTCGTTCGTCTTCACGCTGTTCGCGCAGCCGATCGTCGGGGCGTTCAGCGACCGGACCAGGAGCCGCCTGGGCAGGCGCGCACCCTGGATGCTCGGCGGCGCGGCCGTGGGGGCGGCGTTCCTGCTGGGCCTCGGCGGGCTGCGGAGCATCGTGTGGATCGCCGTGTTCTGGGTCGTCATCCAGGTCGCCCTCAACGCCCTGCAGGGGCCGATGTCGGCTATCGTCGCCGACCGGTTCCCCCGCAGCCGCCGCGGCACCGCGAGCGCGATGGTGGGGATCGGCACGATGGCGGGCTCGGCAGGCGGGGTGATCATCGCCGGGGCGCTCGCGAGCAACGTGGGGGTCGGCTACACCGCCTTCGCGGTCGCCGTGGTCGTCGTCGCCGTCGCGTTCGTGCTGCTCAACCGCGACGCCTCCACCCGCGACGCGGCGCGGGAGCCGTTCAGCCTGCGTGCGTTCCTCGCCGGCTTCTGGATCAGCCCGCGCCGGTACCCGGACTTCGCCTGGGCGTTCGCCGGCCGGTTCCTGTTCGTCCTCGGCTACTTCGTGGTCTTCGGCTTCCAGCTGTTCATCCTCACCGACCACATCGGCATGACCCTGGCGGAGGCCAATGGCGCGATCGGGCTGCTGAGCCTGGCGGGGCTCGGTACGACGATCGTCGCCGTCCCGTTGAGCGGGTGGCTCAGCGACCGGGTGGGCCGCCGCAAGGTGTTCGTCTACGCCGGTTCGCTGTTCCTCGCGGCCGGGATGCTTGTGCCGCTCGTCATGCCCACGCTCACCGGCATGATCATCATGAGCGCGATCAACGGGGTCGGCTTCGGCATCTACATGGCCTGCGACACGGCGCTGATGACCGAGGTGCTGCCGGGTGGGGGCTCGGCGGCGGCCAAGGACCTCGGGATCCTCAACGTCGCCACCAACATCCCGCAGGCGATGAGCCCCGCGGTCGCGGGTCTGCTCATTTCGTCCTTCGGCGGCTACCCCGCGCTGTTCGTCTTCGCCATCGTCGTGGTTCTGCTGGCGATCCTCGCCATCGCGCCGATCCGGAGCGTCCGGTGAGGCGGCGGCTGACCATCGCGGTGGCACTGGCCGCGGCCGCCGTGCTGCCTGCCGCCTGCGGCGGAGCCGCGGCGGGCGAACCGGGCGAGGATCGGGACCGGGTCGCGCGCAACGTCATCTTCATCATGGGCGACGGCATGGGCGTGGGAGCCCGGGAGTTCCTCCGGCTCGCCCTGGCCGGGCCGGACGGCGAGCTCGCCATGGACGGGCTCCCGGTCGCGGGCCGCGTGCACACCTCGGCGGCCGACCCCGAGTGGGCCGTCACCGACTCCGCGGCGGCCGCGACGGCGTTGGCCACCGGGGTGAAGACCTACAACGGGGCGATCGGCGTCGGCCCCGACGGGCAACCGGTCCGGACCGTCCTCGAGCGCGCGAAGGCGGCGGGCAAGTCGACGGGTCTGGTCACGACCTCCCAGGTCACCGACGCCACGCCGGCGGCCTTCGCCGCCCACGTCGCCGCGCGCAGCGACCAGAGCGCGATCGCCGAGCAGTACCTCGAGCCGACCGGGGTGGACGTCATCCTCGGCGGCGGTGAGGACCACTGGTTCCCGGAGGGTGACCCGGGTGCCCACCCCGACCGGCCGCCGGCCGACCCCGAGGAGGCCAGCGCGGGCACCCGGGGCGACCTGGTCGAGCGCGCCGTCGGCCTGGGCTACGAGTACGTCTCCGACGCCAAGGAGCTGCAGGCCGCCGGGTCCGGCAAGCTGCTGGGGCTGTTCGCCAACGAGGAGATGTTCGAGCACCGGGGCGACGGCGAGGGCGGCAGCTACGCCCCGGCCGTCCCGCTGTCCGACATGACCGCGAAGGCCCTCGAGGCGCTCGCCGACGACGAGGACGGGTTCTTCCTCGTCGTCGAGGAGGAGGGCATCGACGAGATGGCCCACCACAACAACGCCCAGCTCCTGCTCGAGGCGGGCCGCGCCCTGGACGCCGCCGTCGAGGTCGCCCTGCGCTTCCAGGCCGAGCACCCGGACACGCTGATCATCCTCACCGGCGACCACGAGACCGGTGGCCTCGCGATCGAGGACGTCAACCCGCAGGACGAGTCCGGGGACGCGGAGTCCCGGGAGGACGGGCCCTTCACGATCGCCGGAACCGCGACGCAGTTCGTCGTGGACTGGTCCACCTGGGGCCACACCGGCGCGGACATCCCGGTGACCGCGGGCGGACCCGGGGCGGGCGCGCTCGACGGCGTCGTCGACAACACCGACGTCCACACCGCGATGCTCGACGCGATGCAGCTGGAGGACTGACCTTCCATGACCACGAGGAGAGACATGCCCACCGACGAGCCGACCGCCGAGGTGACGACCGCGCAGGGCCGCGTGCGCGGGCTGCGTCGCCCCGACGGGTCCGCGGCCTTCCTCGGCATCCCCTTCGCCGAACCGCCCGTGGGCGACCTGCGCTTCGCCGCGCCCGTGCCGCACCGCGGCTGGGACGGCGTCCGGGACGCGACCGCCCACGGCGCGACGCCGCAGCGCACGCAGCTCGCCGAGGTGACCCTGATCCCCGAGCCGTCGATCCCGGGGGAGTCGACGCTCAACGTCGACGTCTTCACCCCGTCGCCGGAGCCCGTCACCGACGGCGGGCTGCCGGTCCTCGTGTGGATCCACGGCGGCGGGTTCGTGGCGGGCTCGCCCGCCAGCCCCTGGTACGACGGGGCGGGGTTCAACCGGGACGGCGTCGTCACCGTCACCGTGTCCTACCGGCTGGGCTTCGACGGCTTCGGCTGGATCTCCGACGCCCCGGCCAACCGGGGCGTCCTCGACTGGCTGCTCGCCCTGGAGTGGGTGCGCGACAACATCCGGGCCTTCGGCGGTGACCCGTCCCGGGTCACGATCGCCGGCCAGTCGGCGGGCGGTGGCGCGGTGCTCACGCTCCTCGGCATGCCACGGGCCCAGGGGCTGTTCGCGCGGGTGCACTGCATCTCCGGCGCCGTCGCCGACGTCCCGATCGGCCGGGCCGAGGCGCTCGGCCGCGAGCTCGCCGAGCTGCTCGGCGTCGCGCCGACGCGGGCGGGCCTGGCGACGCTCGACGAGGAGCGCGTCCTCGCCGCGCAGCGGACCCTGGTGCCGATCGGCGAGTCCGCCGCCGACCCGGCCAAGGGCCTCGAGGGGCTCCTCGACGGGCTGGCGCTCGGGCCCGTCGTCGACGGCGACCTGCTGCCCGAGCCGACGCTCGACGCCCTCCGCCGTGGCGTGGGCGCGGACACGCCGCTCGTGCTCGGCGCCACGGACCACGAGTTCACCTTCGCCTTCGCCCGCGCCCGCGAACAGCTCGCGGACGTCGCACCCACCGCGGTGCTCGCCGGAACCGGGCTCGATCCTTCGGTCATCGAGGCCTACGTCGCAGCGCACGAGGACCTGGACACCGCCGACGTCGTCGGCCAGCTCCTCACCGACACCCTGTTCTCCACCACCGTGGCCGAGGTCGCGACCGCCCGCGGGGACGCCCCCACCTGGCTCTACCGGTTCGCCTGGCGCTCACCCGTCCTGGGCTACGCCGTGCACTGCCTCGACCTGCCCTTCTACTTCGGCTGTCCGTCGGCGCCCGGGGTGGCGGAGGTCGCCGGCACCGACCTGCCGCCCGGCCTCGTCGACGACGTGCACGGGGCGGCGGTCGCGTTCGTCGGCGGCGGTGACCCGGGCTGGCCCGCCTGGGCCCCGGCCGGTGGCAAGGTGCGGGTGTTCGACCGGTCCTCATCACTCGAGCCGGACGGCTTCCAGGAGGTGTGGTCGCTGCTGCGCGGGGCGGCGCGGCGCGCGTAGCGGCGTGGTCCGTGGTCGGGTCAGGCCTGGCGCCGCAGCGCCCGGGGCGGGTGCCCGAACCAGCGTCGGGTGGCGCGGGTGAGGGCGGACTGCTCGGTCAGCCCGACCATGGCGGTCACCTGGCCCAGCGGCAGGTCGGTCTGGGTGATGAGGCGGTGCGCCGCGGCGCGGCGGACGTCGTCGAGCAGCGCCCCGAACGTCGTCCCCTCGTCGGCGAGGCGGCGCTGGAGCGTGCGGGGGTGGGTCTGCAGGAGGCGGGCGATGGCGGCGATGTGGACTCCGGAGGTGCCCAGGGACTGCGTGAGCAGGTGCCGCACCCGCGCCGTGACCGTCTGCTCGGGCTCGGTGAAGTGGCCGGCGATGTAGTCGAGGGCGACGTCGCGCAGGAGCCGGTTCCCGCCGGGCACGGGCGCCGACATGATCTGCACCGGCACCCGCAGCACCGCGGCCGGGCGCTCGAACCGGGCGTCGGTGCCGAAGAAGTCGACGTAGCGCGACACCGCCGCGAGCGGTGGGTGCGGCAGGTGCACCGACCGCAGACCGTAGGGCCCACCGTGCAGCAGCACGATGATCCGGTGGAACAGGCCGAGCCCCAGGTCGACCACCTGCGGGGGGAGCGGCTGCGGTTCCGCGCTGCCGTAGAACAGGCCGACGACGCCCGCCTGGCCGTCGGGGTCGGGGACCTGCGCGACGGTCAGGGCCGGGCTGTGCACGAACAGGAACCGGGAGGTGCAGTCGAGCGCCGCACCCAGGGTCGGGGAGTTCTCGATCGCCACGGCGAGCGGGCCGAGGACGCCGGTGTCCTGCTGCTCGGCGAGCCGGAGCCCGAGGTCGGGGCAGCGCAGCTCGGCCGCCGCGGTCTCGAGGATCCGCGCGGCGGTGGCCGACGGGACGACCGCGTCGTCGCTGTCGACGGCCGCGGGCGGGACCCGGAACCGCTCCAGCAAGGCGGTGCCGTCGCCGCCGAGGCCGTCCACGAGCGGCGCCAGGCCGCGCAGGCCGGCGGCCCGCACCACGGATCCCATGGGGAGAGAGGGTAGGACCGGGCACCCCGGATGGCACGAAAGGGTAAATCTCTGTCGTGTTCGGGCAAGTTCCGGAGATCGTCTCCGACGATCCTGGAGCCACGGCACGGTAGGC
The DNA here is from genome assembly GCF_019396355.1 of Pseudonocardia nigra. Lineage (GTDB taxonomy): Bacteria > Actinomycetota > Actinomycetes > Mycobacteriales > Pseudonocardiaceae > Pseudonocardia > Pseudonocardia nigra. The sequence goes on from NZ_JAHKRK010000148.1 coordinate 10,715, forward strand.
AGCCAGAGGAGGAGGCAGGATGACGACCCTCGAGAACCCGGTCGACGGGACGACGGGGACCGAGCACGTGGACGTCCTCATCGTCGGCGCGGGCCTGTCGGGGATCGGCGCGGCCTGGCGCCTGCAGCAGGAACGCCCCGGCACGACCTACGCGATCCTCGAGAGCCGGGACGCCATCGGGGGCACCTGGGACCTGTTCCGCTACCCCGGCGTGCGGTCGGACTCCGACATGTTCACCCTCAGCTACCCCTTCCGGCCGTGGAGCGGCGACCGCTCGCTGGCGTCGGGGGAGAGCATCCGCGACTACATCCGCGACACCGCCCGCGAGGGTGGGATCGACCGGAACATCCGCTTCGGCACCACCGTCGTGTCCGCGTCGTGGTCCTCGGCCGAGGCGCGCTGGACCGTGCAGGCCCGGGTCGGCGACGCGTCCCGGACGTACTCGTGCTCGTTCCTCTACATGTGCGCCGGCTACTACGACTACGGGCGGGGCCACCAGCCCGAGTTCCCCGGCGTCGAGGACTTCGGCGGGCTCTTCGTGCACCCGCAGTTCTGGCCCGCCGACCTCGACCACACCGGGAAGCGCGTGGTGGTCATCGGCAGCGGCGCCACGGCCGTCACGCTCGTGCCGGCGATGGCCGAGGCCGCCGAGCACGTCACCATGCTGCAGCGGTCCCCCTCCTACCTGACCGTGCTGCCGTCCACCGACCCCGTGGCCGCGGCGCTGCGCCGCCGGCTGCCCGCGCGCCTCGCGCACACGCTGATCCGGTCGAAGAACATCCTGCTCAGCCAGGGGTTCTACCAGCTCGCACGGCGCCGCCCGGACCGGGTGAAGAAGCTCCTGCGCAGCGTCGCGGTGCGGTTCCTGGGAGGCGACGCCGGCTACGTCGACCGGCACTTCACCCCCCGGTACGAGCCGTGGGACCAGCGCCTGTGCGTCGTCCCCGGTGGCGACATCTTCCGCGCGATCCGGGCCGGCCGCGCCTCCGTGGTGACCGACCACATCGACCGGTTCGTCGGGTCGGGGGTCCGGCTCGCGTCCGGGGACGTGCTGGAGGCCGACATCGTCGTCTCGGCCACCGGGCTGTCGCTGCTGCCGCTGGGCGGGCTGGAGCTGACCGTCGACGGCGAGCGGGTCGACCCCGGCGACACGATGGCCTACCGGGGCCTGATGCTCGGCGGCGTCCCCAACTTCGCCTACTGCATCGGCTACACCAACGCCTCGTGGACGCTGCGCGCCGACCTGTCGTCGCGCTACGTCTGCCGCCTGCTCGACTTCATGGACCGCCACGGCTACGCCAGCGCCACACCCGCCGTGACCGCGGCGGGCGCCCGGCGGCCCCTGCTGGATCTGACCTCGGGATACGTCCAGCGCGCCGTGGACCGGTTCCCGAAGCAGGGCGAGCGCGACCCGTGGATCACGCGCCAGAACTACCTGCTCGACGTCCTGCGGACCGGCCGCGCCGACCTGCGCCGCGACATGCGGTTCGCGGCGAAGAGCCCGGCCCGGGCCGCCCGCCGCTCACTGGAGGAGGTCGCCTCAGGAGCCGCCTGGCGCCGTACCGGTTCGCCGGCCGCACCGCCGTGTTCACCGGCGCGGCGAGCGGCATCGGCGAACAGCTCGCCCGCGGGCTCGGTGCCCGCGGCAGCGACCTCGTGCTGCTGGACCGCGACGCCGCCCGGCTCGACACCGTGGCCGCCGAGGTCCGGCGGGCGCACCCCGGCATCGCGGTCGAGACCCTCGTGGTCGACCTCGCCGACGCCGAGGCCACCACCGAGGCGGCGCAGCGGATCCGGCGCGAGCACCCCAGGATCGGGCTGCTGGTCAACAACGCGGGCGTCGCCCTCGGCGGCCGGTTCGACCAGGTGACCCTCGCCGACTTCGAGTGGGTCATGAACATCAACTTCCGGGCACCGGTGCTGCTCACCCACCACCTGCTCCCCGCACTCACCGCGGAGGCCGGGGGCCACCTGGTCAACGTCTCGAGCCTGTTCGGGCTCATCGCCCCGGCCGGGCAGTCGGCCTACTCCGCCAGCAAGTTCGCCCTGCGCGGGTTCAGCCAGGTCCTGCGCGCGGAGCTCGCCGAGCGCGGGGTCGGCGTGACGACGGTGCACCCGGGCGGGATCCGCACGCGGATCGCCGAGAGCGCCCGCATCGGCGGCGACGTCGACGCCGAGGAGGCCGAGCGCCACCAGCGGGCCTTCGCGCGCCTGCTGACCTACCCGCCGGAGAAGGCGGCAGCGGAGATCCTCGCCGCCGTCGAGCGCAGGCGGGCGCGGGTGCTCATCGCGGCGAGCGCGAAGGTCCCGGACCTCCTCGCCCGACTCCTCCCCGTCGGGCACGCCCGGCTGATGGCCCTGCTCACCGAGGCCACCACGCGCGCCGGCCGGACACCGGTGGGTGGCCGGCGGTGACGGCGGCCTCGCTGGTGCGTGACCCGGAGCACGTGGCCGTGCACGGGGCCCGCATCCGCGTCCGCAGCAGCGGGGACCCCGCGTCGCCTCCCGTGCTCCTGCTGCACGGGATCGGCCGCAGCCTCGAGGACCAAGGCCGCGTCCCGCGGATCATGAACGCGGTCTTCGCGCCCAGATGGCCCCTGGCTGCGTTGTCGGCAGGCCCGGGTACGCCAGGTACGACGGCGCCTACCTCCGCCTTGCCAGGAACCATCTGGATCACGAAGCCCATCGCCCCTGATCCACGGGACACGGCCTAGCGCCCCAGCACGAGCGCCTCTCCTCCGCCCACCGGGTGATCAGCCTTGACATGCCCGGATTCGGCCTGTCCGAGCGGATGCCGGGGCCGGTGTCCCTGCCCGAGCTGGCCGTCGGCGTCCTCGCGACCCTCGACGCGCTCGACGAGCCGCGTCCGGTGCACGTCATGGGCAACTCCCTCGGCGGCGCGGTCGCGCTCCAGATGCTCACGCACGCCCCCGGCCGGGTCGCGTCCCTCACGCTGGTCAACAGCGCGGGGTTCGGCAAGGAGGTCGCCATCGCGCTGCGGCTGCTCGCGGTCCCCGGCCTCGGACGGCGGCTGCTGAGCGGCGTGGACCGCACGGCCGCCCGCCGCACCGAGCGGGCCCTGTTCGTCGACGGCTCGTTCGTCACCGAGGAGCGCGTCGACCTGGCCGTGCGGCTCGCCCGCCGCCCCGGGCACGCCGAGGTGTTCCTGGAGGCCGCCCGCGAGCTGGGCACGTTCCGCGGCGTACGCGCCGGGTGGCGGTCGCGGCTGCTCGCCGATGTGGCGCGGCACCCGCGGCCCACCCTGGTCCTCTGGGGCGACCGCGACCTGATCCTGCCCGCCCACCACCTCCACGCGGCCAGGGAGCTGCTGCCGCACGCGCAGTCGCACGTGTTCGCCGACACCGGCCACATGCCCCAGATCGAGCGCGCCGACCGCTTCGCCGACCTCGTCCGCGGGTTCCTGGAGTCCGCCGTGCGGCACTGAGCGGGATCAGCGGGAGTCGGCCCGCAGCGCGTCACTGATGGACTTGACCCCGCCGTGGGCGGTCATGCCGCCGTCGACGGGGATCTCGGCCCCGGAGATGAACGCGGCGTCGTCGCTGAGCAGGAACACCACCAGCGGCGCGACCTCCGCGACCGTCCCGGTGCGCCCGAGCGGCGTCTCGGCGATGCTGGCGGCGCGGAACGCCGGCGCGGCCGAGGCCGTCATGGGCGTCTCGATGTAGCCGGGGTGCACCGTGTTGACCCGGATCCCGCGCGGACCGAGCTCGAGGCACGCGGTGCGGGCCAGCCCGCGCAGCGCCCACTTGCTCGTCGTGTAGGCGGCGGGGAAGTGGCCGGTGAGCGCGGCGACGGAGCCGACCGTGACGATCGAGCCGCCGCGGGACATGAGCGGGGTGAGGGCCTGGATGCCGAGCAGCGTGCCGGTCACGTTGACCTCGTGGACGCGGGCGAGGTCCGCCGGGTCGAGGTCGGTGAGCCGTGCCCGCCACGTGACCCCGGCGTTGGCCACGAGCCCGTCGGCACGGCCGTGCTCCTCGCGCAGGTCCCCGGCGAGGGCGGCCCAGCCGTCGCCGTCGGTGACGTCGAGCTGCCGGTAGGCCACCCCGGGCAGGTCCTCGGCGGGCTCGGCCGCCCGGTCCACCCCGATCACGGCGGCGCCCTCCGCGGCGAGCAGTCGGGCCTCGGCCGCGCCCTGGCCCTGCCCGGCGCCGGTGACGACGACGACCTTCCCCGCCACCCGGCCTCGTCCCACGGCAGATCCTCCTCGCGACACACCCCACGGTCGGTCTCCGTGCAACGGCCGGGAAGACCGATTCGCTGATGCCGGCCATCGACGGGGTGGATGCAGCGCGCGCGGTAGTCAGCCCGTCGCAGGCCGTCTTCTCAGCCGCGCCACAGCCACCACCTGTCACTGTCTGTGCATCACGTCCGATCCGACCCGACGAGGTTCTTGTGCGTCCTCCCCGCCTCCTGGCCGCTGTCCTCGTGGCGCTGGCCGTGGCGCTCGGTGCCTGCTCCACCACCGCTCCCAGCACCGCCGTGCCCGATCCCGACGCGCAACTGCCCGTGATCGAGCTCGCGGGCGAATGGAACTGGCAGCGGCAGGCGGGCCCGCTCGAGCTCGGCGTCACGCACACCGAGGACAGCCTCGACTCCGAGGAACCCGCCGAGGCCCGGCAGCGCGGGATCGACATCCTCTCCGAGGGCAGCGCGATCTGGCAGAACCACCACCTGATGGGGTTCGGCACGCTCAACCCCGAGCCGTCCCCCGACGAGTACAGCTGGGCCACGCTGGACAAGCGGATGCAGCTCACCCAGGACACCGGCGGGGGCACCGTCCTGACGCTGTGCTGTGCCCCGGACTGGATGAAGGGCGGCGAGGCGGGGCAGACCGACTGGTCGGAGCTGGAGACCGCCCCGGACCCGGAGTACTTCGACGAGTTCGCCGAGCTGTCGGCGCTCGCGGTGCAGCGCTACCCGCAGGTCGAGCGGGTGCTGGTGTGGAACGAGCTCAAGGGCTTCTACAACCACGACGAGAACCGCTGGGACTACGAGGGCTACACGGAGCTGTACAACCAGGTCTACACGGCCGTGAAGGAGGTCCGCCCGGACGTCCAGGTCGGCGGCCCGTACGTCGTGCTCACGAGCCTCGACCCGGGGTCGGAGGACTCCTCGGACGTCAGCGGCCCGTGGGGTGTGGCGGACCAGCGCGCGCTGGACGTGGTCGAGTACTGGCTGGCCAACAACGTGGGAGCGGACTTCCTGGTGGTGGACGGCTCCGCGCAGACCCGGCAGGGCACGATGCCCGAGCAGGTCAGCGACGGTGCGCAGAAGTTCGCCGACCTGACGCGGTGGATCGGCGAGCGCACCTCGCTCCCGGTCTGGTGGGCGGAGTACTACCCCGACGCGCCCGAGGGCGAGGTCGCGTCGGCCACCAGCCCGGCCAGCGCCGTCTCCACGCTCGCGGCCGTGGCCGCGTTCGCCGAGTCGGATGTCGCGGTGGCGCTGCACTGGGGCCCGCAGGGGCACGGCCTGGAGCACGCCGCGCTGTGGACCGACAGCACCCGGCCCGACGGCGGGCAGCCCACGCCCCTGACCGAGGCCTGGCAGTGGCTCGTGCCCCGGCTCGCCGCCGGCGAGGTCGAGATCGGGCGGTCCGCCACGGCGCCGCTGCTGGCGTTCCGCGCGCTGGACGGCGTGGTCGTGGTGAACCTGACCGGCGAGCCGGTCGAGGTGGAGCCGGGCAGCGAGCCCGTCGACGCGTGGGCGATCAACGTGACGCACCGGGAGTTCTGACCGGGCCGAACGCACTGGCGTACGTCCCGCGCGGTAGCGGGAGGCCCGGACATCCCCCAGTGGGCAGGCGTCCCGCCGCCCGCTGCGGGACGCGACGCACGCCCCCGGTCCGGACGATGAGGGTCATCTCCGCTCCGACCGTGTCCGCGCCCGCTCGCAACGGGCCGGGCCGCGCCCGTCGCGCTGGCCTCCGCCTCGCCGGGCGGCCGCGGCTCGCGCTCTCGCTGGTCACCCCGTAGGGGCTCGTGTGGCAGTGATGGGTCGTGGTGAAGGTGGTCCTCGGCCTCGTCGTGATCGTCTCCGCCGTGGGCCTCACCAACGGTTGGGTCGAGCGCGCGTCCCCACCGCGGCCGAGCGGGGCGGCGCCACGGCTTGGCTGGTTGTGGCAGGCTCCGCGGGACACCTGGTGGTGCTCGCCGCGGCCACGCTGATCTCGGTCGACAAGCCGGGGGGTGCGACGCGCCGCCGGCTGCGAACCGGCACGACGGGGGAGTGATGAGCGGACCTGCGGACGTCCCGTCCGGGATCCTCACCCGGCTGCGGGCGATCTGCCTCGCCCTGCCGCAGACGCACGAGGAACCGGCATGGGTCGGCACCCGGTGGCGGATCCGTACCCGCACCTTCGCGCACGTCCTCACCATCGACGCCGGCCGCCCGCAGGCGTTCGCCCGTGCCGCCGGCACGGACGGACCGTGCACCGTGCTGACCTTCCGGTCGACGGGCCCCGAGCTCGACGTGCTGCGCCGCGCCGGCGACCCCTTCTTCGCGCCGCCATGGGGAGCCGACGTGGTCGCGATGGTGCTCGACGCCGACGTCGACTGGGACGAGGTCGCCGAGCTGCTGACCGAGAGCTACTGCGCCCGTGCGCCCAGAGCGCTGGCCGAGCTGGTGGATCGGCCGGCAGAGAGCTGAATGTGATCTGAGTCGCTGTTGATTCCGCCCGAAGCGCGCCCAGAAGTGTCGGTGGCCGCGCGCATGCTCGAGGCATGGCGCGGGTCCGGTGGTCGAGGAGCTGGTGGGGATGCCGCCGGGTGCGGGGCTGTCCGCGCTGCTGGCCGAGGTGGATCTGGCCGTGCGGTGCGCCGCCGTGAGGTGTGCGGGTATCTGGCCCAGGACGGACCGCGGTGGTCACCGCCGAGGGGCTGCCGGCCGACGAGGCCGCTGCGGCGGGTGCGCGGGTCGATCGGCCGGCCGTGGCGATCAAGCGGGCGAGCCGATCCGGGCCGCCGCCGACGTCGCCTCAGCGGCGCATCCGCACCCCGACTACGCAATGACGCTGTTCCGGCAGGCGCAGCTGGTCGAAGCGATCCACGCCGCTGTGAAGGGTGTTGTCCTGCCGGCACCAGGCAGGGGCGTCCCATCCGGTGGCGGCCCGGACGGGCGAATCCGGGCGTTCGCCTGGTGTGGGTGGCGACGGCCAGGGGTATGACGGGTCCATGGCTACCTCGGCAGTGCGTCCTTCGACGGGCGCCGTAGTGGGCAGGGCGGTCGTCGCGGGAGTTGCCGGTACCGGGGTGATGACCGCCTTCCAGAAGCTGGTCGAGATGCCGATCACCGGGCGCGCCGCGAGCTACGCCCCGGCCGAGCTGGCCGAGAGGCTCCTGCCCGTCCGGCCCGCGACGGCCGGCGGCCGGCGGCGGCTGAACTACGCCACCCACTTCTCGCTCGGGGCGATGTGGGGTGCCGCCTACGGAGTTGCCGCGCTGCGCGGCCTGCGCGGACAGAAGGCGGCGAACACCGTGTTCGCGCTGGTCTACACCGGCGACGTCCTGTTCAACACCGCGCTGCGGCTCTACCACCCCACCCGGTGGTCGGCGCGCGAGCTGGCCGTCGACGTGGTGGACAAGTACGTGCAGGCGCAGGCCACCAGCATGCTGTTCGACCGTGTTCTCGACCCGTGCCGACGGTGAGGAGGAGGCGCGCCGGCCGGTCGAGGACGTCAGCCGCGTCCACCGGGCGCATCGAGCCCCCGTGTCGACAACAGGGTCGACGACCGGTCGTACCGGCCGCGGGCCGATGACGGGGCGACGCGCCACGGGGGAGCAGGACCGGCCCTCGGACCTGGAACTCCTCCTCCGCCTGAACCGGGGCGACAAGGACGCGCTGTCGATCGTCTACGACCGGTACTCGCGGCAGGCGTGGTCGCTCGCCCACCGGATCTGCCGGGACCCCGGGTTCGCCCACGACGTCGTGCAGGACGTGTTCCTGGTGCTGTGGAAGCAGCCCACCCGCTACGACCCGGGACGCGCGCCGTTCGTCACCTGGCTGCTCACGCTCGTGCACCACCGGGCGGTCGACCTGGTGCGCCGGGAGGACGCATGGCAGCGCCAGTCCGCCCGCTCCTCGGCCTCCCCGCATCCCGGAGCCGACGAGTTCGTCGTGAGCCACCTGCTGGCCGGCAGCGTGCGGGAGGCGCTGCGCGGGCTGCCCGAGCACCAGCGCCGCGCGTTGACGCTGGCCTACTACGCCGGCTACACGCAGCGGGAGATCGCGCAGTGCACCGGGGTGCCGCTCGGGACGGTGAAGTCGCGGATGGTCAGCGGGATCGCCCGCCTCCGCGTGCTTCTCGACCACGAGACGGCCGGGCCGAACCGGCGCGCCGACGCGTAGCGGCGCGCACGGCGCCACCCCGGCGGGTGAGGCGCCGGCAGGCGGTGGTGCGGGTGGTTTCGCGGCGGGGACTCCGGGGTAGGCCCGCGCGGCAGGGCGGGTGAGCTGCGGGTGAAGGAGCCTGAGGTGACCGACGTTGCGCCGCGCAAGACCAGTGGTCTCCAGCCGACTCCCGTCCCCACCAGACGCGGCAGTCGAGGGTCCATCGGCTCGCGCATGGTGCACATGCTCGGCACGACGGACCCGAAGGACATCGGGATCCTCTATCTGGTCACGGCGTTCCTGTTCTTCCTGACCGGTGGCGCGATGGCGTTGCTGATGCGCGGGGAGCTGGCGGTGCCGGGCACCCAGTTCCTGGCCCCGGAGCAGTACAACCAGCTGGTCACCATGCACGGCACGATCATGCTGCTGCTCTACGCCACCCCGATCCTGTTCGGGTTCGCCAACTACATCCTGCCGTTGCAGATCGGGTCGCCGGATGTGGCGTTCCCCCGGTTGAACGCGCTGTCGTACTGGCTGTTCCTGTTCGGTGGCCTGATCGTGGTGGCCGGGTTCGTCACCCCCGGCGGGGCGGCGGACTTCGGCTGGTACGCC
>NZ_JAHKRK010000149.1 GCF_019396355.1 Pseudonocardia nigra
GGCATCATCGACCCGGCCAAGGTCACCCGCTCGGCGCTGCAGAACGCGGCCTCCATCGCGGCCCTGTTCCTCACCACCGAGGCGGTCATCGCCGACAAGCCGGAGAAGAACGCCGCTCCGGCCGGCGACCCGACCGGCGGCATGGGCGGCATGGACTTCTGATCGGTCCATCTGCCGGGACGTCCTGACAGGGGCGGCATCCTCCTCGCGGAGGGTGCCGCCCCTGTCGCGTGTCGCCCACCCCGCCGCGCCGCCGTTGCAGCATGGTGGCCTTGCTGCCGTCCCGTCGGAGCATGGCCACCATGCTGCGATCCGGGCGCCCCTCAGAGCTCGGCCTCCGGGGCGAGGAGCCACACGGCGACGTAGATGACGGCGCCGGTGCCGAACCCCAGCGCGGTCAGCGCGACGAGGCCGATGCGCAGCAGCACCGGGTCGACGTCCAGTTCCGCCGCCAGCCCACCGCAGACGCCGCCGAGCATCCGGTCGGTGCGGCTGCGGCGGAGGCGGAACTTCCGGCGGCCGGTGTCGGCGGGCGAGACCTCGTCCGCCGACGGCGGGAACGACAGCACCGGCGCGTCCGGGGTGAGCGGGTCGCTGCCGGACGTGGACTTGTCGAAGGTGATGCGGGTGGTCGTGTCGGTCGTCTGCTCCATGCCCCCAACACTGCCGGGCAGGGGCGAGGAGAACCTCCGGGTGCGCCCGGATCCGGGCCCGGACACACACCCTGACCCGCCCCCGACGTCCGCCGCCCCTTGCAGCAAGGTGGCTTTGCTGCAGCAACACGCGGTAAAGCCACCTTGCTGCGATCGGGGCGGGCGGACGGGACGGGGTCAGGCGCCTTCGTGCGGGGCCGTGTAGCTGTCGGCCTCCGCCGAGGTGAACACCTCGGTCACCTGGCGCAGCCCGCCCTCCTGTGCCGGGTCGGCCTGCGCGATGTAGACCGAGCGGCTCGCGGGCGTGCCGGGCTGCGCGAAGTTCAGCTCGCTCGCCACGAGCTCCTCGGTGGTGATGTTCTGGCTGGCGAGGAACGCGTCGTGCACGCCCTTGCGGGTGAGGTCCCCGTTCTCGCAGGCCTGCTCGAGGATCTGCTGCCAGATCAGCCCGCCGGCATAGCCGTAGGGCACGCCGCCGTTGGCGGCCGCGTCCGGGTAGGTCGAGGTGAAGTCCTCGCGCACCTCCGCGGCCTTCGGCACGTCGGAGGAGTACGGCACCGAGCTGGCCGACACGTAGAGGTTGCCGACGGCGGCCGCGGCCGGCCCGGCGAGGTTGGTGGCCGGGTCGAACACCGGGTTGTTGCCCATCACCGGCACGTCCAGTCCGAGCGCGTTGGCCGCGTTGAGTGCCGACGCCGTCTGCGCCGGGGTGGTGGTCAGCAGGATGGCCGTGACGCCGGCGCCCTGGAACCCGGTGACGATGTTCGTCATGTCCGTGTCGGTGGCCGCGACCTTGGCCTCCTGGATCGTCATCCCGTGCTGCTCTGCGTAGTACTTCGCGCCGAGCAGCCCGTTCTCGCCGTACTCGCCGCCGATGAAGATGTGCCCGAGCGTGTCGCCGTCGGCGATCAGGCCCTGCTGCTGGAGGTACGCCAGCCCATTGATCATTTCCAGGTCGTAGGTGGTGCCGGGGATGATCTGGTACGGGTTGTCGAGGATGAACGACGACCAGGACAGCGCCAGCGACGTCACCTCGTCGGACTGGAGGTTGCCCTCGAGCGCCGCGTTGATCGGCGAGCCGAGGAGCTGCAGGTAGCCGAGGATGTTCGGCTGCTGCTGGCGGTACTGCGTGGTCGCGATGTCGGCCTTGTAGCCGCTGTCGGCCACCTCCAGGGCGACCTGGCGACCGCAGATCCCGCCGTTGGCGTTGACGTCGGCGGCCCACAGCTCGTTGCCCTGGGTGATGCCGGTGCCGAGGTTGCGGAAGGGGCCGGAGGTGTCGGTCAGTACGCCGAGGGGGATCGTGTCCGCCGTGACGCCGATGTCGGTGGCGACGTCGCCCTCACCCCCGCCGCCCGCCCCTGGCTCCGGGGCCTCCGTGGTGCATCCGGCCAGGATGAGTGCCGCCGCCAGGCCGGCCGCCACGGCCGTCGGGCGCGATGCTCGCCGAAGGTTCATCTTCCGTCCTCTCCAGGGGGTGCCGACCGGCCCTCCGTCGCGCCGGTCGGGTTCTCGGCGCCGCGGTGCGTCCGTCGTTGCACCGCGGCGCCGATGCGCCTGCCGATGGCGGCCAGGCCGCCGGGTTCGAACAGCACGACCGCGATCACCGCGAGCCCGTAGACGTACAGGCTGATCACGACCGGGCTGAAGCCGGACAGCGCGCTGCCGAGTCCGAGCTCGCCGGCAAAGACCGTGAGGATCTGCGGCGTGCCGAACACCACGAGCGCCCCGAGGACCGCTCCCGGCACGGAGCCCAGCCCGCCGATGATCGCCATGGCGAGGAACGCGATGGAGGCGTTGAGCCCGTAGGTGCCGAACTCGCTCTCGTCCGGCTTGAGCAGGCCCAGCCACAGGATCGTCATCACGCCCGCGAGGCCGGCGTAGGCGGCGCTCACCGCGAACGCGCCGGCCTTGGCCCGCAGCACGTTGACACCCATGACGGCCGCCGCGACCTCGTTGTCCCGCACCGCGCGCCACGAGCGCCCGACCCGGCTCCGCACGGCACCCCTGGCCAGCAGGAACGCGATGACGGACAGGGCGAGGAACAGGTACCAGAGCCGCTCCGCGCGCCGGAACGGCACGCCGAGCACGGCCAGGTACCCCTCGTTGGAGAACTCGAAGCCGAACAGCGCGAACTCCGCGGGGACGCGCCCGCTGGACGCGCCACCCGTGAGCGCCGGGAGCGCCTGGCCCAGGTAGAAGCCGAGGAACACCAGCGCGAGCGACGCGAGCCCGAGGTAGATGCCCTTGAGCCGGCCCGCCACCGGGGCAAACGCCAGCCCGAAGAGCGCCGAGATCGCGACGGCCCCGATCATGGCGAGCAGCGGGGGCAGTCCGAGCCCGACGATGTACTCGCTGCCCGCCTGCTCGGACTCGCCGGCGAGCACCGCGTAGGACGTGCCGCCGACGAGCAGGAAGAAGGCGTGGGCCAGGGACAGCTGCCCGGCCTGGCCGATCACCAGCGTGAGGCCGATCGCGCCGACCACACCGATCATCACGTACTGGCCTGCGGACAGCAGGCCCGGTCCGATGTAGAGCGGCAACGCCAGCAGGACGAGCAGCAGCGCGGCCCACGCCGCGGCTCGCAGCAGGTTCGCGGGGCGCAGCCGCCCGCGTACCGGCGAGGACGCGGGGGCCGGGACGGCCCGGGGCGGGGTGGTCACGGTGTCAGACACGACTGAGCTCCCTCGTCCCGAACAGGCCCGACGGTTTGACGACCAGCACCAGCAACATCACGAGGAAGACCGCCACCTTGGCGAACGGGATCGAGATGTAGACCTCGGAGAGCGCCTGGGTGAGCCCGACGATGATCCCGCCGACCACCGCGCCCGCCGTGGAGTCGAGCCCGCCGATGATCGCCGCGGGGAAGGCGGCGAACGCGACCGCGTGCGTGCTGCGGGACAGGCCGATGCCGGAGAAGTCCTGGGTGACGATGAACAGCACCGCGACGCCGGCCAGCGCTCCCGCCACCAGCCAGGCCGTGGCCGTGACCCGCGAGCTGCGGATGCCCATCAACGCGGCCGCCTCGCGGTTCTCCGCCTGGGCCCGCATCGCGATCCCCCAGTTCGTGTACTTGAACGCCAGGAAGAACGCCGTGATCAGCACCAGGCCGACGATCAGCGCCACGAGCTGGGTGCTGAACAGCGTGACCCCGCCGAGCTGGATCGGGCGCGCGTCCCACGGCGCGCCCAGGTACGGCACGGTGGTGCCGAGCCTGCGGAAGATGTCCTCGACCACCACCACGTCGATGCCGATGGTGAGCAGCGCGAGGCTGTTGTGGTCGGCGTGCCTGCTGCGCGCGAGCAGCAGCCGCTCGATCAGCAGCGCGGCGAGCCCGGCCGCGGCGATCCCGAGTGCCGCCGCCAGCGCGAAGCCCAGCGTGTCGACGTTGACCGCGATGAAGTAGCCCGCGACGAGGGCCAGCGACCCGTGCGCGAAGTTGATCACCTCGGTGGCCTTGAAGATGACGACGAAGCCCAGCGCCAGAAGGGCATACACCGCCCCCTTCCCCAGTCCGTTGACCAGGAGCTGGACGAAGGTGTTCACGCGATCCTCCTCGCTGGCGCTCGTCGGTGGCGTTCACGTGTTGCCGTGTTGAATGGTGAGCTCGCAAGCTCGCTCACGCCGTCTCCTCCTCGTCGCCGGTACCGAGGTAGGCCCGGACGACCTCCGGGTCGTTCTGCACCGCCGTGGGCTCGCCGTCGGCGATGAGCCGGCCGAAGTCGAGCACGCTGACCCGATCGGCGATCCCCATGACGAGCCCCATGTCGTGCTCGACCAGCAGCACCGAGATCCCCAGCTCGTCGCGCAACGCCCGGATCGTGCTCGCCATCTCGGCCGTCTCGGCCGCGTTGAGCCCTGCCGCGGGCTCGTCGAGCAGCAGCACGCGCGGCTCCACGGCGAGTGCGCGGGCCATGTCCACGAGCTTCGCGACGCCGTAGGGCAGCGCCCCGACCTGCGTGTGCATCCGGTCGGCGATGCCGAGGAACGCGCAGATCTCCTCGGCGCGCCGGGCGTGCACCCGCTCCTCCCGGCCGATCCAGGGCAGCCGCAGGCCGCCCGACAGGAAGCCGCCGCGGGTGAGCGTGTGCCGCCCGACCAGCACGTTGTCCAGCACCGTCGAGTGCTGCGACAGCGCGATGTTCTGGAACGAGCGGCCGATCCCCAGCCGAGGCAGCCGGTGCGTGGCCAGTCCGGTCAGCGTGGTGTCGCCGAGCACGACCCGTCCGGACGTGGGGCGGTAGACACCGCAGATCACGTTGAAGCAGCTCGACTTGCCCGCGCCGTTCGGGCCGATCAGGGCGTGGATGGTGCCCGGGCGGACGGTGAACGAGACGTCGTCGAGCGCGCGGATCCCGCCGAACCGCAGGCTCACCGCGTCGACCCGGAGCTCGGGGACCTCGGTGCCCGTGGTCGCGGGCGCGGTGCCGGCCTCGGCGGTCATGCCGTCCACCTCGCCAACCGCCTGCCCGCACGCTGCTGCTCCGCGGCGCACACCTCGGCGGCCGCCTGCTCGGCCGACTCGGCGTGCCCGCCGAGGTAGAGCCGCTGCACCTCGTCGCTGGCGGCGAGGTCGGCGGCGGCGCCCGCGAGCGCGACGCGGCCGACCTCGAGGGCCACGGCGTGGTCGGCCACCTGCAAGGCCATCGTCGCGTTCTGCTCCACCAGCACCACCGCGGTGCCCTGCGCATGGATCTCGCGAACGATCGCTGCGATGCGGCCGACCATCTGCGGCGCGAGCCCGAGCGACGGCTCGTCGAGCAGGAGCAGCCGCGGTCCGGACATCAGCGCGCGGCCGATCGCGAGCATCTGCTGCTCACCGCCGGACAGCAGGCCGGCCCGCTGCCCGGCCCGCTCGGCGAGCGCCGGGAACAGCTCCCGCACCCGGTCCCGAGCGGTCGACCGAGCCGCCGCCGACCGGGCCCCGAGGCCGCCCGTCCGCAGGTTCTCCTCCACGGTCATCCGGGCGAAGACCTGCCTGCCCTCCGGCACCGCCACGATGCCGCGCCGCACGACCGCGGCCGGGCTCGACCGGTCGATGCGCTCGCCGTCGAAGACGATCTCGCCGTCGGTGATGGCACCGCGGTGCAGGGCGAGCGTGCCGGAGACCGCGCGCAGCAGCGTCGACTTCCCGGCCCCGTTCCCGCCGAGCACGGCGAGCACCCCGTCGGCGGGCACCTCGACGTCCACGCCCTCCAACGCCCGCACAGAACGGCCGTAGCGCACCGACAACCCACGTACCGTCAACACGCCCCTGCACCTCGTCGTACAGCCACGATCGAGCTCCCTCGCTCCGCCCGGTCCCCTGTGATCGGGCGGGCTCATGGTGTGAGGCGCTTCACCTCTGAGGCACCCCCACCTGGAGAGGGACGCCCGCGAATGTTGACGGTCCGTTACCTGAGAGCGTCCGGGCATCGCAGCCCGTGCGCAGGCGGGTACGCACCGCAGCGGCCCTGTGTGGCAGGAAAGCCACGTTCCTGACGTTCAGCGACAGGAACTTGGCTTTCCGGACGTTCGGGGCCGGGGGCCGGAGCGGGTCAGAGCAGCCCGGCCTCGCTGGCCTTGCCGATCGCCTCCACCCGGTTGCGGGCGCCGAGCTTGTGCAGGGCCGACTGCAGGTAGGTCTTGACGGTGTTGCGCGCGAGCCCCGTCGACTCCGCGATCTCGGGGTTGGTCCGGCCCTGCGCGGCGAGCCGGAGGACCTCGTACTCGCGCTTCGTCAGCCCGCTCCTCGCGAGAGCCTGGTCCGCCGACGCCCCCGGCACCATCCGCGGGTCGCGCACGCGCTCGCCACGCAGCACCCGCCGCAGCGCCGCGACCAGGTCGGTGGCGGCGGCGTCCTTGAGCAGCGCGCCGTGCGCGCCCGCGTCGAGCGCGGCCTGCACGCCGTGGTGGTCGCCGTGCGCGGTGAACACGACCACCCGTGCGGTGGGCACCACCGCGCGCAGGCCCGCGACGACCTCGGGGGCGAGCATGTCGGGCAGCCGCAGGTCCAGCAGCACCAGGTCGGGCCGCAACGCGGGCGCGCGCTCCAGCGCGGCGTGCCCGCTCTCCGCCGATCCCACGACGACCAGGGCCGGCTCGCATCGCAGCAGCAGCGCGACACCGTCGCGGACCACGGGGTGGTCGTCGACGACCATCACACGCGCCGGATTCATCGCACGGCCCCGCTGTGCATACCCAGCCCGCCGGCTCGGCCGGCTGCCGTCCCACGGTGCTCGGCCGCCGGGCGCTGCGTCAGGAATCCGCTCGCAAGCTCGCTCATCGTCCGCTCCCGGCTCCGGGCAGCAGCATCCGCAGCGTGGTGCCGCCGTCGTCGTCGTGCACGAGGCTGACCCGCCCGCCGAGCCGCGCCGCCTTCTCCGCGAGCAGCCGGATGCCGAGCCCGCTGCCCTCCGACCAGGGCTCGCCGTCGGCGCCCTCCCCGGTCCGCGCCACCCCGTCGTCGGCGACGGCCACCTGCACGCCGCCGTCGACCTCGCCGAGGCTGACGACCACCGTGCCGGCGTCGGCGTGCTTCTCGGCGTTCAGCAGCCCCTCACGGACGGCGTTGATCAGCAGCGCGGTGCGTTCGGAGTCGAGCGGCCGCACCTCGCCCAGCTGCACCAACCGCGCGGGCACCCCTGTGCGGGCCTCGAAGCTGCGGCAGTGCTCGGCCAGCTCGATCGGCAGCGCCCGCTCGGGACTGGACTCCGAGAGCGCGAGCAGCGCCTCGCGCAGGGCCAGCGACGCCGCCGACACGTCCGACTCCAGCCTGCCCAGGCGCGTCCGCAGGACCGGGTTGTCGGGAAGGGTGGACCGCAGGTCGCGCACCTGGGCCCCGATCGAGAACAGCATCGCACCCACGGAGTCGTGCAGCGACGCCTGCATCCGCCGCCGCTCGGCGGCCACGGCCGTGTCCCGCCCGGCCTCGGCGCGGTTGGCCAGCCGGAGGGCGCGGGCAGCGTCCGCGGCGATCCGCTGCACGGCGTGCACGGCGTCGTCCCCGAACTCACCGGGGCCGCGCAGCGCGGCGTAGGCCACCGCGACCGTCCGGCCACTCGCGGGGCTGTCGTCGAGGATCGGCACCGCGAGCATCGCGCCCATCGCCTCCCGGCGGACCAGGCCGTCGAACTGGTGCGTGATGCTGCGCGCGGTGACGTAGTCGCTGACCCGCACCGGCGCGCCCAGCGCCTGCACCCGGCCCCCCACGCCCTGACCGATCGGCACGACGACATCCTGCAGGGAGTTGGTCCGGTTGCCCGCGAGCCAGCGGATGACTGCGTGCCCGGCGCTCTCGATATCGGCCACGAACCCGGCGTCCGCGCCCGCGGCGTCGCGGATCAGCCGGGCCGTGCCGCGCAGCGCGAGCACCCGGTCGAGCACCGACAGCAGCCCGTCGCGTTCGGCGAGCAGCGTGTTGAGCAGGTGCTCCTGCTCGAGGGCGCGCTCCGCTGCGGCCCGCTCACTGGAGGACACGTGCGGACGATCGCACAGATCCCGGCCGGTGCGACACACCCGGATGCAGATGGCCCGTCACGACCGGTGGGGCCGGTCCCGGCCCGCCGACCGGGGCGATCGCTGCCCCGGCGGCGGGGGTGCGACCGGATGCTCCGGCGGCACCTGCTCGTCGCGCAGCCGGACGGCTCGGCCGATCAGCACAGCGACGACCGTGGCGGCGGCCAGCCAGGCCGCCACCCCGACGGCGATCCAGCCGAGCGTCGAGATGGCCACTCCCCCGAGACGTGGAGAGCCCATTGTCCGTGCCGCCGGCCCGTCCGCACCTCGGGGCCACCCGAAGGGGCGCCGACACGAACGTCGGTCAGGCCGCCCACTCGACGAGCTGCACGACGACACCGTTGGGATCGGTGACCTGGAACAGCTGCTCGCCCCACGGCTCCTCGCGCAGCGGCATCGTGATCTCGACCCCCTCCGCCCGCAGCCGCGCCTCCTGCGACGCGAGATCGGTGACGGTGAGGGCGATGATCAGCCCGGCGGCGTGCTGGTCCCGGAGCCCGCGAGCGGGGCAGAGACACGCCGACGCACCCGTTCTCGGCCAACGCTCCCCGTCGACGGGGAGCGTGGAGCGAGACGGGGTGCGTCGACCGGCAGGGGGCGTGTGCCGGGAGCGCCCCGGGCACCGTGCCCGGGGCGTCAGGACGGGGAGACCTCAGCCGACGTCGGGCAGTGCCGGCCCCAGCAGATCGTCGGCGTCGACGATCCGGTAGGCGTAGCCCTGCTCGGCCAGGAAGCGCTGGCGATGGGCGGCGTAGTCGGTGTCGAGGGTGTCGCGGGAGACCACGGAGTAGAAGTGCGCCTGCCGGCCGTCACCCTTGGGTCGCAGCAGGCGCCCGAGCCGCTGCGCCTCCTCCTGACGCGACCCGAAGGTGCCCGACACCTGGATCGCGACGCTCGCCTCGGGCAGGTCGATGGAGAAGTTGGCCACCTTGCTCACCACCAGCACCGGCAGCTCACCCCTGCGGAACCGGTCGAACAGCTCCTCGCGTTCCTTGTTCTTGGTGGAGCCCTGGATGATCGGGGCGTCGAGCGCCTCCCTGAGCTCCTCGAGCTGGTCGAGATAGGCACCGATGACGAGCGCCGGTTCTCCCGGGTGCTTCCCCAGGATCGCCTTGACGACGTTCACCTTGGTGTGGGCGGTGGAGGCCATCTTGTAGCGCTCCTCGGCCTCGGCCACCGCGTAGCCGAGCCGCTCGGCGTCGGTGAGCGTCACCCGCACCTCGGTGCATTCGGCCGGCGCGATCCAGCCCTGCTGCTCGATGTCGCGCCACGGCGCGTCGTAGCGCTTGGGCCCGATCAGGGAGAAGACATCGCCCTCGCGCCCGTCCTCGCGCACGAGGGTGGCGGTGAGCCCGAGCCTGCGCCGTGACTGCAGGTCGGCGGTCATCCGGAACACCGGGGCGGGCAGCAGGTGCACCTCGTCGTAGATCACCAGGCCCCAGTCGCGGGAGTCGAACAGCTCCAAGTGCTTGTACTCGCCCTTGGACTTGCGGGTGATCACCTGGTAGGTCGCGATCGTGACGGGCCGGATCTCCTTGCGCTCGCCCGAGTACTCGCCGATCTCGTCCTCGGTGAGGCTCGTGCGCGCGATCAGCTCGCGCTTCCACTGCCGTCCCGACACCGTGTTGGTCACCAGGATCAGGGTGGTGGCCTGCGCCTTCGCCATCGCGGCCGCGCCGACGAGCGTCTTGCCGGCACCGCAGGGCAGCACGACGACGCCGGAGCCGCCGTCCCAGAAGCCGTCGACGGCCTCCCGCTGGTAGGACCGCAGCGTCCAGCCGTCCTCGGCCAGCGCGATCGGGTGCGCCTCGCCGTCGACGTAGCCCGCGAGGTCCTCGGCAGGCCAGCCGATCTTGAGCAGCGCCTGCTTGAGGTGCCCGCGCTCGGACGGGTGCACGATCACGGTGTCGTCGTCGATGCGGGCGCCGAGCAGCGGGGCGATCTTCTTCTGGCGCAGCACCTCCTCCAGGACGGCACGGTCGAGCGCCACCATGACGAGCCCGTGCACCGGGGAGTTCGTCAGCTGCAGCCGCCCGTAGCGGCCCATCGTGTCGACGACGTCGACGAGCAGCGGCTGGGGTACCGCGTAGCGGGAGTAGCGGACGAGTGCGTCGACCACCTGCTCGGCGTCATGCCCCGCCGCGCGTGCGTTCCACAGCGCCAGCGGGGTGACCCGGTAGGTGTGAACGTGCTCCGGCGCCCGCTCGAGCTCCGCGAACGGGGCGATCGCGGAGCGCGCCGCTGCGGCGTCCGCGTGGTCGACCTCGAGCAGCAGCGTCTTGTCGGACTGGACGATGAGCGGCCCGTCGGTCATGAATCAGTACTCCTCACAGTGGCCGCGTTGGCCCAAGTGATCGGGAGGTCAGCTACGGACGGTAGGCGGCGCGTCCGAACGGGGGAACGCCTTCGCCACGCCCGACCTCGACGGAAGGGAGGCCGCCGACCTGTGCCTATACTTCGACAGCTCCGCCTTTGAGCGCACCAGCGCCGCCGCGATCATACCCGGTCCCGGGGGCCAACGCCCTTCCCCAGAGGGCGCGTGTCGGCTCCGGCGGGGCGCGCACGATGCGGGCCGGACACCCCACCGACCCGTCCCCGACCGAAGGCGCGACGGATCGACTCGATGTTCATCGCGATGTCTCGCGGGCGCTGCGCCCGTATCCGGCCATCCACCGACCACGGACCGCAGCTCGTCCGATCCGCACTCGCGGGTCGCACGCCGCCCGTGTCAGAGTCCGACCGATCGTCGCCGGCAATCCTCAGGGGGACGTTGACGTGACCAGCATCGAGACCGGACCCACCTGGCTCGAGCGACTGAACCCGCGGAACTGGACCCTGACGTGGAAGCTGGTCGCGGTCGGGCTCGTGCCCGCGCTGCTGGCGCTCGTCCTGGGTGTGCTCCGCGTCTCCGACCAGGCGGGGGAGGCGGCCGACCTCGGGCGCAGCAGCCGCCTGCTGGAGGTCCAGGAGCAGGTCGCGACAGCGGCCGACGCGCTGCGCCAGGAGCGCGACGAGGCCACGCTGTTCGTCGCGGGCAACCGCACGGGCGACCGCGGCGTGCTCGAGATCGGCTTCGGGCAGGCCGACGCCGAGCTCGACGAGATGCTGGCCGCCGTCCGCGGCGCCAGCGAGCTCAGCGCCACCACCGTCGCGGACCTGCAGCAGGTCGAGGCCGGGCTGGGCCAGCTCCCGCTCCTGCGCACCGACACGATCGAGAACCCGGCCGCCGACGCGGAACAGGTCGGCACCCGGTACTCGGAGATCATCGAGGACATCGACGTCCTGGACCGCGCCCTGCTGCGGCAGCTGCGCACGCCGGACATCGCCGGTCTCGCCGACGCCCTCACGGCCGTCACCAGCGCCACTGAGCAGCTGGCGCGGCAGCACACGGTGCTGGGCGTGGCCATCCGGGCGAACCGGGTGTCACCGGTCATCTCCGGTATTGCGACGTCCACCGACCTCCAGCTGACGGCCGACTTCCGCGAGTACCAGGCGGCGCTCACCGCCGACCAGTTCGCCCGCTTCGGCAACTTCCTCGACGACGCCGCCAACGCGCAGCGTGAGCGGCTCGCGGCTGCGATCCTCGCCTCGCCGCCGAACGGCCCGGTCACGGTGCCCGCCTCCGAGTGGGACACGGCCTACAACGGCTCACGCGCCGCGGCCGACCGTTCCGCCGACCTGCTGCGCAACGAGCTCGTGGCGGCCTCCGTCGCGGCCGAGGAGCAGGCCAGCAACCTGGCGGGCGTCAACTCCGTGATCCTGATGCTCGGCCTGCTCGTCGGCATCACGATCGCGGTGCTCATCGCCCGGGCCCTGATCCGGTCGCTGCGGGTCCTGCGCACGTCCGCGCTCGACGTCGCCGAGCGCAGGCTCCCGCAGGCGGTCGAGAGCATGCGGGCCGGCGAGTCGCCGGACGTCGCCGTCGCCCCCGTCCCGCTGAGCGGCCGCGACGAGGTCGCCCAGGTGGCCAGGGCGTTCGACGCGGTCCACGGCCAGGCCGTCCGCCTCGCCGCCGACCAGGCGGCCCTGCAGGCGAACGTCAGCGCGATGTTCGTCAACCTCTCACGGCGCAGCCAGGCGCTCGTCGAGCGCCAGTTGCAGCTCATCGAGCAGCTGGAGAGCAACGAGCAGGACGCCGACCAGCTGTCGAACCTGTTCCAGCTCGACCACCTCGCCACCCGTATGCGGCGCAACAGCGAGAACCTGCTGGTCCTCGCGGGCACCGACCTGGCCAAGCGGAACGTCGCCCCGGTGCCGCTGGTCGACGTGCTCCGCGCCGCCGTGTCGGAGATCGAGCAGTACCCGCGGATCGTCGTGCAGACACCGCCCACGGCCACGGTCGTCGGCCGCGCGGCCTCCGACCTCGTCCACCTGCTCGCCGAGCTGCTGGACAACGCCACGAACTTCTCCCCGCCCGACTCGCAGGTGGTCATGAGCACCGCCCGCGCCGCCGACGGCTCGATCATCATCGAGATCGCCGACCGCGGCGTCGGCATGGCCGACCACGAGCTCAGCGACGCCAACCAGCGACTCGGCGGGCCGTCGTCGGTCGACGTGTCGGCGTCTCGGCGGATGGGCCTGTTCGTGGTCGGTCGCCTGGGCGCCCGCCACGGCGTCAACGTGCGGCTGAGCACGTCGGCCGCCGACGGGCAGGCGGCCGGCCTCACCGCGTCGGTCACCGTGCCGACGTACCTGATCCCGTCGAGCGAACCCGCCGACGCCGGCAGGCCGATGCCGGCGCGGGCCGGTGCGCCCGGGCTGCCCCAGCAGCGCCTGAACCGCAACAGCAACGGCCGCCCCGGCTCGCTGTCGGCGCTGGTCGCCGGCGCCGACGGGCCGGTCAACCCGGCGAGCGTCTTCGACTCCCCGGCCACGCAGGACGGCGCAGGCGGCCAGCTGTTCTCCCCGCCGCCCGGCGCGAACGGGTCGGGCGGCTCGAACGGGTCGCTGCCGAGCAGGCGCCCCGGCTCGTCCCTGCGCCCCGACGGGCCGCCGCGCCCGCCGGAGCAGGGGCCGGGCGACCGCCAGGGTGCCGATCAGCCCGAGCGGACGCCCGCGGAGCAGGCACGCGAGGTGGCGGAGCAGGCGCGCCGCGACCAGGAGGCTGCCGCAGCGCGTGCGGCCGAGGCCACCGGCCAGGACACTGCCGCACGCAACGGCGTGCACCCCGCGGCCCCGACCAACGGGGCACCGCAGAACGGGGCGGTGCAGAACGGCACGGGGCAGAACGGCACGGTGCAGAACGGTGCTGTGCCGGCCGCCCCGCTCCCGCGCCGGGAGCCCCGCACCGTCGACCCCGCGCCGGCAGAGGCACGCGACCAGGTCGCGCTCGACGCCCACGGTCCCCAATCGGTTGCCGACGAGGAGCCGGCCGCTGCCCAGCACCCCGACGACGCGGCTGCGGAGCAGGAAGAGCAGGCCGCGGTCCCGGGCGACGCCGACGAGCAGGCGGGCGACACCGCCGACGACCTCGACGGATCCGAGGCCGACGAGCAGGCGGGCGACGCCGACGAGGTCGCCCCGGCCGACGGCAACGCGCCCGCGACGCCGGACGAACCGGGGGCCGACGCGCACGAGCAGCACCACGCCGCGCAGGACGAGGTGCCGCCGGCACCGCCGACCACACCCATGTACGTCGTGGGGAGGGGCCCGGCGCCGCAGCAGGCCCAGCAGCCCGCCCAGCAGCAGGGACAGCGGCCGTTCCCGCAGGCACCGGCTCAGCCGGATCGCCCCGCGGCCGGCCCGGTACCGCCTGCTCAACCGCAGCAGCAGCCGGAGCAGCAGCCGCAGCAAGGCGATGCGCTGTTCGCGCCGAACGTGCCGGTGATCGCCGAGCCCGGCATCCCCGTCGGCCGTGCCGGGTCCTCCGACACGCAGGAGCGGTTCCAGCAGGGCGAGACCACCCCGATCTTCGAGGAGATCGCGTCGGCCTGGTTCCGCTCGAACCGCCCGATCCCGGTCAACTGGCAGACCGAGCAGGGTGGTGGCCCTCGCCAGCAGCCGGGCCAGCCCCCCGTGCGGCAGCCGGCTCCGGCTCCGGCTCCGAAGCCCAAGCCGTCCCCGGCTCCGGCTCCGGTCGAGCAGCACCGGCCGCCCGCGCCCGCCCCCGCGGCACCGCCTGCGCCCGAGCCGGATCGGCCCGCGCAGCAGGCGCCGGAGCAGGCGTTCGCCACTGCGGCCGACGAGGGCTGGCGTGCGGCGAACGGTTCGGCGAGCGAGCCCGCAGCACCTGAGCTGACGGCCGCCGGTCTGCCCAAGCGGCGGCCGCGGGCGCGGCTCGTGCCGGGCAGTGCAGGATCAGCGGTGCTGGCCCCACCGGTGTCCTCGGCGCGCAATGCCGAGAACATCCGGGGTCGGCTCGCCAGCTACCAGCAAGGCGTCCGCCAGGGGCGCGAGAGCAGGTTGCGCGGCGGTGCAGGAGCGGCCCCCGGGGCCAACGGAGGTTCGGAGCCCGCCAACGCGGGTGGCAATCACGACGAGGAGTCCTCATGACGGCGCCACAGAATCAGCCGAGCCGGTTCGGGTGGCTGGTCACCAACTTCGCGGAGCGGGTGCCCGGTGTCGCTCACGCCATCGTGGTGTCGGCCGACGGTCTGCTGCTCACCGCCTCCGACCGGCTGCCCCGCGACCGTGCCGACCAGCTCGCCGCTGTCGCGTCCGGTCTGGTCAGCCTCACGCAGGGCGCGGCGCGGTGCTTCGACGCGGGCGGCGTGGTGCAGACCGTCGTGGAGATGGACCGCGGGATCGTCCTGCTCATGTCCATCAGCGACGGTTCGTGCCTCGCCGTGCTCGCCTCGCCGAGCTGCGACATCGGCCTCATCGGCTACGAGATGACGCTGCTGGTCGACCGGGTGGGGCAGCTGCTCACCCCCGAGCTGCGTGCGGAGCTGCAGGGCTCCTTCGGCGGGCGCTGAAACGCCCGGCCGCCCCGGTACGACCCCCACACGGTCATTGATCGGTAGAAGGCAGGTGAAGTCCGATGACCCCCGGTCCCGACGACGAGCGCCGGCAAACCTCGGAGCCGACTTTCGCCGACGTCATGAACGGCTTCAGCTTCGACGCCGGCAAGTCGCCACGGCGCAGGCGTTGGGGCCGGAGGCGGGGCACGGACGTCGAGCTCGGTGAGGCGGAGCGGGCGGACGCCGCGGCGCCCCCCACACCGGCGGCCGACCAGTCCGGGGCGGTGCCGCCCGGACCGCCGACCGCACCGATCGACATCGGCGGCGCGCTCGAGGCCGAGGCGGGCCAGAGCACGGGCGCAGCGGCGGTCCGGCCGTACGCCTGGACCCGCGGACGAACCAAGTCCGGCCTCGACCTGGCCATCGAGACCCTGGTCTCGACGAGCCAGCGGGGCCGGGACCAGATGGGCCTGTTGCAGGTCGAGCACCGGGCCGTCGCGGAGCTGTGCGAGCAGACCCGCTCCGTCGCCGAGGTCGCAGCGCTCCTGTCGCTGCCGCTCGGCGTCGCGCGGGTCCTGCTGGGCGACATGGCCGGGCTCGGCATGGTGACCGTGCACCAGACCGCGAGCAGTGCCGGCAACGTGCCGGACCTCGCTCTCATGGAAAGGGTGTTGAGTGGACTCCGTCGGCTCTAGTTACCCCACCGCCGGTGGGCCGCCGATGATCGCCACCGCAGCGACGATCTCGGCCAAGATCGTGGTGGCCGGCGGCTTCGGCGTCGGCAAGACCACGTTCGTCGGCTCGGTCTCCGAGATCGTCCCGCTGACCACCGAGGCCGTGATGACCGAGGCGAGCGCGGGCGTCGACGACCTCGCCGCCACCCCGAACAAGGTCACCACCACGGTCGCGATGGACTTCGGCCGCGTGTCGCTGGACAAGGAACTGATCCTCTACCTGTTCGGCACGCCGGGTCAGCACCGCTTCTGGTTCATGTGGGACGACCTCGTTCGCGGGGCCATCGGCGCCGTGGTGCTGGTCGACACGCGCCGGCTCGCCGACTCGTTCGCCGCCATCGACTTCTTCGAGGACCGCGGGCTGCCCTACATCGTCGGCCTCAACTGCTTCGACGGGCTGCTGCAGCACCGCGTCGAGGACGTCCGCGAGGCGATGTCGATCGACCCGTCGATCCCGATCGTCACCACGGATGCCCGCAACCGGCAGTCCACCAAGCAGGCGCTCATCACGCTGGTCGAGCACGCCATGCACCACCGGATGACCGCCGGCGCGCGCTGACCTGCTGCGTGCCGGTGCGCAGAGCGGCTCTGCGCACCGGGACGCACCAACGGCCCTCGGCCGTCAGTCCTCCACCGGCGCGATGCTGGTGATCCGGTGCAGCGGCACGCGGTGCAGGGCTCCGTCCACCGTGTCGCGGCCTTCCACCACGCCGCCCCCCACGCTCAGCGGCTCCAGCACCTGCTCACCCGCCACGCCGTGGCCGTCCACGAACCCGATCCAGACGCTCCGGCGCGCCGCAGCGGCCGACCGGAGCAGATCGAGGGTGGATCCGTTGGTCGTCACCGGGGCGGCGGTGCCACGGCGTACCCCGGCCATCGCGTCGCCCGCGCGCATGCGGGACACCAGCGCGGCGAGGTGTTCGGCGCCCGGTTCCGGCGGGGCACCCCGGCCGGCGGCCCGTCGGCGCGGTGACGTGTGCCTGCCGCGGTCGGAGAGGTCGAGCACGGCACCGCCGGTGTCCTCCGCCGCGGGGCTGAAACCGGCCCCCCGCAGCCCCTCCAGCAGCTCCACGAGCGGGAGCGGTGAGACGACGACGGTCGGGGCGATGCGGCGAAGCTCGAGCGGCGCGGCATCGGGGTGGGCGAGGACCTCGGCGATGAGCACCTCGTCGTCGGAGCGCAGGAACGAGGCCGCCACGCCGCCGCGCAGCCGACCGTGCCGGCGCGCGACGTCGTCCACGAGGTAGGTCAGGCCCTGCGGCACCGGGGTGGCGGACCGCTTCGCGAGGAGCTCGTGCAGGTCACCCGCGGTGCGTCCGGCGTCCAGGGCGCGCCGGACCGTGCCCTCGGTGAAGCGGTACACGGTGGCACCGCCCGCCGACTCCACCTCAGCCATGAGGTCGAGCTCGCGGGCCAGCTCCGGTTCGAGCGGCCCGGGCGCCACGGCCGTGAGGTCGGCCTGCAGGAGCACGTGGTCGACCGGCGCAGGGAGGGTCACGCGGAGCGCGGGGACCAGCCCGTCGGGGTCGGTGAGCAGCACCCGGCCCGGCGTCGACAGCGCATCCAGCGCGACGACCCCGAGCACGGTGGCCTCCGCGAGCACCCACTGCACGGCCTCGTCGCGCAGCCTGCCTCCGCGGCGCGGCGCCCGCCAGGCCAGCAGGTCGGCAAGCGCGGCGGGCGAACCCGGCGCGGTGCCGGGATCCAGCTCGGCGAGCCCGGCGAGCACGCGCCGCCGGTCGCGCGGGGCGAGCGGCCTGCGGACGGCGTCGGACAGCGCGGAGATCGGGCGGCCCGCCTCGTCCTTGCGGCCCACGAGCCCCGGCAGCCGCGGCAGGTCGAGCCAGGTGCGCGCCAGCACGGCCCAGCGCGCCTCCGGGCCACCGGCGGCCCACACGTCGACGTTCGTGGTGGGCACCCACTCGGGAGCTGCCCCGTCGCTCTCACCGACGAGGTCGGCCGCCACCGCCAGCTCGACGATCAGCGCGGCGACCGCCTCGTCGACGTCCATCTCCTTGGCCGCCCGGCGCAGCTCCCGCACGCCCAGGCCGCCCGAGCGCAGGACCGGCGGCGGGGTCCGGCCCCAGAAGTCGACGAGGAGCTCGAGCTGTCGGAGCAGGCCGAGCGCGGCACCACCCGCGGTGCGGTCGACGACGTCGGCGCCCCGGTCCCGCGCGCCGATCTCCGGAGGTACGACCGACAGCCGGCCCATCGGGCGCTCGCCGCGCAGCGCGAGCCCCACCTGGCGCGGCAGCTCGACGGTGTCGGCGTCCACCCGCAGCAGCAGCCCACGCGCGATCAGCCGCCCGACGGGGGTCTCCGGGTCCGCACCCGACCGGCTGCGGCCGATCGGCGGGCCCGCGGCCAGCGTCTCCAGCACCCTGCGCTCGTCCGGCGCCACGGCGGCGAGCAGCTCCGGCAGCGCCGACGACGCCGCAGGCCCGGTGGCGGGTCGGCCCAGGCCGCCCGGGTGGCGCGGGACGACCTCCCGTGCCGCGGGAACGAGGGACAGCTCATCGTCGGGCCCCCACACCAGCGCCCGCTCGCGCAGGGCGGCCAGCGCGGCGTCGAGCGCGGGGGCGGGCACGTCGGGGCCGAGCAGCCGCCGAACCTCGGCGACCGGCACCGGTGCGCTGTCGGCGTCGGCGAGGACGAAGGCCTCCAGCACAGCGAGGGCGACGGTGTCGAGCTCGTCACAGGCCCGGTGGACCGACGCCCGGATCCCCGCGCGGGTCGCGAGCACCGTGAGGTCCGCGGGCGGCGGCACGGCCAGGTCAGGACGCAGCCGCAGCAGGGCGGAGAGCATCTCGTCGTCCTGGCCGCGCAGCCAGTCGACCAGCGGAGTGGGCATCCTCTCCACGGTAGTCGCCGACACCGCGGACACGCCGCGCCGGCCGTTCCGGGATACTCGTCCACAACCGACTTCTGTTCCGAGGAGGACACCGTGGCGAAGTCCGCCCGCACCCGCCGGATCGACCCGTCATGGCCGGAGCTCCCCGACGGCGAGCACCCGGTCACCGAGCTGGCCAGCCCGGTGCAGGGCTCGCTGTCCCCGTTCGGTGACGTCGAGTTCCCGCTCGACGAGGTGCCCTACGTGCACCCCGTCACCGAGATCAACAGGTAGGTGCCGGCCGGGCTGCTGCTCGCCGGCGGCGCAGGCCGCCGGATGGGGGGCCCGAAGGCGCTCGTCGAGCTCGGGGGCGAACCGCTCGTCCGCCGGGCGCTGCGGGTGCTCGCCGACGGCGGGTGCGCGCCCCGGGTGGTCGTACTGGGTGCCGCCGCGGCCGATGTCGCGGCGGTGCTCCCGCCCGACGTCGACGCCGTCGTGGCCGAGGGCTGGGAGGAAGGCATGGGCGCCTCCCTGCGGACCGGCCTCGCGGCCCTGGAGCGTCTCGACCCGCCGCCGGAAGCCGCGCTCGTCCACCTCGTCGACCTACCGGGCGTCACGGCGGCGGCGGTCGCGCGGCTCGCCGCGCGCAGCACACCGGACGCCCTCCTGCGGGCGGCCTACGGGGGCCGGCCCGCCCATCCCGTCCTGATCGGACGATCGCACTGGGCCGGGGTCCGCGCCGCCGCCACCGGCGACGCCGGGGCCCGCGGATACCTGGCCGGGCACCCCGGCCTCGGCATGGTCGAATGTGGGGACGTCGCCGTCTCGGACGACGTGGACACCCCCGACCAGCTCGACCGCTTCCGCACCACCTGACCGGCGGGCCGGGCGCGAGTCGAGTCGCCCGGCCCGAACGCCGGAATCGCACGCACTCCCGCGCCGACTCGCGCGCGCCCGAGCGGCGACTCGCGCGCACCCAGACGCCGACTCGCGCGCACCCGAGCGCCGACTCGCGGAGATACCGGACACCCATCCCGCGAGTCGGCGTATTGGTGC
>NZ_JAHKRK010000015.1 GCF_019396355.1 Pseudonocardia nigra
CGCTGACTACGACGACCTCGGAGGCGACTACTTCCTCCGCCGCCACGACAGCCCCGACCGTCGCCGCGACCGCCACCTCAAGGCACTCCAAGACCTCGGATACGAGGTCACACTCGCCAAGGCCTCAATAGGCTGCGGTCGATTCTCCTGACAGCCACTTTCACGCAACCCGATGGCATGAAAGTGGCTTTGCTGCAATCCGGGGCGGTGTTCCCGGCGGTCGGGGTGCCTACGCGGGCTGCTCCTGCCGGGCCGCCGCGGCGATCCGGTCCAGGGTCTGCCGCATCCCACGGCGCAGGTCGCCGCGCCGGTCGTGACACCCGAAGAGCGTGCCGATGATGAACCAGCCCATGCGGGTCAGCGGCTCGATCACCTCGTAGGACTCGGTGAGGCGGGTGCCGTCGCCCTCGGGCTCCATCCGGTAGCGCCACTCGATCGTGCCGGCCCCCTTCTCGGTGCGCCGGAACGTGAACTCGCGGCCGGGGTCGGCCACGGTCACCACCGGGCGGTTCTTCCACGGTGGGCGCCGCGGCACCTTGTTGACCGCTTCGAACCGGGCGCCGACGGCCGGCCCGGTGGCCCCGTCGAGCCAGGTGCAGCGCAGGATCTCCGGGCTGAACTCCGGCGTGCGCGTGACGTCGGAGACGACGGCGTAGACGCGCTCGGGCGGGGCGTCGACGTGCACGGAGACCTCGTCATGGTCGAGCGTCTGCATGATCTCCTCCTGGATGACCTCTCGTGGGGCGGTAGCGGGCGAGGAACATGTCGAGGGCGTCGTCGGTGAGCCGCGTGAAGGCACCGGTGGCGAAGTCGGCACCGGGCTCGTTCGCCATCTGCTGCGAGATCAGGCCGCTGATCACCACGGTGAGCAGGCGCACCGCCTCGGGGCTGTCGGCGGCGGGGTCGAGCTCGCCGCGGCGGACGGCCTCGGCGAACTCGCCGCGCACCTCGGCCATGTCGTCCTGGCTGCTGCGGAACGCGGCGGCCGACGGCGCGAACCCGGGCACCGGCCGCCAGTACAGCAGCTGGGCGAGCGCCGGGTGGGCCACGCACCAGGCGACGGTCGCGACCGTGCCGGCGCGGATCCGGGCGACGCCGTGCGGGAGCCCGTCGACGGCGGCGCGGACGACGTCCTGGTTGGCGGCCGCGCCGCGGGCGAACAGCTCGTCGTACACGGCGTGCAAGGACGGGAAGTACTTGTAGAGCGACGGGGCGCGCACGCCCATCCGCCGGGCCATCTCGGAGACGGTCAGGGCGCCGACGCCCTCGGTGGCCATGATCGCGACGGCGTGCTCGAGCGCCTCGTCGATCGTCTGTTGCCGCCGCCGGGACCGACGATCCACGTGCGTCGAGCTATACCCCGTAACCATGGCTATATGGTGTAGCTCACGGCGCGCGGTGTCAACGGGCGCGGGGCCACGGCGCAGCGGCGACCAACCCCACCACGGCCAGGACGACGAGCAACAGCGCCCCGGGACGCAGGCCCCCGCCGGTCGTCCACACCAGCGCCGCGAGCGCCGGACCGAGGGTGAACCCGAACGTGCGGACCAGCGACTGCAGCCCGCTGCCCGCGCCCATCTGCGCCGCAGGCGTCGCGTCGAGGATGCGGGTGGCGTTCGGGCCGGCGATCAGGCCGTTCCCGATGCCGACGAGCACCAGCGGCCCGGCGAGGGCGAGCGGTTCGGCCGGGACCGCGAGCAGCCACCCGGCTCCGGCCAGCACCGCGATCGTGCCGGCGAGCACGACAGGCGCCGTGCCGTACCGGTCGGCGAGCAGGCCGGCGGGCGGTGAGGTCAGCGCCATCGCCGCGGACAGGACCAGCAGGACCAGGCCGATCGTGGTGGCGTCGACCGCGGCCGCGAGGACGTACGGGACGAGGAAGTTCACCGCGCCCACCCCGGCGACGGTGGCGAGCAGCGCGACCAGCCCGAGCGCGATCCGCGGCAGCCGCAGCAGCGCCAGCACCGGACGCGTGCCCGGGCGCCGCGCCCACGCGCCGATCGCCGCCGCAGCGGCGCAGGCGAGCAGCGCCGCACCGCCCGCGGCCCGCGGACCGGCGCCGAGCAGGTCGAGCGCGAGCACGAGCGCGGTCACGCCCACCCCGAGCAGGACGGCGTCGACCACCGCGGCCCGGTCCGGGCGGGGCAGCCCGGCCCGGCCGGGACGGCGGGCCGGGATCGTCCGCCCGCTGAGGGCGAGCGCGACGGCGACCACCGGCAGGTTGACGAGGAAGATCGTGCGCCATCCCGCGACGTCGGTGAGGACGCCGCCCAGCGCGGGCCCGGCCACCCCGCTCAGCGGGATCAGCGTGAGCACCAGGCTCATCGCCCGCGCCCGGTGCTCGGGCCGGACGGCGTCGGCCACCAGCGGTAGTCCCACCACGCTCACCAGAGCGCCGAACGCGCCCTGCAGCACGCGCGCCGTCACGAGCACCTCGATCGTCGGCGCCACCGTCAGCAGCGCGCTCGCCACGCCGAACCCGCCCACGGCGAGCCGGAACGCCGGCAACGGCCCGGCCCGGTCCAGCCAGCGTCCCGCGGGGAGGCTCAGCGCGACCAGCGGCAGCGAGTACCCGAGCAGCACCCACTGGGCCGTCGACGGCGGAGCGCCGAGGTCGGCGCCGATCGTGGGCAGCGCGACGGCCACGATGGTCATGTCCAGGGCCGTGAGCACGATGCCGAGCGCCACGACCGTCACCGCGCCCCACCGGCTGCGGCCGGCCACCGGTGCGGTCATGCCGCCGCCTCCGCTGCGACGGGGCCGCGCAGGTCCCCCAGCAGCGCGGCCAGCCCGGCACGCAGCGCGGGGTCGAGCAGCCTGCCGTGCTCGTCGAACGCGCGGAACGCCTCCGGCACCGGCAGCGGGCCGGCGACGACCTCGGCGCCGGCGCGGGTGAGCACCCGGCGCAGGTCGGCCTGTGCGTCGGCGGCGCCGTTCGGGCCGGGGCCGGCGCCGATGACCGCGGCGCGCCGCCCACTCAGGGCGGAGGCGCCGTAGGGCCGCGACGCCCAGTCGAGCGCGTTCTTCAGCGCCCCCGGGACCGAGCCGTTGTACTCCGGCGTCGCGACGAGCAGTGCGTCGGCGCCGGCGATCGCGGCCCGGAGCGCCGCGACGGCCGGTGGCACCGGCCCGTCCTCGGCGTCCTCGTCGAACGGCGGGACGCCGGCGAGCCCGTCCCAGGTGACCAGGCGTGCGCCGGAGGGCAGCTCGTGGCCCGCCGCCGTGAGCAGGGTGCGGTTGAAGGAGTTGCGGCGCAGGCTCCCGGCGATGCCGAGCAGGGTCGCGGTCATGGTGGTTCTCCGATCCCGGCGACCCCGGTGGCCGCCACGGGAACGACGATCGCCGTGAGACCCCCACCGGGCATGGGGCGCGCGCCCTATGTCCGCACCGCCGGCCCGTCTGAGCCCGGTGCCCGGGACCGGGGTTCACACGGGGAGGAGTCCGAGCCGGTGCGCGGCCGCCGCCGCCTCGACGCGGTTGGCGACCCCGAGCTTGCCGAGGATGTTGGAGACGTGGACGCTCGCGGTCTTCGGCGAGATGAACAGCCGCTCGCCGATGTCGGCGTTGCCGAGCCCGGCGGCGACCAGCCGCAGCACCTCGGCCTCCCGTGGGGTGAGGCCGATCCGGGTCGCCGGGTCGTCGGCCTGCGCGGCGGCCGCGGCGCGGTCCAGCGGCAGCCGGGCCCGGCGGGCGAGGTCGGCGATCTGCGCGTGCAGCGGCGCTGCGCCGAGCCCGGCGGCGATCTCGGCGGCCCGGCGCAGCGCCTCGGCCGCGGCCGGCCGGTCGCCGGACGCCAGCAGCGCGCCGCCGTGGCCGTGCAGGGCCTCGGCGAGCTCGAGCGGGTGTGCCAGCTCGTCCCAGGCGGCGACGGCGCGCGCCCACGCCTGCGGGGTGTCGTCGAGGTGCGCGGTGACGGTCGCGGCCGCGGCGGCCTGCGGTGGGGTCGGCGTGGGCACGGTTGCGGCCACGGCCCGCAGCGCGGCCGCGGGCGCGAGGTCGGGCGCCGCCGCGGCCACCCGGGCGCCGAGCACCAGCAGCGGCCACGTGAAACGCGAGGTCTCGGCGATCCGGTCACCGGCCAGGGCGCGGGCGGCGACGTCGGCC
This sequence comes from Pseudonocardia nigra, assembly GCF_019396355.1. GTDB lineage: Bacteria > Actinomycetota > Actinomycetes > Mycobacteriales > Pseudonocardiaceae > Pseudonocardia > Pseudonocardia nigra. The sequence continues at coordinate 4,105 of NZ_JAHKRK010000015.1, forward strand.
GCCTCGCGCAGCCTGCCTCGGGCGAGGTGCAGCCGGAGGCGCAGGCGTGGGAAGAGCAGCGGCTCCTGACACAGCGCGGTGTCGCCGCCGAGCAGCTCTGCGGCGTGGTCGAGCAGCTGCGCGGCGAGCCCCAGGCCGCCGCGGTGGATGGCGATCTCCGCGCGCTGGGCCAGCAGGTGGGCGTGGTCGTTGTGCGGCGGGACGAGGTCGAGGGCGTGCTCCACCGATTCGATCGCCTCGTCGAAGCGGCCCGCGCTGATCAACGCGGCGACCAGATTGATCGCGTGCGCCGGCCCGGCCGAACGGGCCAGGCCGGCCTCCGCGGCCGCGGCGATGCCCGCGAGGGCGACGCGTTCGGCGTCGTGGAGCCTGCCGTAGCCGTGCAGCAGGTGCGACTCCCGCTCGAGGGCGCGCAGCCGCAGCTGGTCGGCGCCGATCGACTCGGCGATCGCCCGGGCGCGCGCCAGCCGGGGAAGCTGGCCGTCCAGGTCGCCGACGCGGGCGTCGAGGGTCGCGAGCGTGATCAGCGCCCCGGCCTCGGCGGGGTCGTCGCCGGTGTCGCGCGCGGCGGCGAGGGCCTGCTCCGCGGCGTCGCGCGCGGCGTCCGGGTCGGGGACGTTCATCAGGTGCGCGGCGAGCGCGTTGAGCAGGTACGGGCGGATCGCGTGGCCCGCCGGGACCGCGGCCAGCGCCGCGCGCAGGTCGTCGCCGGTGCCCGGGCGGCCCGTGCGCGCCCGCAGCCTGGCCCGCAGCTCCAACAGCGCGGCCCTGCGGATCTGCTGGGCGCTCACGGCGGGATCCGCGAGCGCCGCGGTGACCAGCCGCTCGCCGCGGTCGTTCTCGCCGGCCCGGGCCGCCGCCTCGCCCGCGCGTTCGAGAACGGCGGCCCGGTCGGCGCCCACGAGACCGGCCGCGCCGGGAACGCGGTCCCACCAGCCGAGCACCCGTTCCAGCAGCTGCAGCTCCTCGGCGTAGGCGAGCGAGCGGCGGGCGAGTATCGCCGACTCCCATGCGGTGGTGACCGCGCCCGGCCGTCGCCGGCCCCGGTGAGGTGCTGCGACAGCTCGTTGCATGCACAGCCCGTGGCGCGCAGGGCGTCGGCGTAGCGGCGGTGCAGGGCCGCGCGCTCGCCGGGCAGGACACGGGCGAGCACCGCATCGCGGATCAGCGCGTGCCGGAACCGGTAGCCGTCACCGTCCACCACGAGCACCCCGGCGTCGACGGCCGCGCGCACCGGCTCGTCGACGGGCTCCGCGCAGACGGCGGCGAGCACCGCGTGCGGTGTCCGCATGCCGCCGACGGCGGCGGCCCGCACGACCGTCGCGGCCGAGCCCAGCCGGTCGACCCGCGTGCCCAGCAGGTCCTCGAGCGACCCCGGCAGGCCGTGCGGGTCGGCGAGCAGCGCCTCGACGAACAGCGGGTTGCCGTCGCTGCGGGAGTGCACCGTGCGGACGAGCTCGGGGTCGGCGGGCCTGCCGAGGATGGCGCCCGCCTGGGCCGCGACCTCGGGGCGCGAGAGCGGCGCGAGCGCCACCCGCTCCACCCACGCCAGCCTGCCCAGCCCGGCGAGCAGGGTGCGCAGCCCGCGCGCGGCCGGTTCGTCGGAGCGGTGCGTCACGACCAGCATCGCGCCCGGCGCGGCCCGGAGGTTGCGCACGAGGAAGTCGAGCAGGTCCAGGCTGGAGCGGTCGGCCCAGTGCGCGTCCTCCAGCACCAGCAGGGTGGGGCGTTCGGCTGCGAGCCGGGCCAGCAGCGCCAGCACACCCTCGAACAACCGCGGCCGGGCGTGCTCGTCGTCGGCGGTGGGTGCGGAGGGCAGGCCCGGCAGGAGCGGGGCCAGCCGCGCGCGCTCGGCGTCGTCGAGGCTCGGTGCGACGCCGCGCAGCGCGGCGACGAACGGGGCGAACGGGAGCACGTCGGCGCCGAGCTCCACGCAGCCACCGGTCAGCACCCGCGTACCGGACCGCGTTGCGAACTCCTCGACCAGCCGGGTCTTGCCGACGCCCGCCTCGCCGCCCACCAGCACGACGGCGACGTCGCCCTCGCCGGCGCGCCGGGCGGCGTCGTCCAGCAGGCGGGACTCGGCCGCCCGTCCGACGAGCAACGGGCTCGGCATGGGTGCGCTCATGACGGGCCGAGCGTAATGCGCCGGGCCCTACCCTGACCGGCGTGGCGACGCGGGATCGGGAGCGCTGGGACGAGCGGCACGCGGCCGCGGGGGAGACCGTCCCCGCGCCACCGGACGCCCTGCGGGGCCGGGAGGACCTGCTGCCCGCCGCCGGGTGCGCGCTCGACGTGGCCTGCGGGCGGGGCGCGGTGAGCGTGTGGCTGGCCGGGCGGGGGTTGCACGTGGACGCGGTGGACGCCTCGGCCGTCGCGATCGCGCACGGCAGCACCCTGGCCGGGCGGAACGGGGCGGCCGAGCGCGTGCGGTGGTGGCGCCACGACCTCGACGCCGGGCTGCCCGCGGCGTGCGCCGGGCCCTACGACGTCGTGGTGTGCCAGCGGTTCCGCGACCCGGCGCTGTACGCGCAGCTCGCCGACCGGCTGCGGCCCGGCGGGCTGCTCGTCGTCACCGTCCTGTCCGAGGTCGGCGCCCGCCCCGGGCCCTGGCGGGCCGCAGCGGGTGAGCTCGCGAGCGCGTTCGCGGCGCTCGAGGTGCTCGTCCAGGCGGAGGGCGACGGGGAGGCGAGCCTGGTGGCCCGCCGACCGGTCAGCGGGCCGGGCTCTGCGCCCGCAGCCCGTCGGTGAAGTCGGCGTCCTTCGTCTCCCGCAGCAGCGCGACGCTGACCAGACAGACCAGGGCGATGCCGATGACGTAGAGCGAGACCGCGGTGGTCGAGCCGGTGCGGGCGAGCAGGTCGGTGGCGACCAGCGGGCTGATCCCACCACCGACGATCCCGCTGGCGCTGTAAGCGAAGGAGGCGCCCGAGTAGCGGAACCGGACCCGGAACAGCTCGGGCAGGAACGCGCCCATCGGCCCGTAGAGCATCGCGAAGCACAGCAGCCCGCCAACCATCCCGAGCGCGATCAGCACCGGCTGGCGCGTGTTGATCAACCAGAACAGCGGGAACGCCCAGAGCGCGGCCAGTACCGCGGAGGCCAGGCAGACCCGCTTGCGGCCGACGCGGTCCGAGCGCACGGCGAAGTACAGCGTGGCCGCGCCCATCACGGCCACGGCCAGCATCGCGGCGAGCAGCATCGTGGTGCGGTCGATCCGCAGCGTCGTGGTGCCGTAGGACAGGGCGAACGTCGTCACCGTGTAGAAGAGGGTGTGCGCCAGCACGAACGACAACGTGGCCAGCAGCAGCACCTTCGGCTGGCTGCGCAGCAGGTCCACGAACGGCACCCGGGAGCGCTCCTGGCGTTCCATCGCGGCCTGGAAGACCGGCGTCTCGGCGATCTTCATGCGGATGTAGTAGCCGACCACGAGCAGCACGGCCGAGGCGAGGAACGGGATGCGCCAGCCGACCGTGCGGAACGTCTCGTCGGACATCGTGGCGTCGAGCAGGAGGAACATCGCGTTGCCGAGCACGAACCCGACGGCCGGGCCAAGCTGCGGGAACGCCGAGTAGAGCCCCCGCTTGCCCGGCGGGGCGTACTCCGTGGCGAGCAGCACCGCGCCGCCCCACTCCCCGCCCAGCCCGATGCCCTGCAGGAACCGCGCCGTGACGAGCAGCACCGGGGCGAGCACGCCGATCGTCTCGTAGGACGGGACGAGCCCGACCGCGACCCGTGGCGCCGCCCATCAGCACCAGCGAGACGATGAGCATCCGCTTGCGCCCGATCCGGTCGCCGAAGTGACCGAACAGGATCGCACCCAGCGGCCGCGCCACGAACCCGACGGCGAACGTCGCCAGTGCCGCCAGTGTGCCCGCGAGCGGCGAGAACGACGGGAAGAACACGCCGTTGAACACCAGCGCGGCCGCAGTGCCGTAGATGTAGAAGTCGTAGAACTCGATGGCGGTGCCGACGAAGCTGGCGAACGCGATGCGACGGCCGGACGGCGCGGCGGCGGGGGGGCGACATGCGCCGATCGTCGCCCGGCACCCGTCGCCCGCTGTCACCGACCCCCTGCTGAAGGCGTCGGCTCCCGGCTCGCCACGAGGGCGGCCAGCGCCGTCGTGATCGGTACCGAGGCGATCAGCCCGATGCTCCCGACCAGCGTGCGCACGACCTCGGTGGCCACGTCCTGCGTCGTCACGACCTCGCCCAGGCCGCGCCCGGACAGCGTGAACAGCAGCAGCAGCGGCAGCGCGGCGCCCGCGTAGGCCAGCACCAGGGTGTTGACCGCCGACGACACGTGGTCGCGCCCGATCCGCATGGCCGCCCCGAACAGTGCCCGGGCACCCAGCTCCGGGTTGGCGCGGCGCAGCTCCCACACGGCGCTGGTCTGCGTCACCGTCACGTCGTCGAGCACGCCCAGTGCGCCGATGACGACGCCGGCGAGCAGCAGGCCGCGGGCGTCGACGCCGGTGCCGAGCGTGGCGATGAGGTTCTTGGACTGCTCGTCGAGACCGGTGAGCCGGGCGGCCGCCGAGAACGCGGCCCCGAGCGCGCCGATCAGCGCCAGGGACAGCAGCGTGCCGAGCACGGCCGTGGACGTGCGCGCCGAGGGCCCGTGCGTCAAGTAGAGGACCGCGAACATGATCAGGCACGAGCCGACGATCGCGACGGCGAGCGGATCGCGCCCGGCGAGGATCGCGGGCAGCACGAACAGCAGCAGCACCGCGAAGCTCAGCCCCAGTGCCGCCAGCGCGGCGAGCCCCCGCCACCGCCCGAGCAGCAGTACCGCCCCCGCGAACAGCACGGCCAGCCAGAGCAGCGGGGTGTCGCGCTGGAAGTCGACGATCTGGTACGAGCCGGGGTCGTTCGGATCGGCCCCCGACCAGCTCAGCACCACCCGGTCGCCCACCGCGAACGCCGGCGTGCCCGGTTCCACGGGCACCACCTGCACGAGGTCCCGGCCGGGCAGCGGGCCGTCGGCCATGTGGACGACGACTGCCACGCACCCGCCGTCGCCCGAGCCCGGGCTGCAGTCGGTCGCGCGGGTTGCGGTCACCTCGGCCCGCACGGGCTCCTGCACCAGCGGCCGCGCCGTCGACGGCGGGCCGCCCGCGGGCCACAGCACCACCACCCCGACGAGCGTGGCCAGCGCGCACGGGACGAGCAGGGCGGCGATGAGCAGCCGCACCGCCCGGGCTGCCGGCCCGGCGGGCCCGTGCCCGTGCCCATGCCCATGCCCATGTCCGTGTCCCTGGCCGCTCGGAGCGGGCTCGGCCCGTCTGCGCCGGCGGCCCCCCGCAGGCCTGCCGGCGCCGGAGGCCGGCTGCTGCGGGCGCGGGGCGTCGCCCGCCGGGACGTCGGGGCGCGCGTGGCGCCCCGGGCCGGCGGACGGGGGCACCGGAAAGGGGCCGGTGGCAGGGGTGGCGGGCGCGGCGGACCCGGGCCGGTGCCGGCCCGCTACCGGACCCGCGCTGCCGGGCCGCTCCGGTCCGGGTCGGTTGCCCGGTTCGTGAGGCGGCACGTCCCCATCCTGTCAACGCCGCGTGACGGCCGCGGCGCGCGTCCACCCGGTGGGGCGCTCGGCCCGGTCTCAGTCCTGCCCCGTCCCGGCCTCGTCCGGCCGGTGGTCGGCCGGGAACTCCTCGCGGAGCAGTCGCAGGGCGCGCTCTGCGACGGTGGCCGGATCACCGCTGGTGTCGACGCCGACGCCGGGCTCGTCCGCACCGAGCGGCTGGAGGGTGTCGAGCTGGCTCTGCAGGAGCGAGGGCGGCATGTAGTGGCCGGTGCGGGCGTTCACCCGCTGCTCGATGAGGTCCGGCGGCGCGAGGAGGTGCACGAACCGCACGGACGGGTGCCCGTCGCGCAGGAGGTCGCGGTACGCGCGCTTGAGCGCCGAGCAGGTGACCACGCCGCTGCGCCCCGCCGCCTCGCGCTCGCCGATCCACTCCGCCACCCGGCGCAGCCACGGCCAGCGGTCGTCGTCGTCGAGGGGCGTGCCGGAGGTCATCTTGGCCCGGTTGCGCTCCGGGTGCAGGTCGTCGCCCTCCACGAACTCCCAGCCGGTCCGCTCGACGAGCTCCTCGGCCACCGAGGTCTTGCCGACCCCGGACACGCCCATGAGCACCAGCGTCACTGTCATACGGAGAGACTTTCACAGGGGCAGGCTCGCACCTTCCCCCGACAATCTCTTGCGCTTCGGCTCGAACGCGTGTTCGAATGTCGCAATGCGGTGGAGTGGGCAGCAGGTCCTCGACGAGGGAGTCGGGGCGGACGTCGCCCTGCCGGGCCTGCAGGGCGTCCTGCGGTCGGTGCGGACGCCGGAGTTCGCGGGCGCGGTGTTCCACGAGGTGGAGGCCAGGTCGGCGCTCAACAGGGTGCCCGGGAGCTCTCCGGTGCCGTTCCGGTGGACGGTCAACCCGTATCGCGGCTGCTCGCACGCGTGCGTGTACTGCCTCGCCGGGCACACCCGGGTGCTGCTGGCCGACGGGCGCAGCCGTCGGATCGCGGAGCTGAGGGTGGGCGACGCGGTGCTCGGCACCGAACGCGTCGGGGGCGTGCGGAGGTACGTGCCCACCACCGTGCTCGCGCACTGGTCCACCGTGAAGCCCGCGCTCCGGGTGCGGCTGGCCGCGGGCACGGAGCTGGTGGCGAGCGGGGAGCACCGGTTCCTCACCGACCGGGGCTGGCGGCACGTGAGCGGCGGCTGGTGCCGCTCCGGACGTCGGCCGCGGCTGCTGCCGGGCAGCGCCCTGCTCGGGCCCGGTGCGCTCCCGGCGCCGCGGCAGCACACCGCGGCCTACCGGCGGGGCTACCTGTGCGGCCTCGTCCGGGGCGACAGCCACCCGGGCGCGGGCCGCGCGTTCCCGTCCGGGCACCTGGAGCTCGAGGCGCTCGGCCGGGCCCACCACTTCCTCGCCGAGACCGCGGCCGTGCCCGCCCTGTCCGCACTAGCTGCTCCCGTCGCGCCTGCTCCCGTCGGGCCTGCCCCACGTGGCATCGCCCCGGTCGGTGCCGCCATCGCATGGCCGCGCGAGCCCGGGGTCGAGTGGTCGGCAGGCTTCCTCGCCGGCCTGGTCGACGCGTGCGGCGACGTGCACGCCGGGGAGCTGCGGATCACCCCGGCCGACGACGAGGTGCTCGCCCGGGCGGCCGACGCCCTGCGCAGGCTGCGGTTCCGGTTCGCCGTCGGGCCCGGTCGCGTGGTGCGGCTGCGCGGCGGGCCGTCGGAGCTCCTGCGGTTCCTGCAGGTGGCCGACCCGGCGGTGAGCGGGCGGCGCGACCTCGGCGGCGCGGCCGTCGCGGGCGGGCCCGACCTGACGGTCGCATCGGTCGAGCCGCTCGGGGCGGCGCTGCCGATGTACGACATCACCACCGGCACCGGCGACTTCGTGACCGAGGGCGTGGTGAGCCACAACTGCTTCGCCCGCAACACCCACACCTACCTGGACCTCGACGCCGGGGCCGACTTCGACGGCCAGATCGTGGTCAAGGTGAACATCGCGCGGGTGCTGGAGCGCGAGCTGCGGTCGCCGAAGTGGGCGCGGGAGCCCGTGGCCATGGGCACCAACACCGACCCCTACCAGCGCGCGGAGGGGCGGTACCGGCTCATGCCGGACGTGATCCGGGTGCTCGCGCATTCGGGCACTCCGTTCTCGCTGCTCACCAAGGGCACCGTGCTCGGCCGCGACCTGCCCGAGCTCACCGCGGCCGCAGCCGACGTCCCGGTGGGGCTCGGCGTGTCCGTGGCGCTGGTCGACCGCCACCTGCAGGCCCGGCTCGAACCGGGCACGCCGTCGCCCGCGGCCCGGCTCGACCTCGTCCGGCGCATCACCGACGCGGGGCTGCCGTGCGGGGTGATGGTGGCCCCGGTCCTCCCGATGCTCACCGACTCCACCGAGGCGCTCGACGCACTGCTCGAACGCGTCGCGGCGGCCGGGGCCACCGGCGCCACGGTGCTGGCGCTGCACCTGCGGCCCGGCACGCGGGAGTGGTTCCTGGCCTGGCTGCAGCGGGAGCACCCGCGGCTGGTCGAGCCCTACGGGCGGCTGTACCGGCGCGGCGCCTACGTCGATCCGGCCTACCGGAACGCGCTGGCGGAGCGGGTGGCACCGCTGCTGCGCCGGCACGGCCTCGGCCGCGCGGTCACCACCGTGCGCGGGCAGAACCCGCCGGGGGAGCAGGCGCCGGTGCCGGAGCCGGCGGGCCCGGCGTGCGGGGAACAGCTCAGCCTGCTCTGAGGCCCGGGCCTGGTGCCGGCGGGGAGGGGAAACCTGCCGGGCGCCGCGTCCGGGCGGCCGGATAGCCTCTCCGACCGTGATGCGCACCCACCCCACCGGCACGCTGCGTGCCGAGCACGCCGGACAGTCCGTGACCCTCGCCGGGTGGGTGGCGCGCCGCCGCGATCACGGCGGAGTGATCTTCATCGACCTGCGCGACGCCTCCGGTTCCGCCCAGGTGGTGTTCCGCGAGGGCGAGATGGCCGAGCGCGCGCACCGGCTGCGGGCCGAGTTCTGCATCCAGGTCGTCGGCGAGGTCGTCCGTCGGCCGGAGGGCAACGAGAACCCCGACCTGGCCACCGGCGAGATCGAGGTCACGGCGACCGAGCTCACCGTCCTGTCGGAGTCGGCGCCGCTGCCGTTCCCGCTCGACGAGCACACCGAGATCGGCGAGGAGATCCGCCTCAAGCACCGCTACCTCGACCTGCGGCGCAGCGGCCCGGCCGCCGCCCTGCGGCTGCGCAGCGAGGCCAACCGGATCGCGCGCACGGTGCTGCACGACCGCGACTTCGTCGAGGTGGAGACGCCCACGCTGACCCGGTCCACGCCCGAGGGCGCCCGCGACTTCCTCGTGCCCGCCCGGCTGCGCCCCGGCTCCTGGTACGCCCTGCCGCAAAGCCCGCAGCTGTTCAAGCAGCTGCTGATGGTGGCCGGGCTGGAGCGGTACTTCCAGATCGCCCGCTGCTACCGCGACGAGGACTTCCGCGCCGACCGGCAGCCGGAGTTCACCCAGCTCGACATCGAGATGAGCTTCGTCTCCCAGGACGACGTCATCGCACTCGGCGAGGAGATCACCGCGGCGCTGTGGTCGGGGCTCGCGGGCCACGAGATCCCGCGCCCGATCCCGCGGCTCACCTACGCCGACGCGATGGCCCGCTATGGCTCGGACAAGCCCGACCTGCGGTTCGAGATCGAGCTCACCGACCTCACCGAGTACTTCGCGGACACGCAGTTCCGGGTGTTCCAGAACCCCTACGTCGGCGCCGTCGTGATGCCGGGCGGGGCGAGTCAGCCGCGCAAGCAGCTCGACGCCTGGCAGGAGTGGGCCAAGCAGCGCGGCGCGCGCGGCCTGGCCTACGTGCTCGTCGGCGACGACGGCGCGGTCGACGAGCGCGGCCCGGTCGTCAAGAACCTCTCGTCGGCCGAGCGCGACGGGCTGGCCAAGGCCGTGGGCGCCGCGCCGGGCGACTGCATCTTCTTCGCCGCGGGGCATCCGTCGGACGCCCGCGCCCTGCTCGGCGCCGCCCGCGGGGAGATCGCCCGCCGGTGCGGCCTGGTCGACGAGAGCGCGTGGTCGTTCGTGTGGGTCGTCGACGCGCCGATGTTCGAGCGCATCCGTGACGACAAGGGCGACGAGCTCGGGTGGACGGCCGTGCACCACCCGTTCACCTCGCCCAACGACGAGTGGATCGACCGCTTCGAGTCCGCCCCGGACCAGGCGCTGGCGTTCGCCTACGACATCGTCTGCAACGGCAACGAGATCGGCGGCGGCTCCATCCGTATCCACCGCTCCGACGTGCAGGAGCGCGTGTTCGGCCTGCTCGGGATGGACGAGGACGAGCAGCGGGAGAAGTTCGGCTTCCTGCTCGACGCGTTCGCCTACGGGCCGCCGCCGCACGGCGGAATCGCGTTCGGCTGGGACCGCATCTGCATGCTGCTCGCCGGTGCCGACTCGCTGCGCGACGTGATCGCCTTCCCGAAGACGGGCGGCGGCTACGACCCGCTCACGGCAGCGCCTGCGCCGATCACGGCGGAGCAGCGCAAGGAGGCGGGCGTCGACGCCCAGCCGCCGAAGGCGCCGGCCGCGGCGTCCCCGGCTGCGGACGAACCGCCCACGAAGCTGTGACGCGGGCGCCCCTCGACGGGGGCGGGCCGGCACGGTGAGGAGCCTCCCGTGCTGCACATGAGGGTGATCACCCCCACCGGCACGACGTCGCAGGTCCGCGACCTGCTGCTCGCCGAGCCGGGCGCCACCCACGTCACGGTGCTGCCCGGCATCGCGCTGCAGCCCGCGGGCGACGTCGTCGAGGCCGACCTGGCCCGCGAGGCCGTCGACGGGCTGCTCAGCTCGCTGTGCGAGCTGGGCGTCGACCGGGCGGGCGGGGTCACGCTGGAGGCGATCGACACCGCGCTGTCCGACGCGGCGGACGCCGCCGAGGAGGCGGCGCCGGGCGACGCGAGCGACGCGGTGATCTGGGACGAGGTCGTGGCACGCACCGGCGAGGACTCCCGGCTGTCGGCGAGCTACCAGGCGTTCCTCACGATCGCCTGCCTGCTCGCGGCGATCGGGGCGATCACCGACTCGCCGGTGACGGTCGTGGGGGCGATGGTGCTGGGACCGGAGTTCGGGCCGCTCGCGGCGATGGCCGTCGGGGCGGCCCTGCGCCGCGGCGACCTCATCCGGCGTGGAGCGTTCGCGATCGCCGTCGGCTTCCTGCTGGCGATGGCCGTGACGGCCCTGGCGTCGCTCGCGTTCGACGCCACCGGGTGGCTGTCCACGGCCGACCTCGACGACCTCGACCAGGTCGACTTCATCTACGAGGTCGGGCCGTTCTCGTTCATCGTGGCGCTGCTCGCGGGTGCCGCCGGGATGCTCGCGCTGACCTCGGCCAAGTCGGCGTCGCTGGTCGGGGTGTTCATCTCCGTGACCACGGTGCCCGCCGCGGCGTTCGCGTCCGTGGCGCTGGTCGAGGGGCGGTACACGCAGGCGCTGCAGTCGGCCACGCAGCTCGCGATCAACCTGGTCGGCATCGTGCTCGCGGCCGTGGTGATGTTGCTCCTGTCGCGGGCCGCGGGCTCGCGCGGTCGGGGCCTGCGCAGGCTGTCGGCGGGGTAGGGTCGAGCGTGATGGATCACGACCTGGGTAGCTTCCCCAGGCCGGTGCTCGCCGCGCTGGCTGCCGCCGAGCGGCTGCTGACCCGCCGGTCGGGAGCAGGCGTGGTGCTGGCCGATCCCGAGGACCTCGGCGGGAGCGACCGGTCCGTGGTGGCGCGCGCCCGTGTGGCCCGCAACCCGTTCTCCCTGCCGCGCACGCTCGTCGTCAAGCACTACCTCGCCGAGCCGGACCCCGACCGGCCCGACCCGTTCCACTACGAGGTGGCCAGCTGCCAGCTGTTCACGGCGCTGCCCGAGGACTCCCGGCCGAGCCCCGTGCTGATCGCGCACGACCCGCAGAGCCGGCTGCTCGTGCTCGAGGACCTCGGGCGCAGCTCCACCCTGGCCGACAAGCTGTTCGGACCCGACCCGGCCGCAGCCCAGCGCTGCCTGCTCAGCTGGGCGCGCGCGCTCGGGCGGATGCAGGCTGCAACGGCGGGCCGGGAGAACGACTTCGGTGCCCTGCTGCGGCGGCTGGGAGAGCGGGCGTGGCGCGACCCGATGGCCGAGGAGGCGCGGGTCGCGCTGGCCAAGGTGCCCGGGCTGCTCGCGCAGGACCTCGGTGTCACGGTGCCCCCCGCGGCCGTCCTGGAGGCCCACGAGACCGCCCGGCTGCTCGGCGGCACCCGGTACCGCGCGTTCAGCCCGTCCGACACCTGCCCCGACAACAACCTCGTCACCAGCCGCGGGGTGCGGTTCGTCGACTTCGAGTGGGGCTGCTTCCGCGACATCGCCCTCGACGCCGCCTACTTCCGGGTGCCCTTCCCGGGGTGCGAGGCCAGCTTCTCGCTGCCGCAGGGGATGGCCGCCGCGATGCTCGAGGCCTGGCGCAACGAGATCGCCGCCGTGTGGCCGGACCTGGACGACCCGGACCGGCTCGAACACCGGCTGCTCCACGCCCAGCTGCTGTGGGTGTGGCTGTGCACCTGGTGGTTGCTGCCCCGGATCCGGGTGCGCGACATGCCGGTCGGCCCGGACGCCACGCGGTCCCCTCGGATCAGCACCGCGCTCGGCCACTACTGGCGGGAGATGGCCACCGCGGCGGCCGACGGCGGGCTGCCCGCCACCGCCGAGCTCGGCGAGGCGGTCGCCGCAGCCCTGGGCGAGCGGTTCCCGGACGCCCCCGGCACCCTGCCGGTCTACCCGGCGTTCCGGTCGGTGGCGTAGCCGCCGGCCACGACCGCAACGCTCGTGATCGTCGTGAAACCTCCGTTCCTGCTGTCGCGAGGACGGCGAGGGGCATCTCGCGGCGATCATCGCGGTGGTGATCGTCGTGAGAGTGCGGTTGTCGTCGTTGGGGTGCAGGGAGGGGTATCTCGCGGTAGCGATGAGACCCGTCGCCGGCGGCGGCCCCGGTGTCGCACTCCACCTCCCACCGCGGGCTCTTGCCGCAGCCGCTGGTCAGGGCACCGATCGTTCCCCGAGCTGCCCACGCCCCGTCACCCGTCGCACACCGCGGAGGAGCCGACGCAGGTGATCGTGGCGGGGTGACAGTGCAGCCCCTGCTCGCACCCACCGTTCCCTCCGCGCCCCGTCCGGTCCGCACCCTCGTCACGCTGGGCGACTCCACGCCCGTCGGGCTCGGCGACCCGCTGCCCGGCGGCGGCTGGCGCGGGTTCCCCGTGCTGCTGCGGGCCGCCCTCGGCGCCGGCACGCTGGTCAACACCGCGGTGAGCGGCGCCAGGACGGCCGACGTGCGCAGGTCCCAGCTGCCGGCGGCGCTCGCGGCCGGCCCGGACGTCGCGGTGCTGTGCGTCGGCATGAACGACACGCTGCGCTCCGACTTCGACCCCGTCGCGCTGGAGATCGACTGCGCGGCGGCCGTGCACGCGCTGTGCACCCGCGGCGTGCACGTGCTGATGCTGCGCTTCCACGACCACACGCGGGTGTTCCGGCTGCCCGGCCCGCTGCGGCGGGCCCTGCAGCGGCGCATCACGGCGCTCAACGCGGCGACCGATGCGGTGGCGGCCACCGACCCGGCCGGGATCTCCGTGCTGGACCTGGACCGGTTGCCGGGCGGGTACGACCCGGCGGCGTGGGCGGTCGACCGGCTGCACCCGTCCGAGCGCGGGCACCGGCTCCTCGCCGCGGCGTTCGCCGACCTGCTCGCCGAGGCGAGGTTCGCGGTGCCGCACCCGGTGAGACTCACGTGCGGGGGCGGGCGCGAGGTGACGGCGGCGCACCGGGCGGCGTGGCTCGTGGCGAAAGGCGTGCCGTGGTTGGTGCGCCGCGGGCGCGACCTCGGCCCGGTGATCGTCCAGGGACTGGTGACGGAGCTCCGCGGCGCGGTCGGCTGACCTCGGCCGCGAGCCGCGCTGCCGGATGTGCGCAACTCGTGCACCACTTCGTGCCGACTCGCCCGCCACTTCGTGCCGACTCGCGGGTGGACGGTCAGGCGGCGGGGCGCAGCGGGGTCGGCGGCGCCGGGGCGTCGGTCGAGGCCACGGCGAGCTGCGCCTCGATCCGCCACAGCTGCGCGGGTGCACGTCGGGCAGATCCACGTCACCGAGCCGTCCACCTCGTGCTGACTGCTCCAGGCGAGGCCGTGCGCGTCGGCGGGAGTGCGGGCGAGGGAACAGAGGGGGCAGGTGCCCATGTCCCCGAGCCTGGCCCACCCGCTTTGCCGCGCTGTGAACCCGGCGCAAACTTCCACGATGCGTGGGCGTCCGACTACCGGACGTCCGCGCGCAGGCCCCGCAGGAACCGGTCGATGCGCACCAGCGCCTCCTCCAACAGCGGCAGCGCAGTGGCGTAGGAGCAGCGCACGTGCCCCTCGCCGGACGGGCCGAACACGTTGCCCGGCACCACGGCGACCCGCTCGGCCTGCAGCAGCCGCTCGGCGAACGTCTCCGAGTCCAGCCCCGACGAGCGGATCGACGGGAACGCGTAGAACGCGCCACCGGGCTCCGGGCAGTCGAGCCCGATCTCGCGCAGCCCCTTCACGAACACCCGTCGGCGCCGGTCGTAGTCGGCGACCATCGCGTCCACGTCGTCGTCCGGCCCGGACAGCGCCTCCACGGCCGCGAGCTGCGACACGTGCGGGGCGCACAGCATCGTGTACTGGTGCACGCGCACCGCGAGCGCGGTGATGGGCTCCGGCGCGCAGATCCAGCCGACCCGCCACCCGGTCATCGCGTGCGCCTTGGAGAACCCGCCGAGCACGACGGTGCGGTCCCGGGCGCCGGGAAGCGAGCCGAGGCTGGTGTGCGAGCCGGTGTAGGTGAGCCGGTCGTAGATCTCGTCGGAGACGAGGTACAGGTCGTGCTGGTCGGCCAGCCGGACGAGGCCCTCGAGCGCGGCGCGCGGCTGCACGGCGCCCGTCGGGTTGGCGGGCGAGCCGATGAGGATCGCCTTGGTGCGGGGGGTGATCGCGGCGGCCACGACGTCGGGGTCGACGGCGAACCCGTCCTCCCACTGCGTGGGCACCCGGACCGGGGTGCCGCCGGCGAACGACACGCACGGCTCGTAGGCGACGTAGCAGGGCTCGGGGACGATCACCTCGTCGCCGGGGTTCAGCAGCACCCGCAGGGCGAGGTCGAGCCCCTCCGACACCCCGGTGGTGATCACGCACTCGGTGCCCGGGTCGTACGTGGCGCCGTAGCGGGCGGCCAGGTCGGCGCAGATCAGCTCCCGCAGCCGCGGCAGCCCGGCGTTGGAGGTGTAGGTGGTGTAGCCGTGCTCCAGCGCGTAGATGCCGGCCTCGCGGATCCGCCACGGCGTGACGAAGTCGGGCTCGCCGACACCGAGGGAGATGACGTCGTCCATCTCCGCGGCGATGTCGAAGAACCGCCGGATGCCCGACGGCGGGCACTCGGCGATGACGGTGTTGAGCTCCTTCACCGTGCCATCCTCATGGGGTCACCGGCAGCCGGTGGTCGGGCTCGGGGTCGATGAACGTGTCGCCGTCACGCTTGTAGGTCTTGAGCACGAAGTGCGTGGCCGTGGCCTGCACGCGGTCGATCGTCGACAGCTTCTGCGAGACGAAGTCCGACACCGCCCGGATGCTGCGCCCGATGACCGTGCAGCGCAGGTCATGGGTGCCGGAGACCAGGTGGACGCTGCGCACCTCGGCGAACCGC
The DNA here is from genome assembly GCF_019396355.1 of Pseudonocardia nigra. Classification (GTDB taxonomy): domain Bacteria; phylum Actinomycetota; class Actinomycetes; order Mycobacteriales; family Pseudonocardiaceae; genus Pseudonocardia; species Pseudonocardia nigra. The sequence goes on from NZ_JAHKRK010000015.1 coordinate 19,340, forward strand.
GCGATGCGCTCGGCGACGTCGTCGAAGCCGACTCCGCGGGCGGGTGAGAGCGACACGTCGATGAACGCCGTGACCTCCTCGAGGCTCGGGTCGTCGGTGACCCGGTCCCAGTCGACCACCGCCTTGTAGCGGCGGATCACCCCGGCCGCCTCCCAGGTCGCGATCGCCTCGCTGACCTCGGCGACCGGGAGGCCGGTCATCGTCGCGATGGTGTCGTGGGAGAGCTGGGCGTCGCGCTCCAGCAGTTCCAGGATCTGCCGCACGGCCCGACCCTACGACGCAGCGACGGGTGCCTCACACCAGGCCGCGGCGAGTCGGTGCACACCTTCGCGCAGTGCCGCCTCGGGGTTCGTGGCGAAGCTCAGGCGCGCGGCGGTATCCAGCGGCCGTCCGACGGCGAACGCCGCGCCCGGGACGAACCCGACCCCGTGCCGCAGTGCCCGCGGCAGCAGCTCCCCGGTCCGGGTGCCGTCGGTGAATTCCAGCCAGCAGAACATCCCGCCCTCGGGCTCGGAACAGTCGACGGCGTCGCCGAACGCCTCCCGGACGGCCGCGGTGACGGCCGCCGCCCGGTCCCGCAGCGCGGTGCGCAGCCGGTGTAGGTGGGCGTCGAACCACGCGGTGTCGGCGAACAGGTCGGCCGCGACGGTCTGGGTCAGCGTGGACGCGCACAGGTCCGTGCACTGCTTGAGGCGCTCCACACCCGCGCGCAGGTCGCCCGGCCCGACCAGCCAGCCCACCCGCAGGGCGGGTGCGAGGACCTTCGAGGCGCTGCCGAGCCGGACCACCCGGTCGCCGTGCGCCGCGACCGGCGGGGGCGGTGGGCCGGCGAACCCGATCAGCCCGTAGGGGTCGTCCTCGACCACGAGGAAGCCGTACCGGCCGGCGAGCGCGGCCAGCTGCGCGCGCCGGGCCGGGGCGAGCGTCGCGCCCCGCGGGTTCTGGAAGGTGCTGACGGTGTGCACGAGCCGCGGGCGCAGCCCCGCCGCGAGCCGCGCGGCCAGGGCGTCGACGTCCATGCCGTCGGTGTCCATCGGGATGCCGTGCACCGCGGCGCCCGCGGCCTGGAACACCTGCAGCGCCCCGACGTACACCGGGTCCTCGACGACCACGGCGTCACCGGGGTCCAGGACGGCACGGGCGAGGAGGTCCAGTGCCTGCTGGGAACCGCTGGTGACCAGGACGTCGTCGGCGGCGACGGGGCGGCCGACGCGCTCGGCCTCCAGCGCGGCGACGACCTCCCGGAGCCCGCGGAGCCCGGCCGTCTCGCCGTACTGCACGCTGTTCGGGTCGCGCAGTGCGGCGGAGGTGGCGGTGGCGATCCGCTCGTGGGGGAGCAGGTCGGTGGCGGGCAGCCCGCCCGCGAGGGAGATGACGTCCTCGCGCGCGGTGAGCGCGAGCAGGTCGCGGATCGCCGACCCGCGGACCTCGCGCAGCCGGGTGGACAGGGGGACGGTGACGGTCACGGGACACCTCTCGCAGGGTCGTTCCGGGGACGGGCCGGCACGGTGTGGCGCCGGCGCGTCGTCGTCCTGGGTCGACAGGGCGAGCGGGGCGGCGCCGCTCGGTTGCGGCGGCGCCGATGCGAGGAGTCTGCCGTGCGCGTCCTGCGATACGGAACCCGTTTCCCGGATCGTGAGAAGCGAGTCAGCGGGGCCTCAGCGGCGGGTCAGCGCATCGAGGTCCACGGCGACGAGGTGGCCTGCGACCTCGAGGGTCGCCCGCCCGGTGTGCTCACCCGACAGCTCGTACGCCTCGTCGACGAGGACGTGGGCGAGCAGGGTGGCGGGCTCGTCGAGGTCGACGATCCAGTAATGCGGGATGCCGGCCTCGGCGTACTCGGCGAACTTCAGAACCCGATCGATCTTGCGGCTGCCATCGGACAGGATCTCGACCGCGAGCAGGACGTCGGCCGCCGAGCAGCGGGCGGGGTCGTCGTCGAACAGGTCCGCCCGAGTCACGATCACATCGGGCACCCGGATCGTGAGCGGCGCCTCGGCGATGACGACCTCGACCTCGGTCACGGCTGCGAGTTCCGAAGGTAGTTGCTCGTCGAACCGGTACCCGAGTCGCATCCCTGCCCTCTGGTGCCGGAAGACGGGGCGGGGAGACATGACGAGGACCCCTTCTCCGATCTCGAGCCGGATCGCCGAATCCTCCGGTAGCGCCTCCCACTCCTCGAGCGTGAGCAGGTGGTTCGGCCACGACACGGTCATCGCCGTCTCCTTTCCGCAGACGCCGTCATCGTCGCACGGTGCACCGACGGTTCCGCGCCGACAGTTCCGCGCCACGCGGCCGCCGGGTGCTCCGTTAGGGTTCCCGGCCGTGGCGTCACCCGATCTTGCGACGGCCGTCGATCCCCTCGTTCCGACCGGGTTCCGGCAGTGGTTCGGCCGGCTGTTCGGCGTGCTCGCGCGGAGTGGTCCGGCGCTGGTGGTCGTCCAGCTGGTGGCGCTCGTGCCGGTGCTGCTGTTCGGCGCGGTCGTCACGGCGGGGCCGGCGGCCGCGGCGACCCCGGTGGTGGTCGTGCCCGCGATGCTGCTCTGCTCGGCGGCGTGGGTGCTCGCGCAGGCGGCGGCGGTCCACATGGCGATCCGGCAGGCGGCCGGCCGGGGCGTCGCGGTCGATGCCCTGGTGCGCGCCGTCGCCACCCGGGCGCTGTCGATCCTCGGCTCGACCGCCGTCGCGCTCGTCGTGGGGGTCGCCGCCGCGGTCACCGGGATCGGCGGGATCTACGCGAGCCTCGTGTTCGTCGGCGCGTTCGCCGGTGTGGTCGTCGTGGAGCGGGCGGGCATCCGGCGCGCGTTCGCGCTGGTCAACGTGGCCCTGTGGCCCACGGCGGCCCGGCTGCTGCTGCTCAAGGGGGCCGCCTTCGGCTACCTGCTCGTGGTGATCCTTGTGCTGCTGCCCGACGGACCGCAGTCGTTCGCGGGTGCAGTGGCGTACACCGTGCTCACCCTGCCGCCGACGCTCGTGTTCCTCGCGGCCGCCGTCGTCACCTACGCGGAGCTGCGCCACCACGAGAACCCGGCGGTCAGCACCATGAGCCTGGCGGCCGAGTTGGAGCGCTGACGCACGGGTTTGGCAGGCTGGTCGGTCATGGAGCCCGACGGACTGTTCGACGTCGACGAGCCGCCGCCCGCCGCGGAAGGTGAGCGCCCGTCGGCCACTGCCCCGCTGGCCGTGCGGATGCGGCCGCGCACGCTGGACGAGGTGGTCGGGCAGGCCCACCTGCTGCGCCCGGGCGCCCCGCTGCGGCGGCTGGTCGAGGGCGGCGCGGCGGCATCCGTGCTGCTCTACGGGCCGCCCGGCACCGGGAAGACGACGATCGCGCGGCTGCTCGCCGGCGTCGGTCACCGGCACTTCGTGGCGCTGTCGGCGCTGTCGTCGGGCGTGAAGGAGCTGCGCGCGGTCATCGACGACGCCCGTCGGCGCCGGGACCGGATGGACCAGCAGACGGTCCTGTTCATCGACGAGGTGCACCGGTTCTCCAAGACCCAGCAGGACGCCCTGCTCGGGGCCGTGGAGGACCGCCTCGTTCTGCTCGTGGCCGCGACCACGGAGAACCCGTCGTTCTCGGTGGTGTCGCCGCTGCTGTCGCGGTCGCTGGTGCTGCAGCTGAAGTCGCTGACCGACGACGACGTGCGCGAGCTGCTGCGCCGCGCGGTGGCCGACCCGCGCGGCCTCGGCGCCGCCGTGGAGCTCGCGCCCGACGCCGAGGACGCACTCGTGCGGCTCGCGGGCGGGGACGCGCGCCGGGCCCTCACCGCGCTCGAGGCCGCGGCGGACGGGGTGGTCGGCACCGGTGCCACGCGCATCGACGTGGCGGCCGTGGAGCGGGCGGTCACCGAGGCGACGGTGCGCTACGACCGGCAGGGCGACCAGCACTACGACGTCATCAGCGCGTTCATCAAGTCCATCCGCGGCTCCGACCCGGACGCCGCGCTGCACTACCTGGCCCGGATGCTCGTGGCGGGGGAGGACCCGCGGTTCATCGCCCGCCGGCTGATGGTGCACGCGAGCGAGGACATCGGCCTCGCCGACCCCACGGCCCTGCAGGCGGCGGTGGCCGCGGCGCAGGTGGTGCAGCTGGTCGGGCTGCCGGAGTGCCGGATCGCGCTGGCCCAGGCCACGGTGCACCTGGCGACGGCACCCAAGTCCAACGCGGTGATCGCCGGGATCGACGCGGCGATGGCCGACGTGCGTGCGGGTGCCACGGGCGCCGTGCCGCCGCACCTGCGCGACGGGCACTACGCCGGGGCGCAGAAGCTGGGCAACGCGGTCGGCTACCGGTACCCGCACGACAGCCCCGACGGGGTTCTGACCCAGCAGTACCCGCCGGACGCGCTGGTGGGCCGCGACTACTACCGGCCCACTGCGCGCGGGGCCGAGCGGACGCTGTCCGAGCGCCTGCCGAAGCTGCGGCGGGCGGTCCGCGGCCAGGGCTGAACACCGGGCGCCCGTTCGCGGCTCAGGCACCTCGTCGGGGCTCGCGCTCCCCGGGTGGGCTCGGGCGACCCGTCGGCGGGGTGCGTCGGCGGATACGGGGTGTGGGAGCGGGTGGGTCAGGGGCGCCAGGCCGGGTCGCGCCCGAGCAGGGCGAGCGTCCGCTCCCACGACCCGGCCTCCCGCAGCGGGACGGGCGGGGCGAACGGCGCACCCGGCGCCTCCCGGGCCGCGTCCGCGGGCACCTGCTCGGCCACGCGCAGGGCGGCCGCGACGAGATCGTCGTCGAACTCGACCGGCGCGCCGAGTGCCACGCCCACGTCCCAGCCGTGCACAAGCGTGTCGACGAGGTGGAAGCCGGCGACGTCGGCGAGCGGGAACCGGGCACCGAACTCCGCAAGCAGCACGGGGCGATCCGGGTCCGCGGCGGCGAAGGCGGCGACGACGGCGGCCGCGCCGGCGGCGTGCGCCGCGGCCGGGTCGCTGCCGACCGGGCGCGGCGCGAAGGCCTCCCGTCCCACGTCGGTACCGATGGCGGCCGCGAACCCGTGGTCCTGGCCGATCATGTGCTCGAGCAGGGCGCGCACGTCCCAGTCGGCGCAGGGGGTGGGCCTGGCCAGGTCCGGCGGGCGCACGCGACCCACGATCGGTCCGACGGCGGTGACGACGCGGCGGTGGAGCTCCAGAATCATCTGCATGCGCAGATCGTCTACCGCCGTTTACTATTTGTCGAGCGCTATCGTCCGCGCATGACCGGGCAGCAGTACGACCTCGGCGCGTCCTTCGCGCGGCTCGGCCGCGCGATGATCGAGGCGGAGACGCCCGTGCTCCGGGCCCACGGCCTCGAGATGTGGGACTACGCCGTGCTCGGCGCGCTCGAGCACGGCCCGGCCCCGACACAATCCGAGCTCGCCGCGACGGTCGGGCGGGACAAGACGCGGCTCATCCCGATCCTCGACCGACTCGAGGCCCGGGCGCTGCTGGCGCGGACTCCGGACCCCGCCGACCGCCGCAACCGTGTCGTCGCGCTCACCGCCGCCGGCCGTGCCGCCGTCGCGTCCTGCCGGACGGGCATCCGGGCGGTCGAGGCCGACCTGCTGGCCGGGTTCACCCCCGCGGAGCGCCGGACGTTCGTGGCCGTGCTCGAGCGACTCGTCGAGTCGGTGGGCTCCCGGGCGTAATCCGCGTTCCACCGCGAAACCCCCGGCGTGGTCGCGCGCCGCCGAAGCGCCTCGGAAGAGACCATTGACCCGGAATAACTTCTGCCGTAGAACTTAAGCGGCCGAGACCTGAGTCACTGCCGACCCACGGCGGCGACCACGACGACGTGAACCGGAGCCCCCATGTCCTCCTTCTCCGAGAGCCCCCTGCACCTGCGGGCCGCGGGCGTGAGCCTCGTCCTCACGACGGGCGGCCACCGCCTCCCCGCAGTGCTGCACTGGGGTGCCGACCTCGGTGAGCTGACCGACGGCGACCGCGCCGGGCTGGCCGCGGCGGCGGTCCCCGCCACGGCCCCGAACGACCCGGACGAGGTGCCCCGCGTCGGCGTGCTGCCCGAGCACGCCGACGGGTGGAACGGCAGGCCCGGTCTCGCCGGCCAGCGGGCCGGGCAGGCCTGGTCCCCGCGCTTCGTACTCACCGCGCTGGAGGTCGAGCGTTCCGCCGACGGCGGCGGCCTCGTCGACGCCACGGGCCGCGACGCCGACGCGGGGCTGGAGCTGCGCCTGGAGATCGAGCTGCTGCCGTCCGGGCTGCTGCGGCAGCGGGCCACGGTCACGGCGGCGGCCCCCGCCGAGGTCCCGTTCGTGGTCGACGCACTCGCGCTGGCACTGCCGGTGCCCGCCGTGGCCACCGAGGTGTTCGACCTGGCCGGGCGTTGGGGCCGCGAGCGGTCGCCACAGCGCCTGCCGTTCGTCGTGGGCGTGCATTCCCGGGAGAACCGGCGCGGCCGCACCGGCCCCGACGCGCCGCTGATCCTCGCCGCGGGCACCGCGGGCTTCGGCACCCGCTCGGGCGAGGTGTGGGCCGTGCACGTGGCCTGGAGCGGCAACCACGTCACCTACGCAGAGCGGGTGTCGTCCGGCGCGGCCCTGCTCGGCGGCGGCGAGCTGCTGCTGCCGGGTGAGGTCTCCCTCCGAGCGGGGGAGTCCTACGCCGGTCCCTGGGTGTACGCGGCGCACGGCACCGGCCTCGACGGCATCGCGGAGCGCTTCCACACCCACCTGCGGTCGCGGCCCCACCACCCGCGCCTGCCACGCCCGGTCGTGCTGAACACGTGGGAGGCGGTCTACTTCGACCACGACCTCGACCGCCTCGTCGAGCTCGCCCGCCTCGGCGCGGAGATCGGGGTCGAGCGCTACGTCCTCGACGACGGGTGGTTCCGCCAGCGGCGGGGCGACCACGCCGGGCTCGGGGACTGGTACGTCGACCCCGACGTGTGGTCGCGCGGGCTGCACCCGCTGATCGACGAGGTGCGCGCCCTGGGCATGGAGTTCGGGCTGTGGGTGGAGCCGGAGATGGTGAACCCCGACTCCGATCTCGCCCGCGCCCACCCCGAGTGGATCCTCGCCACCGGCAGCCGCATGCCGATCACCTCCCGCAACCAGCAGGTGCTCGACCTCGCCCACCCCGAGGCCTACGCCTACATCCTGGAACGGCTCGACGCGCTGCTCACCGAGTACGCGATCGCCTACCTCAAGTGGGACCACAACCGCGACCTTCTCGACGCGGGGCACGGCCCGCTGGGCACGCCCGGGGTGCACGCCCAGACGCGCGCGGTGTACCGGCTGCTCGACGAGCTGCGCCGCAGGCACCCCGGTGTCGAGATCGAGTCGTGCAGCTCGGGCGGCCTGCGCGTCGACCTCGAGATCCTCGAGCGCACCGACCGCGTGTGGGGCAGCGACGTCATCGACCCGTTGGAGCGCCAGCAGATCCAGCGCTGGACCGCGCAGCTGCTGCCGCCCGAGCTCGTCGGCTCGCACGTCGGCGCCCCGCGCTCGCACACCACGCACCGCACGCACGCGCTCGGGTTCCGGGCCGGCACCGCGCTGTTCGGCTCGTTCGGCATCGAGTGGAACATCGCCGACGCCACCGACGAGGAGCGCAAGGACCTCGCCGACTGGGTGCAGCTCTACAAGGAGGTCCGCGGCCTGCTGCACACCGGCACCATGGTGCGGGCCGAGCAGCACGACCCGTCGTTCGCGCTGCACGGCGCGGTGGCCGCCGACGGCGCCGCCGCGCTGTTCGCACTGGTCCAGCTCGCCACACCGTTGGCGGCGGTGCCCGGGGCGCTGCGGTTGCCCGGCCTCGACCCGGACCGGCGCTACCGCGTGACGGCACAGGCACCGGGCGACGCGCCGGCGACGCGCCACGCGACGCCGCCCGCATGGCTCGCCGACGGGGTCGTCGTGCCCGGCCGGGTGCTCGCCGAGGCCGGGGTGCGCGCGCCCGCCCTGCACCCCGAGCAGCTCCTGCTGCTGCGGGCGACGGCGACGGACGCGCTCAGTGCGGACGCGCTGAGTGACGACATCCGATGACCACCACCACCGTCCGCGCAACGGCCGCCACCGCGAGCAGCGCGCCGACCGCGGTGCCGCGCCGAAGGGTCACCCGCGACACCTGGGTGGCGTTGGGGTTCCTCGCCCCGACGCTGTTCGGGTTCGCCCTGTTCTACTTCTGGCCGTCGCTGCGCGGGCTCTGGCTGAGCCTCACCGACTACAGCTTCTTCGCCGAGAGCTCCTTCGTCGGGTTCGCCAACTACCAGCGGTTGCTGGCGGACGAGACGTTCTGGAACGCCATGCTGGTCACGGTCGAGTACGTCGCGCTGAACATCGGCTTCCAGACCGTCTTCGCGCTGGGCCTCGCGGTGCTGCTGCACCGGCTCACGCGCTCCGTCGTCATCCGCGGCCTGGTGCTGATGCCCTACCTCGTCGCGAACGTCGTCGTCGCGCTGCTGTGGTTCTGGATGCTCGACGCGCAGATCGGGGTCGTGAACCAGGTGCTGGCCGCGATCGGGCTCGACCCGGTGGCGTTCTTCGGCAGCGAGACCTGGGCGATCCCGACGATCGCGTTCGTCAACACCTGGCGCCACCTCGGCTACACCGCGTTGCTGATCTTCGCCGGGCTGGTGATGATCCCGAAGATCCTCTACGAGGCGGCCAAGGTCGACGGGGCCGGCGAGTTCCAGATGTTCCGGCGCATCACCCTGCCGCTGCTGCGCCCGGTGCTCGCCCTCGTGCTCGTGATCACGATCGTCGGCTCGTTCCAGGTGTTCGACACCGTCGCGGTCACCACCCAGGGCAAGCCGGGCGACGCCTCGCGGGTGATCCAGTACTACATCTTCGACCTCGCCTTCCAGCGCCTCGACTACGGCTACGCCTGCGCGGTGTCGGTGGTCCTGCTCGTGATCCTGGCCGTCATCGCCTTCGTGCAGCTGCGGCTGATGCGGGCGAACGAGTCGGACCTTTCCTGATCGGACCCTGAGGAGCGCCCTGCCATGACCACCGTCGACATGACCGCTCCCGCCCGCGAGGCCGGCCGCTTCTCCCCGGGCCCGATGCTCGCATGGGCCTGCCTGCTGGTGATCGTCGGGATCACGCTGTTCCCGTTCTACTGGATGCTGCGCACCGCGCTGTCCAACGGCACGACGCTCGCGACGGCGGGCACCTCGTGGCTGCCGGTGGACTTCACCTGGGGCGCGTTCCGGCGCGTGCTCGGCCTGGCCACGGTCGCCGAGGCGCAGGCCGAGGGCGGCACGGGGGCGTCCGTGGACTTCTGGGTCTACCTGCGCAACTCGGTGCTGGTGGCCGGACTGATCACGCTCGGGCAGGTGTTCTTCGGGGCGATGGCCGCCTACGCGTTCGCCCGGATGCGGTGGCCCGGGCGGGACGTGGTCTTCTTCGTCGTCCTCGTCGCGCTCATGGTGCCGCCGATCTTCACGCAGATGCCGAACTTCCTGCTGATGCGCGACCTCGGGATCCTCAACACCTACGCCGCGATCGTGCTGCCGTTCTTCTTCATGACGCCGTTCGCCGTGTTCTTCCTCCGCCAGTTCTTCCTCAACATCTCCCACGAGATCGAGGAGGCGGCCCGGCTGGACGGCGCGGGCCACATCCGCACCTTCTTCCGGATCATCGTGCCGATGAGCTGGGGCCCGATCACCACGCTTGCGCTGCTGCAGTACGTCCAGGCGTGGAACGAGTACTTCTGGCCGCTCCTGGTGGCCGGCGAGCGCAGCGTCCGCACGCTGACCGTCGCGCTCGGGGTGTTCCGGGCCCAGACCCCACAGGGCAACCCGGACTGGCCGGGGCTGATGGCGGCCACGCTGATCGCCGCGATCCCGGTGCTCCTGCTGTTCATCGCCTTCGGTCGCAAGATCGTCGACTCCATCGGCTTCTCGGGGATCAAGTGATGTCACCAACTCGACGCCGTCCGCTCGTCCGCCGCGTGACCGTCGCCGCCGCCGCCTGTCTCGCCGTCGCGCTCGTCCCGGTATGCGGCGGCGGGGACGTCACTGCCACCGCGGGCGGGTGGGACGAGACCGGTGAGGTCACCTACTGGATGTGGGACTCCGCCCAGCTGCCCGCCTACCAGCAGTGCGCCACCGACTTCGAGGCCACGCACCCCGACATCGACATCAGCACCGAGCAGCTCGGCTGGGACGACTACTGGGGCAGGCTGCTCACCGCGTTCGTCGCCGACGCGGCGCCGGACGTGTTCGTCAACCACACGTCCAAGACCGGCGACTTCATCACGCGCGGGCTGATCGAACCGATCGACCAGCTCGTGGCGCGCGACGGACCGGACCTGGCCCAGTACGTGCCGGGCACCGCGGAGCTGTGGATCGGGCCCGACGGGCAGCGCTACGGGCTGCCCAAGGACTTCGACACGATCGGCGCCTTCTACAACGTCGAGATGGCCGAGGCGGCGGGCATCTCGGCCGAGCAGATGCAGAACCTCACCTGGAACCCCGAGGACGGGGGCACCTACGAGGACGTCATCGCGCGGCTGAGCGTCGACGCCAACGGGGTGCGCGGCGACGAGCCGGGCTTCGACCCCGCCAACGTCGCCACCTACGGACTCGGGTTGAACAAGAACCCGTCCGGTGCGGGCCAGTCCGACTGGGCCAACTACGCCGCGACGCTCGGGTGGCGACACACCGACAAGGCGCCGTGGGGCACCCGATTCAACTACGACGACCCCCGATTCCAGGACACGACCGCCTGGTGGCGCGGCCTGATCGAGAAGGGCTACATGCCGCGCCTGGAGCTGACGGTGGGCGGGCAGACGTCGCAGCTGCTGCAGTCGGGCACGATCGCCATGGCCACCGAAGGGTCCTGGCAGATCAGCAACTTCGCCGGGCTCGGTGGGACCGAGCTGGCCACGGCGCCCATGCCGATCGGGCCCGCCGGCGAGCGCGCCTCGATGACCAACTCCCTCGCCGACTCCATCGCGGCGGGCTCGGACAACAAGGGTGCGGCCTGGCAGTGGGTGCGCTACCTCGCGTCGGAGGAGTGCCAGTCGGTGGTGGCGCAGGGCGGGGTGGTCGTCCCCGCGATCGAGAGCACGGTCGAGACCGCGGAGGCGGCGATCGGCGAGTCCGGGCTCGCCATCACCCCGTTCACCCGCAACTTCCGGGAGGGTACGACCTTCCCCTACCCTGCCACGCTGCACGCCGGCGAGATCGACGCGATCATGGGGACGGCGATGGAGCGGGTGATGGCCTGCCAGGCCGACCCGGCATCGTTCACCGAGGCCAACGCCGAGGTCAACGCCCTGTTCACGCAGGGGTGAACGCGTCCCCGAGTACGTGGGCCCGGATCGCGACCGCCGCGGCGCCCCGGGCCCACTCCGTGAACGGGAACGGCCGGACGTCGATCCGGGTGGGGGCCAGCGCCTCGGAGCGGTGCTCCTCGAGGGCATCGTCGAGCGCGGCGCGGGCGACCGCGACCAGGTCGATGCCGTCCCCGGTGAGGATCACCAGCTCGGGGTCGACGAGGTTGGCGATGTCGGCGACCAGCACCCCGAGCGCCCGGCCCGCGTCGTCGACCACCCGCCGGGCCGCGGGCTGCCCGGCCCCGGCGAGCTCGAGCGCCTCCGCGTAGCCGACCGGCCTGCCGAGCGCCTGCGTGACGGCGCCCGCGATCGCCCCGGACGAGATCATGCCCTGGGCACAACCGCGGTGCCCGTCCGCGCACACCGCTCCGCCGAGCAGCGGACGGTGCCCGATGGACCCGCCGCCGCCGTGTGCGCCCTCGATCAGCCGGTCGTGCACGACGATCCCGCAGCCGACGCCGACGCCGATCGTCACCACGACCAGCGAGTGGACGCCGCGTCCCGCGCCGAACCAGTGCTCGGCCGCGGTGAGCGCCCGCACGTCGTTGTCGACCACGGTGGGCAGCCCGGTCGCGGTGTGCACGAGGTCGGCGAGCGCAACGCGCTCGTGCCACCCGAGGAAGTGCGCCCTCGCGACCTCGCGGTGGTGCACGACCAGCCCGCCGATGCCGATCCCGAGCCCGACGGCGTCCCGGTCGTCCTCCCTCAGGAGCGCGGCGACCTCGGCGATCGTGGCGACGACGGTCTCGGGCTCCGGGCCGGGGAGCGGCACGGTGTGCTCGGCGAGGACGGTGGCCCGCAGGTCGGTGACCACGGCGAACAAGGTGTCACCGGTGATCTTCATGCCGAGGAACCGACGCGAGGCGGGTTGCACGTCGAGCGGGAGCGAGGGCCGCCCGGTCCGCAGGTGCACCTCCGTGGTGCCCTCGACGAGCAGCCCGGAGTCGACCAGCGGGCGGGTGAGCCGCGTGAGCGAACCCGGTGACAGGCCGAGCCTGCGGGCCAGCTCGGCGCGGGGGAGCGGACCGTGCCGCAGCACCTCCACCGCAACCCGCTGATGGCTGCCGTCGAGCGCCGACCAGTCCACCGGAATTAGTTGCATGACGGAACCCACGGCGGAGACAGTACCTGCGCTCCTCGTCGGATGCGCCGTGGTTCGCCCGTCCGGAGCGGAGGCAGCACTTCCGACCGCTACGCCCGGTCGCGCTGCACCGGGCAGCTCATGCACCGCGGGCCGCCGCGGCCGCGGCCGAGCTCGCCGCCCGGGATGTCGAGCACCTCGATCCCGTTGCGGCGCAGGTGGGTGTTCGTGGTGACGTTGCGCTCGTAGGTGACGACCACGCCGGGCGCCACGGCGAGGGTGTTGCAGCCGTCGTCCCACTGTTCGCGCTCGGCGGCGTGCACGTCCTGCTCGGGGGTGAGCACCCGGATGGCGGGCAGCCCGAGCGCGCCGGCGATCGCGGCGTGCATCTCCTCGGGGCGGTGGTCGGTGAGGTGCAGTTCCTTCTCGCTGTCGCCGGGCCGGATCGTGTACGCCGGGAGCATCCCCAGCCCCGCGTACTTGGTGAAGGTCTCCGGGTCGACCTGGGTGAGCACCGTGTCGAGGTGCATCAGCGCGCGGGTCTCGGGCATGCGCAGGGCGACGATCCGGTCCACCTCGCCGCCGGCGAACAACCGGCTGGCCAGCCGTTCCACGCCCTGGGGTGTGGTCCGCTCGCTCATCCCGATGAGCAGGGCGCCGTCGCCGAGCACGAGGACGTCGCCGCCCTCGGCGGTGGCCGGCCCGTTCACGGCGCCGTCGGACCAGATGTCGTAGTCCGCGTCGGCGAACAGCGGGTGCCAGCGGTAGACGGCCTCGTAGTGCACCGTCTCGCGCATCCGCGCCTTCTTCCGCATGCTGTTGATCGCGACGCCGCCGTGGATCCAGGCCGAGGTGTCGCGGGTGTAGAGGTGGTTGGGCAGCGGCTCGAGCACGAAGTCGTCGGCCTCAAGTACGTGGAAGGCGATGGAGCGGGGCTCCGGGATGCGGTCGAGCACCTCGCGCTTGGTGATGCCCCCGGCCAGGTGCTCGGTGAGCGTGCCGACGTCCATCGCGTCGAAGCAGTTGCGCAGCGCGTCGATGGCGAGCGGCCCGTAGATGCGGTCGTCGAAGATCCGGTCGAGGACGTACTTGCGCGCCTCCGGGATCTCGACGGTCGCGCGGAGCAGGTCGCCGAACAGGTGCACGGTGACGCCGCGCTCGCGCAGCAGCGCCGCGAACCGGTCGTGCTCGGCCTGGGCGCGGCTCACCCAGAGCACGTCGTCGAACAGCAGGCGGTCCTTGCTGCCCGGGGTGAGCCGCTTCAGCTCGAGGCCCGGGCGGTGGAGGATCACCTGACGGAGCTCGCCGACCTCGGAATCCACGCGGTACATGAAGGTCATCCTGCCCGCCGAGCGGAGCTTGCGTAGCGAGCAACGGCGGGAGCGGAGCTTGCGTAGCGAGCAACGGCGGGAGCGGAGCTTGCGTAGCGAGCACACGGCGCGAGCGGAGCGGGGCAGGATGGTCACGTGGAACTCGACCGGGTCGACCAGGAGATCATCGCGATGCTCGTGGACGACGCGCGCCGCAGCTACGCCGAGGTCGGCGCGAGCGTGGGGTTGTCGGCGTCGGCGGTGAAGCGGCGGGTCGACCGGCTGCGCGCCGGCGGCGCGATCACGGGGTTCACGGTGCGCCTGGACCCGGCGGCGCTGGGCTGGGCGGTGGAGGGCTACGTGGAGCTGTACTGCCGCAACAGCACCCCGCCGCGGACGATCCACGCGGCCGTCGACCGGTTTCCCGAGGTGGTCGACGCGAGCACGGTGTCGGGGGAGGCCGACGCGGTGCTGCGGATCGTCGCCGCCGACATGCGCCATTTCGAGCAGGTGCTCGAGCAGATCGGGGCGCAGCCGTTCGTGGCGCGGACGAAGTCGGTGCTGGTGCTCTCCCCGCTGCTGCGCCGCCCGGCGACGCCGCTGCCGCACTGACCCACGCAACATTGCACCGCCAATTGGGCGATCATCGCAACGATCGTGCGTGAACGGGCAAGGGATCGCGATTGTCCGCCGCCCCGGCTGTTCCTAGCGTGATGAGCACCCGGCCCCGACGCCGCGGCCCACCCCGCCACCTGTGGAGCGAGCCCGTGACCAGCGTCCTGTCCAGCCCCAGCCCCAGCCGCACGCCCGAGCGCACCGCCACCCGCAGGCACTACCTGATGTGCCCGCCCGAGCACTTCGCCGTCACCTACGCCATCAACCCCTGGATGCGCCCCGAGGTTCCGGTCGACCGCGACCTCGCGCTCGCCCAGTGGGACGCGCTGCGGCGCACCTACCTCGACCTCGGCCATCGCGTCGACCTGCTCGACCCCGTGCCCGGCCTGCCGGACATGGTCTACGCCGCCAACGGCGCCACGGTCGTCGACGGGATCGTGCTCGGCGCCCGGTTCCGGCACCCGGAACGGGCCGACGAGGCCCCGGCCCATCTCGAGTGGTTCCGGACGGCGGGGTTCCGCCGGCTGGTGGAGCCGGAGTTCGTCAACGAGGGGGAGGGCGACCTGCTGGTCGCCGGCCCCCCGGGCGACACCGTGATCCTCGCCGGCACCGGCTTCCGCACCGACCCGCGGGCACACTCCGAGGCCGCGACCGCGCTGGGCAGGCCGGTCGTCGCGCTGGAGCTGGTCGACCCCCGCTACTACCACCTCGACACCGCGGTCGCCGTGCTCGACGACACCACGATCGCCTGGCTGCCCGAGGCGTTCTCCCCCGCGTCGCAGGAGGTGCTGCGCGCGCGGTATCCCGACGCGCTCGTCGCCGACCCCGCCGACGCCGCCGTCCTCGGCCTCAACGCCGTGAGCGACGGCGAGCACGTCGTGCTGCCCGCGCAGGCCACCGGCCTGGCCGCCGCGCTGGCCGAGCGCGGGTTCACCCCGGTTCCGGTCGACCTGTCCGAGCTGCTGAAGGGCGGCGGCGGACCCAAGTGCTGCACGTTGGAGGTCCGCTCATGACGATCACCCACATCCCCGGCACCCCTGTCCCCGGCACCCACATCGTCGGCACCGAGACCGCAACCGCGCACCACGAGCGGTTGATGCATGAGCACTCGGCGCACAACTACCACCCGCTGCCGGTGGTGGTGGCGCACGCACTGGGCGCCTGGGTCACCGACGTGGAGGGCCGCCGCTACCTCGACTGCCTCGCCGGGTACTCCGCCCTCAACTTCGGCCACCGCCACCCCGCGCTCGTCGCCGCGGCGCATCGCCAGCTCGAGCGCGTCACGCTGACCAGCCGCGCGTTCGGCAGCGACCAGATCGGGCCGTTCTGTTCCGAGCTGGCCGCGCTGGTGGGCAAGCAGATGGTGCTGCCGATGAACACCGGGGCCGAAGCGGTCGAGAGCGGGCTGAAGGTCGCCCGCAAGTGGGGCTACGAGGTGAAGGGCGTGCCGGCGGACCGGGCGCGGATCGTCGTGGCCGCGGGCGGGTTCCACGGCCGGACGATCAGCGTCGTCGGCTTCTCCACCGACCCCGACGCCCGCGGCGGCTTCGGGCCGTTCACCCCGGGCTTCGAGGTCGTGCCCTACGGCGACGCCGACGCGCTGCGGGCCGCGATCACGCCCGACACCGTTGCGGTGCTCCTCGAGCCGGTGCAGGGCGAGGCCGGGGTGATCGTCCCGCCGGTGGGGTACCTGGCGGCCGTCCGGGAGATCTGCGACGCCGCGCGGGTGCTGTTCGTCGCCGACGAGGTGCAGTCCGGCCTCGGCCGCACGGGGCACGTGCTCGCCACCCGCGGTGCCGGCGTCGACGCCGACGTGTACCTGCTGGGCAAGGCGCTCGGCGGCGGGATCACCCCGCTGTCGGCGGTCGTGGCCGACGCCGAGGTCCTCGGCGTGCTGCGCCCCGGCCAGCACGGCAGCACGTTCGGGGGCAACCCGCTGGCGTGCGCGGTGGGGCGGGCGGTGCTGGAGCTGCTCGCCGACCCCGGGCCCGACGGGATGCTCGCCAGGGCCCGCCGGCTCGGCGACGTCCTGCACGGGCGGCTCGCCGGGCTCGTCGGTCGCGGCGTGGTGGCCGTGCGGGGCGTGGGGCTGTGGGCCGGGATCGACGTGGACCCGCGGCTGGGCACCGGCCGGGACGTCAGCGAGGCGCTCGCCCGCCGCGGGGTGCTCGTCAAGGACACCCACGGTGCGACGATCCGGCTCTCCCCGCCCCTGGTGATCACCGGCGAGGAGCTCGAGTTCGCGGTGCATGCACTGGCCGAGGTGCTGGGCGAGCGGCGCTGACGCGCGTGGTTAGGGTCCTGCGCGTGGTCGGACGATCGGGTGTGGTGCCGCAGCTCCTGCGGGTGAAGCCGGTGGACGCGGTCGTCGCCGCGGCCGGTTCCGGCGACGGCGGCGCGCTGCGGCGCACGATGGGCCTGGTGCCGCTCACCGCGCTGAGCATCGGCGCCACGCTCGGCACGGGGATCTTCGTGATCCTCGGCGAGGCGGTGCCCCTCGCCGGGCCGGGTGTGGTGCTGAGCTTTGTGCTCGCCGCGGTCACGGCGCTGTTCTCGGCGCTGTCGTATGCCGAGCTGGCCGGCACCATGCCGGTCGCCGGATCGTCGTACTCCTACGCCTACGCGACCATGGGCGAGCTCGTCGCGTGGGTGTGCGGCTGGTGCCTGATGCTCGAGTACGGCGTGTCGGTCTCCGCGGTGGCCGTCGGATGGGGCGCCTACCTCAACGAGTTCCTCGCGGCCACGGCAGGCGTGGAGATCCCCGCGGCGCTGGCGAACCCGCCGGGCGATGGCGGGCTGGTGAACGTGCCGGCCATCGCGGTCGTGCTGATCGCCACGCTGCTGCTGCTGCGCGGGGTGCGCGAGAGCGCCACGGCCAACACCGTCATGGTGCTCGTCAAGATCGTCGTGCTGGTGTTCTTCTGCGTGCTGGCGTTCAGCGCGTTCGACGCCGGCAACCTCGCCCCGTTCGTCCCGTTCGGGGCCGCGGGCGTCACGGCGGCGGCGTCGCTGGTCTTCTTCTCCTACATCGGCTTCGACGCCGCCTCGACCGCGGGCGACGAGGCGCGCAACCCGACGCGCGACCTGCCGCTGGCCATCCTGATCTCGTTGGTGGTGGTCACGGCCCTGTACTGCGCGGTGGCCCTCGCCGCCGTCGGGGCGCTGCCGTTCCCGGCGCTCGAGGGCTCCGACGCGGCGCTGGCGACCGTGCTCAGCGAGGCCGTCGGGCGGACGTGGCCCGCCGTGGTGCTGTCGATCGGCGCCGTCATCGCGATCGCGAGCGTGGTGCTCACCGTGCTCTACGGGCAGACGCGCATCCTCTTCGCGATGGCGCGCGACGGGCTGGTCCCCGCGGTCTTCGCCCGGGTCGAGCCGCGCAGGCGGGTGCCGGCCGCCAACACCGCCATCGCCGGGGTCTTCATCGCCCTGCTGGCCGGGCTCGTGCCGCTGGGCGAGCTCGCCAACGCCACGAGCATCGGCACGCTCTTCGCGTTCGGGCTGGTGAACATCGGCGTGCTCGTGCTGCGCCGGACCCGGCCGGACCTGCCCCGCAGCTTCCGCGCGCCGCTGTTCCCCGTCACCCCGGTGCTCGGCGTGCTGTTCTGCCTGCTGCTGATGGTCAACCTCGGCGCCGCGACGTGGCTGGTGTTCCTCGGCTGGATGGCGCTGGGGCTGGTGATCTACGCGGCGTACGGCTACCGGCGGTCCGCGCTGCGCGCCTGAGCGCGACTCGCGGGGCGAAAGCGGCCGACTCGCGCGGCGGGAACGGGCGACTCGCGGGTCGTCTCCCGCGAGTCGCCCGTTTTCCGCGGCCGAGTCGCCCCGGTCCGCGTCCGGAGGGCGTCAGCCGAGGGTGATCACCAGGTGCGGCACGTGCGGACTCTCCGCCGACGCGAAGCGCTTCCAGCCCAGCGGGTCGGTCTCGTCGGCCGCCCGCAGCTGCACGGTGCCGCTCGTGGCGCCCGCCGCGGCCCAGCTGCGCACGAGCTCGGTGAGGTCGACCTCCGCCCACCCCGGCGCGCACGCGGCGCCGTGGCCGAGGGTCTGCGTGCTCGTCGCCCAGCGCCGGTCGGCGGCGGGCTGCGTCGCCCAGCGCGTGGCGGGTCCGGCGGGCGGCGAGGTCCACACCTCCCACGCCCGGGCGGCGCACGACGACGACCAGTCCTGGTGCACCCGCAGCGCCGCGGCGGCGACCGGCCGCCCGGCGAGCTGGCCGAGGTCCCAGGTCAAGACGCTGCGGGCCACGGCCGTCCCGTCGTAGGTGCCCACCCGCAGGTCCGGCTCCCCGGACAGGTCGGTGTGCCGCACGGTGGTCTGCACGGTGGTGTCGAACGGGACGGGGAAGGCCTCGGTGGGCGGCGCGGCGGCGACCACCCTGCTGAAGGCGGACTCGGTCTCGGTCAGGGCACGGCGGTCGGCGGGGTCGGGCGCGGCCTCGGCGCTGCGGCGCAGCACGAGCTGGGGCACGGGCGCCGCGGCCGGGTCGACCCGGCGCAGCGAGGCGACGAACCCGGCGCGGGTCGCCTCGACGACGAGGTCGTAGCCGGGGTGGACCTGCGGGTAGGTCGCGCGGTTGCCCTCGAGGCGGGGTGCGGGCAGGCCGGCGGGCCGGTCCAGGGCGGCGGAGCCGCCGTGGGCGAAGTGCACGACCGGCCCGGTCGGGGTGAGCGCGAGGTCGTGCGCGATCGCGACCGGACGCACGACGCCGTCGGCCCCCGCGACGAGGGTGAGGTCCACGGGCTGCCACTCGGCGCCGCGCTGCAGCTGCACCGGGCCGGCGTACAGGGTGAGCGTGCGCGCCCCGTCCGGCGCGACGCTGGTCGTGCTGCTGTCGGTGCGGGCCTCGATCCGTTCCTCGCCGGCGATCGGATCGGCCCCCGCCCCCGGTGTCGCCGCCCCGGGTGCCGTCGCGATCAGGAGCGCCGCGCCGAGCGCGGCCGCCACCGTGGGTCTCCACATGATCTGTAGGAATAGGGGCGTTCCGGAGTGCTGACAAGATCAGTTGCAGACGACCCCCACTTGGTGGTGGCGAACCACCCGGACGAGGGGGTCGGCTACGCGCCGCCGGTGCCGATGGTGCTACCGGACCCGAGCGGGTGGTCTCCGTGGAGGTGCCGGAACGGACGTCCGTCGACTCCGGAGCCGACCAGCAGCTCGGGACGGAGCATGCCGAACAGCATGGTCAGCAACACCTCGGCGGTGGCGTCGGGCGGCTCGTCCGGCCGGTTGAGGCTGCGCAGCAGCAGCAGGCTCGCCGTCATGCCGCTCGCCTCCTCCGGCGACGGGAACGGTCGTAGCCGGCCGTCGCGCTGCCCGTGCTCCACGAGCAGGCGGATCGGCTCCGGCACCGGCGCGAGGATGCGCGGGTCGAACTCGTCCGCCGGGTCGGGCAGCCGGGCCACCCGGATCGTGTACTCCTGCACCGCGGCGTAGAAGGACGCGGTGAGCTTGCGGTAGCGGGAGCTGATCCGGGCGAGCGCCTCGACCTGGTCGCACAGCGCGGCGACGACCGGACGCTCCGCCGCGATGTCGCGCTCGGCCTGGGCGAGCAACGGCCGCACGAGCGGGCGGTAGATCTGGCCGACCAGCAGGTGCTTCGACGGGAAGTGGTTGTAGGCCGTGGCGGCGCTGACGCCGGCGGCCGCCGCGATGTCCTCCATGCGGGTCTCCGCCCACCCGCGGGAGCTGAAGCTCGCCTCGGCGGCATCGAGGAGCGCCCGGCGTGTGCGCTCACGCTTCGTGCGTGCCGCGCGCACCCGGGAGTCCTCCTGTCGAGCCTCATCCGAGGGGGGCATTGAGCACAGAGTAATGAATTTGCGGCCCAATTTCTCTTGACTCCAACTTGGGTGTCACCCAGACTGCCTACTTGAACGTAGAACAAGTTCGATCATCGCGGGGCACGGCGATGGACGGATGAACGAAAGGGGGCCCGGTCGGCGGCCTGACGTCGGGGGACCAACAGGCGGTCATCGAAGACCGGACCTCCCTGGGCACGACCGCAGTGCATGCTGCTGCGCCCTCGGGCGAGGCGGCATGCGTCCGCATCACACCGGCCGAGCCGGTGCAGGGGAGGGGAACCCGATGATGTTCAGGCACCTTGCCGTCCGCATGTCCGCCGCGAGCCGGGCGCCGCGGCGATGACCCCCCTGGCCGTGGCCCAGGAGTCGCTCGTCACCGCATCCCGCACCGACCCGCTCGCGGTCGAGGAGTCCGAACCGCCCGGGGCATCGCTCGACCGCCTGGTCGCGGCCGCGGCCACGGGCGACGACGGCGCCGGCAACCGGCTGCTCGCCGAGATCCAGCCGCTGGTCCTGCGCTACTGCCGCGCCCGCCTGGGGCGGCAGGAGACGGTCATCGGTTCGGCCGACGACGTCGCCCAGGAGGTGTGCCTGGCCGTCGTCAACGCGCTACCGGGCTACACGATCAAGGGGTTGTCGTTCCGCGCGTTCGTCTACGGCATCGCCGCGCACAAGGTCACCGACGCGTTCCGCGCCATCGGCCGCAACCGGTCCGACCCGGTCGCCGACATCCCGGACACCGCCGTGGTGCTCGACGGTCCCGAGCAGCGCCTGCTCGGCCGCGAGCTCGCCGAGCGCCTCGACGACCTGCTCCACCAGCTCACGCCGCGGCAGCGGGAGGTGCTGGTGCTGCGCATCGCGGTCGGGATGAGCGCCGAGGAGACGGCCCAGAGCGTCGGCTCCACCCCCGGCGCCGTGCGCGTCACCCAGCACCGCGCGCTCAACCGGCTGCGCGCGCTGCTCGTCGACCCGGCCATGGCAGGCGCGTCCGAACCGGAGCAGGGACGAAACGGGTGACGGGGCGGTGACCCGCAGACGCCGCTGACGCGCCGGGGAGTAGCCTGTCGGCGATCAACTTCCGGTCGAGCGTCAATCGAGGAGGCGTCGTGTCGGCTGGCCAGATCGCGGCACTGGTCGCGGCGGGGGCCTTCGTGGTCCTCGTGCTGTTGCTGGCCGTTCCGCTGCTGAAGCTCGGGCGCACGCTCGACGAGGCCACGGTCGCCATCCGCAAGGCGCACGAGGGCAGCGCTCCGCTGCTGGACAACGCGCAGACCACCCTGCACCAGGTGAACACCCAGCTGGAGCGGGTCGACGGCATCACCTCCAGCGCGCGCACCGTCACCAGCAACGTCTCGGTGCTCACGTCGCTGTTCACCGCTACGCTCGGCGGCCCGCTCGTCCGGGCCGCCGCGTTCACCTACGGGCTGAACAAGGCCGTCAAGGCCCGCCGCGCCGGCCGGGACGCCGGCGCCCACTCGCTGCGCACCCGGCCGGGGCGCGGTCGCAGGCGGGGCGGGCGGCGATGAGCGAGGTTGCGAGCGAATCATTGGCACAGCGCCTTGGACGCGAAGCGCTGCCCGAGCGTAGCGAGGGCATGCGATGAGGCGGCTGTTCTGGCTCGGTGTCGGAGTCGCGGTCGGGGTGTACGCCACCCGGCGGGCCACCGAGGCCGCCCACAGCCTGACCCCCGCGGGGGTGGGCGCCAACATCGCTGACGGGCTGCGTGAGCTGGGCGCGGGCCTCGGGGCGTTCGGCGCCGAGGTGCGCGCGGGGATGACCGAGCGTGAGCGGGAGCTCTCCCAGCTCGTGGAGCGCCGCACCGGCGAGCGCGTCCCGAGCCTGTCCGACGCCCTCACCGAGCCGGTGCCGGTCGTGCGGTCGGGGAACCGAGCGCGCCGGGCAGGGGCCTAGCACGGCCGTCGCGCCGTCCCCCTGCCGTTCCGCGTCCCCGCCCCTGAGGGAGACTGCTCGACGAGCCCGTCTCCCCGCACCACGCCGTCCAGGAAGCACACCGTGCAGACCCACGAGATCACCCGCCGCTTCACCGACCACTTCACCAACGCCGGGCACACGCGCGTGCCCAGCGCGTCGCTGATCCTCGACGACCCGAACCTGCTGTTCGTCAACGCGGGGATGGTGCAGTTCAAGCCGTACTTCCTCGGCGACGTGCCGCCGCCGTACCCGCGCGCCACATCGATCCAGAAGTGCGTGCGCACCGGCGACATCGACGAGGTCGGGCGCACCACCCGGCACAACACGTTCTTCCAGATGGCCGGCAACTTCTCCTTCGGCGACTACTTCAAGGCCGGGGCGATCGAGCACGCCTGGAACCTCGTCACGGGCGCCCAGGACGCCGGCGGCTACGGCTTCGACCCGGAGCGGATCTGGGTCACCGTCTACAACGACGACGACGAGGCGATCGGGCTGTGGCGGCGGATCGCCGGGCTGCCCGAGGAGCGCATCCAGCGCCGCGGCGGCGAGGACAACTACTGGGACATGGGCGTGCCCGGCCCGGGCGGGCCGTGCTCGGAGATCTACTACGACCGCGGCCCGGAGCACGGCCGCGACGGCGGCCCGGTCGTCGACGAGGACCGGTACCTGGAGATCTGGAACCTCGTCTTCATGCAGGACGAGCGCGGTGAGCTGTCCCCGAAGAAGGGCCACCCGCCGATCGGCACGCTGCCGCACAAGAACATCGACACCGGCATGGGCGTGGAGCGGGTGGCCTACCTGCTCCAGGGCGTGGACAACGTCTACGAGACCGACCTCGTCCGGCCGGTCATCGCCCGCGCGGAGGAGTTCTCCGGCCGCCGCTACGGCGCCGACGCGGGCGACGACGTCCGCTTCCGGGTGATCGCCGACCACGCGCGGTCCGGCGTCATGATCATCGGTGACGGTGTGACTCCGTCCAACGAGGGCCGCGGGTACGTGCTGCGCAGGCTGCTGCGGCGGATCGTGCGCTCGGCCCGGCTGCTCGGCGTGCACGAGCCCGTGCTGGGGTCGTTCGCCGAGGTCGTCCGCGACACGATGGCGCCCGCCTACCCGGAGCTGGAGACCGACTTCGAGCGCATCTCCGCGGTGGTGCGGGCCGAGGAGGAGGCCTTCCTCGCCACGCTGACCGCGGGCTCGCGGATCTTCGACACGGCCGTTGCGGCCACGAAGCAGTCCGGTGGCACGCAGCTGGCGGGCGACCAGGCGTTCCAGCTGCACGACACCTACGGCTTCCCGATCGACCTCACCCTGGAGATGGCGTCCGAGGCCGGCCTGTCGGTCGACGAGCAGGGCTTCCGCACGCTGATGGCCGAGCAGCGCGCCCGCGCGAAGGCCGACGCGGCCGCCCGCAGGACCGGCCACGGCGACGCCTCGGTCTACCGGGCGGTGCTCGACACGGCCGGTGGGAGCGCGTTCCTCGGCTACACCGACCTCACCGCGGAGGCCCGGGTCGTCGGGCTCGTCGTCGACGGCGCGGGCGTGCCGGCGGCGGGCGAGGGCAGCGCCGTCGAGGTGGTGCTCGACCGCACGCCGTTCTACGCCGAGGGCGGCGGCCAGCAGGCCGACACCGGCTGGATCCGCGGCGACGGGTTCACCGTCACCGTCTTGGACGTGCAGTCGCCGGTGGCCGGGCTGGTCGTGCACCGCGGCACGGTCAGCGACGGCGAGGTGCGCGTCGACACCACGGCGCACGCCGCGGTGGACACCAGCCGCCGTGCCGCGGTCTCCCGCTCGCACTCGGCCACGCACCTCGTGCACGCCGGGATGCGCAAGGCGCTCGGCGACGCCGCCGCCCAGGCCGGGTCGCTCAACGCCCCCGGGCGGCTGCGCTTCGACTTCACCTCGCCCGCGGGTGCCGTGCCGGCGTCGGTGCTCGCCGACGTCGAGGACGAGGTCAACGACGTCCTGCTGAACGACCACGAGGTGCGCGCGTTCGTCACCTCGCAGGAGGAGGCCCGCAAGCTCGGGGCACTCGCCCTGTTCGGCGAGAAGTACGGCGACGCGGTGCGCGTGGTCGAGATCGGCGACTATTCCCGCGAGCTGTGCGGCGGCACCCACGTGCACCGCTCCGGGCAGCTCGGCCTGGTGAAGCTGCTGTCGGAGGCCTCGATCGGCTCCGGCGTGCGCCGGGTCGAGGCCCTCGTCGGCCTCGACGCGTTCCGGTTCCTGGCCAAGGAGCACGTGCTGGTCTCCCAGCTCGCCGAGCAGTTCAAGGCACGCCCCGAAGAGCTGCCCGAGCGCATCGGCGGCGTCGTGGAGCGGCTGCGGCAGGCCGAGCGGGAGCTGGAGAAGGTGCGCGCCGACGCGGTGCTCTCCTCGGCGGGCGCGCTCGCCGACGCCGCGGAGGACGTCGACGGCGTCGCGCTGGTGGCGGTCGCCGCGCCCGACGGGGTCGGCGCCAACGACCTGCGGGCGCTGGCCTCGGACGTTCGCAGCCGGCTGGGGGCTCGGCCCGGTGTGGTGGCGCTGTTCTCCGCGGACGGGGAGAAGGTGTCCTTCGTGGTCGCCACCACCACCGCCGCCCGCGATCGCGGCCTGGCCGCCGGGAAGCTCATCCCGGCGTTCGCCCCGGCCGTCGGCGGGCGCGGTGGGGGCAAGCCCGACCTCGCCCAGGGCGGCGGCACGCAGCCCGCCGGCATCCCGGAGGCGGTGAACGCACTCCGCGCGGCGCTGCATGGCTGAGCTGGGCCGGGCGCGGGGACGGCGCCTGGGCGTCGACGTCGGGGCCGTCCGGGTCGGCGTGGCCGTGTCGGACCCGGACGGCGTGCTCGCCACGCCGCTGCGCACCGTGCCCCGCGACGTCGCGGGCGGCGCCGACCTGCGAACGATCGCCGAGCTCGTCTCCGAGCACGAGGCGGTCGGGGTCGTGGTCGGCCTGCCGCGCACGCTCGCGGGGCGCGAGGGCCCGGCGGCGGAGACGGCGCGCGCGTTCGCCGAGGCGCTGGAGCGCGTGGTCGACGTTCCCGTGGAGCTGTCCGACGAGCGGCTCACCACCGTCGTCGCCACCCAGCAGCTGCGGCAGCGCGGGGTGAAGGGGCGCAAGCAGCGGGCCGTGGTCGACCAGGCCGCGGCCGTCGCGATCCTGCAGGGCTGGCTGGACGCGGGCAGGCCGCGCTAGCCGGCGCGAAACGGTCGCACCGTCCGGTGATCCCGTCGCCGGATGAGTGGCCCTGCGGGCGGCCGGATCGGGCGGCCGCTAGTCTGCCCGACTGTGAAACCGGACGGAAGCGACGAGGCCCCCCGGCACGGGTCGGCAGTGCGATGACTTGGCCGGGGCCCGTGGACGTGCAGCCCAGCAGGCGTGAGCAGCTCGCCGCCCGGCGGGCCGCCCAGCGGGCGCAGGCCCGGCGTCGGCGCAGGCGCGTCGCGGTGGTGGTGCTGGCGGTGGTCCTCCTGCTCGGGGCGCTCATCGGCGGCGGGTTCTACCTGTTCTCGTCGTTCTTCGCGACGCCCGACTACGACGGCACCGGTACCGGGAGCGTCATCGTCCAGGTGCAGGAGGGCGACTCCACCACGCAGATCGGGAGTGAGCTCGCCGAGCGAGGTGTCGTGGCCGGCGCCGCCGCGTTCGTCGAGGCCGCCGCGGAGGAGGAGCAGATCCGCTCCGTGCAGCCCGGGTACTACCAGCTGCGCGAGCGGATGTCCGGCGAGTCCGCCGTCGCGTTGCTGCTCGACCCGGCGGCCCGGGTGGGCCAGCTGGAGATCCGCGGCGGGGTCCAGCTCGACGACACCCGTGCGCCCGACGGCAGCGTCGCCCCCGGGGTGCTCACCCTGATCTCGCAGGCCACCTGCGCGACGCTCGACGGGACGCAGCAGTGCGTCGCGGTCGAGGAGCTGCGCACCGCGATGACGGAGACCGATCCGGCCGCGCTCGGGGTGCCGGCGTGGGCGCTGGAGGACGTGGCCGAGGCCGAGCCCCGCCGTCGCCTGGAAGGCCTGCTGGCCCCGGGGCGTTACGACGTCCGGCCGGGGGTGCCCGCCGAGGAGGTGCTGCGCAGCCTGCTCGCCACGTCGGCCGCCCGGCTGGAGGCGTCCGGGCTGGTGTCCGGCGCGCAGGCGATCGGGTCCGACCCCTACCAGGTGCTGATCATCGCGTCGCTGGTGGAGAAGGAAGCGATCACCCCGGACATGCCGAAGGTCGCCAGGGTGATCTACAACCGGCTCGGCGCCGGGCAGCGGCTCGAGCTCGACTCCACGGTGAACTACCCGCTCGACCTGCAGGCGCTGCGCACCACGGCCGAGGACCGGGCGCAGCCGGGGCCGTACAACACCTACGCCACGGCGGGGCTCCCGCCCACCCCGATCGCGGCCGCGGGCCGCGAGGCGATCGCCGCGGCGCTCGATCCTGCGCAGGGGCCCTGGTACTTCTTCGTCCGCTGCCGGACCGACGGTACGTCGTGCTTCGCCGAGACCTTCGCGGAGCACACGGCGAACGTGCAGCAGGCGAGGGCCAACGGCGCGTTCTGACAGCGCATCTCCGGCTGGCAGCGATCAGCGGGGCCGGCCGAAGAACCCGGGCGGCGGCTGCGGCGACGGCGTGGCCGCGCGGTCGGCGGGACCTTTGGCGTCGCCCGCGAAGGCACGCACGTCGTCGTCGGCGAGCACCCGTGCCGGGAACGGGTCGGCGGCCGCGCGCCGGGTGAGCCCGGCGACCGGGAGCTCGGTCCCGGCGACGAGCACGAGGTTGCCGAAGCGGCGCCCGCGCAGGATGTCCGGGGCCGCCACCAGCGCGACCTCGGGGAACCGGGCCAGCGCCGCCGCCACCTGGGTGCGGGCGAAGGGCAGCGCGCCGCCGTCGGCGACGTTGGCCGCGTAGACGCCCGCCGGGGCGAGCACCCGGGCCGCGGCCGCCAGGAACTCAGCCGAGGTGAGGTGCGCCGGGGTGCGGGCACCGGCGAACACGTCGAGCACCAGCAGGTCGACCGAGCCCGGGGCGACCCGGGTGAGCGCCGCGCGGGCGTCCCCCACGAGCACGTCGATCCCCATGCCGTCGGCGGGCAGCCGGGACCGGACGAGGTCCACCAGGCCGCCGTCGACCTCCACCACCTGCTGCACCGAGCCGGGCCGCGTGGTGGCCACGTAGCGGGCGAGGGTCCACGCGCCGCCGCCGAGGTGCAGCACCCGCAGCGGGTGCGCCTCGGGGGCCACCAGGTCGGCGACGTGCGCGAGCCTGCGGACGTACTCGAACTCCAGGTGGGTCGGGTCGTCCAGGTCGACGTGGGACTGGGCGGTGCCGGACACGAGCAGGGTCCAGCCCTGCGGCCGGTCCGGGTCGCCGACCAGCTCGGCCGGGCCGTGGTCGACCTCGGCCCGGACGACCGCACGGGCCATCCGGTCGGTCCGCGCGGGTGCGCCGGCGGCGTCCGGGGTCACGCCGCGCCGGCCCAGCCGTAGACGTGGTCGAGGCGCAGCGTGAGCACCAGCCGTCCGTCGGCGACCATCGCGGCGCGGTACTCGTCCCAGTCGGGGTGCTCGCCCTGCACCTCCCGGTAGAGGTCCACCAGCGCCTCGACGGTGGCGTCGTGCGGGTCCGCCGCCACCGGGGACAGCCGGGCGGTGCCCTCGCCCACGGCGTAGCCGCTCAGACCCGGCCGCACCACCTGGAAGCTCGCCCGCGGGTCGCGGCGCAGGTTGCGGGTCTTCGCGCGGTCGTCGGTGATGGAGACGCGGACGGTGCGCTCGGCGGGGTCGAAGGCGTAGCTCACCACCGACGACTGCGGCCGCCCGTCGCGCTTGAGCGTGATGAGGATGCCGTTGCCCTGCCGGGCGAACAGGTCGAGCAGGGTGGACTCGGCGGGCGAGCTGGCCGGCATGGGAGCACTCCTCGGATCGCGGATCGGGCTATCACATCCCACCAACAGTCCCGCGCCGCGCGGCATGCCCCCCGCCCCGGTTGTGCACATCGGGGCTCGGTCGTCCACAGTTCTGCGGCCGGCCCGGTCCGGCCCTCCCCGGGGCCCGAGGATCGAGTCATGAACCCGCATCTCGCCATCGTCGTGACGGCCGCACTGTTCGCGTCGGCCGGGGTCGGCGCCGGGGCGGCGGCCCGTGTGCTGCTGGGCCGCCTGGGCAGGGGTGCCCGGGTGCGGGCGCCGTGCTGTGAGGTGGCGGTCGGGGTCCTGTGGTGCGCCACCGGCGCCGGCCACGCCCTGGGCGCGCTTCCCGGGGCGTGGGTGCCGGTGCTGCTCGGGCTCGGGTGGCTCGGTGTCGCCGCCGGCGCGGTCGACGTGGTGCACCGGCGGTTGCCCGACGCGCTCACGCTGCCCGCGCTGCCGGTGGCCCTGGTGCTGGTGGTGCCGCTCGGGCACGGCGCCGTGCTCCGCGCGGCCGTGGGCGCGGCGGTGGCGGCCGCCGTCCACGCCGCCGTGCACCTGCTCGCCCCGGCGGCGATGGGGGCGGGCGACGTCAAGCTCGCCGCCCCGCTCGGTGCCGTGCTCGCGGCGGCCGCGTGGCCCGCGGTCGCCCTGGCGGCGGTGCTGGCGGTCGCCCTGTCGGCCGCAGTCGGGGCCGTCGGTCTCCTCACCCGGCGGGCGGCGCGCGCCTCGCCGCTGCCGCACGGCCCGTCGATGCTGGTGGCGGCCTGGTTGGTGCTGGCGGGTGCGGCCGCCGCCGGCGGAGGGGGGTGAGAGAATCCCACCGTGCTGCGTTGGATCACCGCCGGGGAGTCCCACGGTCCCGCGCTGGTCGCCGTGCTCGAGGGCATGGTCGCCGGCGTGGAGATCACCACCAAGGAGCTGGCCGCCGAGCTGGCCCGCCGCCGCCTGGGTCACGGCCGGGGCGCGCGCATGAAGTTCGAGGCCGACCAGCTCGAGGTGATCGGGGGCGTCCGCCACGGCGTCACCCAGGGCGGACCGGTCGCGGTGCGCATCGGCAACACCGAGTGGCCGAAGTGGGAGACGGTCATGGCCGCCGACCCCGTCGACCCGGAGCAGCTCGCCGGACGCGCGCGCAACGCACCGCTCACCCGGCCGCGGCCCGGGCACGCCGACCTGGCGGGCATGACGAAGTACGGCTTCGACGACGCCCGCCCGGTGCTCGAGCGCGCGAGCGCACGCGAGACGGCGGCGCGGGTGGTCCTCGGCACGGTCGCGCGGGCGTTCCTCGCCCAGGCGCTGGACGTCACGATCGTCTCGCACGTCGTCGCGATCGGCGCCGCGGAGGCGGCCGACGGCGAGGCCCCTGGCTCCGGCGACCTGGACCGGGTCGACGCCAGCCCGGTGCGCGCCTTCTCCGAAGCGGCCACGGCCGCGATGGTGGCCGAGGTCGACGCGGCGCAGAAGGCGGGCGACACCCTCGGCGGCGTGGTCGAGGTCCTCGCCTACGGGCTGCCGATCGGGCTCGGCTCGTACGTGCAGTCCGACCGCAGGCTCGACGCGCGCCTCGCCGCCGTCCTCATGGGCATCCAGGCGATGAAGGGCGTGGAGATCGGCGACGGCTTCCGCACGGCGCGCCGGCGCGGCAGCGAGGCCCACGACGAGATGGTGCCCGGCGAGCCGGTCACCCGGCTGTCCAACCGGGCGGGCGGCATCGAGGGCGGCATGACCAACGGCGAGCCCGTCCGCGTGCGTGCGGCGATGAAGCCGATCTCGACGGTGCCGCGCGCGCTGCAGACGGTGGACGTCGCCACCGGTGAGCCCGCCGTCGCGATCAACCAGCGGTCGGACGTGTGCGCCGTGCCCGCGGCCGGCGTGGTGGCCGAGGCGATGGTCGCGCTCGTGCTGGCCGAGGCCGCCCTGGAGAAGTTCGGGGGCGACTCCCTGGCCGAGGCCCGGCGCAACGCCCGCGCCTACGTCGAGTCGACGCAGGGCCGCATCCCGCAGGCCTGACACCGGCTCCCGGCCTCCCGCGCTGGGGGACGCCGGCCGTCTCGGTCGGCGGTCAGGCGTCGAGTGGCGCGATCACGGGCAGAGGGCGGTCGCCGGCGATCCTCGGGGCGCCTTCCGCCGTGATGGTGCCGGCGGTCCGGTCCCGGGGCGACGTCCCCGGCGAACTCCGGCGCGGCGGCCCGGGCCGGCGTCAGCGGGGCGGTCGTTCGGGTCCGCGCGCCGCCTGTCCCCGCCGGGTCGCGGCGCGGAACGCCGCCGCCCGCTCGGTGGCGGCGGACCGCGGCTGCGGAGAAGCCGGTTCGTCGGCGGCGAACGCGGCGAACGGCGTGCCGCTGCCGGCCCCGCCCGGCGTGCGCAGTTGCGGCTCCAGGTGCGCCTGTTGCCGGCGGCGGGGGAGCGGAAGCTGTTCGCGGGCCGGCGGGGGTGGGTCGAGCGGGGCGCCGGGAGCGGGCCGCTGCGGGCGGTCGGATGCCGTCACGACGCACTCCGCTGCACGGGCACGGCCGGCGCGAGCCGTTCGCCGTCCCGCGGGAGTGCGTGCCGCTCCACCGCCTCCCGCGCCGACGGCACCGCACGACCGGGCGCCGCGGGGGAGCGGCGGTCACCGCGTGGTGCGGGAGTGCTGTACGTCCCGCTCTCGCCGTCGTCCATCGAGAACTCCGATCGTGCGACCCTGCGTCGTTCCATCGTCACTGTGCGGCGCAACGGCCGTGATCGAAGCGTAACCGATCACCGGTTCGGGGGAGTGCCGACGCGCTCCGGGCGCGGCGAGTGGCGGTCGCCACGGCGGTGTGCGGACGCGGTCCGGGACGGCGGCCGCCAGTCACTAGGCTCGGTGCGGTGAGCCCCGAACGACGTCCCGCGCTGGTCCTGGTCGGCCCGCCCGGAGCCGGTAAGAGCACCGTCGGACAGGTGCTGGCGCGCCGGCTCGGCGTCGAGTTCGTCGACGTCGACGACCTGATCGTCGCCCGCGCCGGCAAGGCGATCGCCGACATGTTCCTCGAGGACGGGGAGCCGGCGTTCCGGGCACTGGAGTGCGAGGTCGTCGCCGACGCGCTGGCCGGCACGGACGGCGTGCTGGCGCTCGGCGGCGGCTCGGTCCTGGCGGCGCAGACGCGGGAGCGGCTGCGCGGGCACCGCGTCGTCCACCTGGTCGTCGGGCTCGCCGACGGGATCCGCCGCACCGGGATGTCCACGGCGCGGCCGCTGCTGGCCGGGGTCAATCCGCGGGCCACCTTCAAGGCGCTGCTCGACGCGCGGGCGCCGCTGTACCGGGAGGTCGCGACCGTCGAGGTCGACACCGCGCGGCGCAGCGCCAACCAGGTCGCGCGCGCCGTCCTGGAGGCGATCGGGGAGGTGGCGGCGTCCGCACCGGACCACCCGGTCGACCCGGACGACCCGCTGGACCGCCCCACTCCGCGCGAGGACGCCCCGCTGCCGGACCCCTCGGTCCGTCCGTGACGGGCTCTCCTAGGGCGCGTCTGGCGGACCGTGGATCGCGCTCTCGGCGCCCAGATCGCCCCTGGCGGCGTTGTCGGCCGGACCGGGTACGCCAGGTACGACGGCTCGGGCCTCCGCCTTGCCAGGAACGATCTGGATCACCGAGCCCATCGACCCAGATCCACCAGACACGCCCTAGCCTGATCCGCATGAACGACGCCGTGCGCCCCGGGAAAGTCCGCATCGAGGTGGCCGCCGAGCGGCCCTATCCCGTGCTCGTCGGCCGGGGGGTGCGCGAGGAGCTGGTGGACACGGTCACCGGGCTCGGCGCCGCCACCGCGGTCCTGGTGCACCAGCCCGCGCTGGCCGATGTCGCCGAGCGGGTCCGCGGCGAGCTCGCCGCCGCGGGTGTCGACGCGCACCGCGTCGAGGTGCCCGACGCGGAGGAGGGCAAGTCCCTCGCCGTCGCCGGGTTCTGCTGGGAGGTCTGCGGGCAGGTCGGGCTGACCCGCGGCGACGTGGTGATCTCCCTCGGCGGCGGGGCGGCCACCGACCTCGCCGGGTTCGTCGCGGCCACGTGGATGCGCGGGGTGCCGGTGGTGCACGTCCCCACCACGCTGCTCGCCATGGTCGACGCCGCGGTCGGCGGCAAGACCGGGATCAACACCGCCGCGGGCAAGAACCTCGTCGGCGCGTTCCACGAGCCGGCGGCCGTGCTGGTCGACCTCGCCGTGCTCGACACGCTGCCGCCCGCCGAGCTGGTCGCGGGCAGCGCGGAGATCGTCAAGGCCGGGTTCATCGCCGACCCGCGCATCCTCGAGCTCGTCGAGGCCGACCCCGCGCGGGCGCTCGACCCGTCCGGTGACGTGCTGCCCGAGCTCGTCCGCCGCTCGATCCAGGTGAAGGCCGACGTCGTCGGCGCCGACCTGCGCGAGTCGCACCTGCGGGAGATCCTCAACTACGGCCACACGCTGGGCCACGCGATCGAACGCCGCGAGGACTACCGATGGCGGCACGGATCGGCCGTCAGCGTGGGCCTGGTGTTCGCCGCGGAGCTCGCGCGGGCGGCCGGCCGCCTCGACGACGCCACGGCCGACCGGCACCGCACGGTGCTGGAGTCGGTCGGGCTGCCGGTCTCCTACGCCGCGGGCGTGTTGCCCGAGCTGGTGGAGACGATGCGGGGCGACAAGAAGGCGCGCGCGGGCACGCTGCGCTTCGTCGTGCTCGACGGCCTGGCGAAGCCCGGCAGGCTGGAGGGCCCGGAGCCGGAGCTGCTGGAGCGGGCGTACGCGGCGGTGTCGGCGTGAGTGCGAGCGGGGAGGCACGGCGTGCGCTCGTGCTGAACGGGCCGAACCTCGGCAGGCTCGGCGCCCGCGAGCCGGAGAAGTACGGCAGCACCACCTACGCCGGGCTCGTGGAGCTGTGCGAGCGCACGGGGGCCGAGCTGGGCCTGGCCGTCGAGGTGCGCCAGACCGACCACGAGGGCGAGCTGATCGGCTGGCTGCACGAGGCCGCCGACGCCGGCACCCCGGTGGTGCTCAACGCCGCGGCGTGGACGCACACGTCGGTCGCGGTCCGCGACGCGTGCGCCCAGCTCACCACGCCGCTGATCGAGGTGCACATCACCAACGTGCACGCCCGCGAGGAGTTCCGGCACCACTCCTACATCTCCGACGTGGCTACCGGCGTGATCGTGGGGCTGGGCGTGGACGGCTACGCCCTCGCGCTGCGCTGGATCGCAGGCCGGCCTCAGTAGTCGCGCGGGTGCGTGTGCGGCGGGGTGTAGGGCTCCTCGCGGGCGACCACCGGCCGGGGCCGCCGCGCGAGCGCGAGGCTGACCAGCAGCCCGACGACACCGACGGCGGCGAGGATCCAGCCGACCAGCTGGAGGTCGACACCCGAGATGTCGAGGTTCACCGCCAGCGCCAGGATCAGGCCGATGGCGATCAGAACGATGCTCGAGCCGATTCGCATGCCGGTCCGTACCCCGCCGCCGCACCGGGCACACGCGGTGCCGCGCGCACGTAGGGTGAGCGGGTGTCCCACGCCTCCCGCCGCGCGGCGCTGCGCGCGCTGCTGCCCACCGTGGACGTCGACGCGCTGCTCGTCACGGACCTGGTGAACATCCGCTACCTCACCGGGTTCACCGGCTCGAACGCCGCGCTGCTGGTGCACGCCGACGGGGACGCCGCGAGCCGCTTCTGCACCGACGGGCGGTACCGCACGCAGGCCGCCGAGCAGGTGCCCGACCTCGAGCCGGTGATCGACCGGGCGAGCGCGCTCGCCCTCGCGCGCGGCGCCGCGGGGTGGGGGGTGCGGCGACTCGGCTTCGAGTGCGACGTCGTCACCGTCGACGCCCACGCGGCACTGGACGAGGCGGCGGACGGCGTCACCCTGCTCCGCGGGCCCGGGCTGGTGCAGCGGCTGCGCGTCGTCAAGGACGAGGCGGAGGTCGCGGCGCTGCGGGCCGCGTGCGCCGCGGCCGACGCCGCACTCGCCGACCTGCTCGCCGCGGGCGGGCTGCGGCCGGGCCGCACCGAGCGCGCCGTCGCACTCGACCTCGAGAACCGCATGCGCGAGCACGGTGCCGCCGGGCCGTCGTTCGAGACGATCGTGGCGGCGGGAGCCCACTCCGCGGTGCCGCACCACCGGCCCACGGAGACGGTGCTCGAGGCGGGCGGGTTCGTGAAGCTGGACTTCGGGGCGCTGGTCGAGGGCTACCACTCGGACATGACGCGCACCGTGGTGCTCGGCCGCGCTGCCGGCTGGCAGCGCGAGCTGTACGGGCTCGTCGCGGCCGCGCAGGCCGGCGGGCGGGCCGCCCTCGTCCCGGGCGCGGAGGTGTCCGACGTCGACGCCGCCGCGCGCGGGGTCGTGGAGGCGGCGGGCCGCGGCGAGGAGTTCGTGCACGGCCTGGGCCACGGCGTCGGGCTGGAGATCCACGAGGCGCCCGCGCTGGCGAAGACGGGCACCGGCGCGCTCGCGGCGGGGATGGCGGTCACCGTCGAGCCCGGCGTCTACCTGCCCGGCCGCGGCGGGGTGCGGATCGAGGACACCTTGATCGTCCGCGACGGCGGGCCGGAGCTGTTGACGTGCACCACCAAGGAGTTGCTCGAGGTCTAGCGGTAGGCTGGAGGGCGGACAGGGGCGCCGGTTCCGGCGTCGCCCTCTCGAGGACACCCCAGGGCGCGTGACGGCGGTGTCGGCTTGCCGGCAGTTCCGCGGCCGACCACACGCGGCCCCGCGACAGATGCAGGAGAGATCCCCACGTGGCCACCACGAACGACCTGAAGAACGGCCTGGTGCTCAACCTCGACGGCCAGCTGTGGTCGGTGACGGCGTTCCAGCACGTCAAGCCCGGTAAGGGCGGCGCGTTCGTGCGCACGACCCTCAAGAACGTGCTCACCGGCAAGGTCGTCGACAAGACCTTCAACGCCGGCACCAAGGTCGACACCGCCACCGTCGACCGGCGCGACATGACCTACCTCTACCGCGACGGCGCCGACTTCGTCTTCATGGACGGCGACACGTTCGACCAGATCTCCATCCCGGAGGGCACCGTCGGCGACGCCGCCAACTACATGCTCGAGAACCAGACGGCGATGGTGGCCCTGCACGAGGGCGTGCCGCTGTACGTCGAGCTGCCCACCTCGGTGGAGCTGGTCATCCAGCACACCGACCCGGGCCTGCAGGGCGACCGCTCCACCGGCGGCACCAAGCCCGCCACCCTGGAGACGGGCGCCGAGATCCAGGTGCCGCTGTTCGTCACCACCGGCGAGAAGGTCAAGGTGGACACCCGCGACGGGCGTTACCTGGGCCGCATCTCCAGCTGATGATCAGGGCGCGCACGAGGGCGCGGAAACGCGCGCTCGACATCCTCTTCGAGTCCGAGGCCCGCGGCGACGACCCGGTCGAGGTGCTCACCCAGCGCCGGGAGACCGACGACGCGCCGCCGGTCTCGGACTACGCCGCGATGCTCGTGCAGGGCGTCGTCGAGCACCGGGAGCGCATCGACCAGCTGCTCGCCGAGCACGCCGAGGGCTGGAGCGTCGCGCGGATGCCCGCGGTCGACCGCACCCTGCTGCGGATCGCGGTGTTCGAGCTGCTCTGGGTGGACGAGATCGACGACCCGGTGGCGATCACCGAGGCGGTGGAGCTGGCCAGGAGCCTGTCCACCGACGACAGCCCCCGGTTCCTCAACGGTGTGCTCGGCCGGATCGCCGACATCGCCGAGCACCTGCGCGCCACGCGCTGACCGGCGCAGGTTGCGCGACGGCACATTCGAACGACAGGTTCGCCCGAGAGTGCCGCTCGCGCGAGTTCGCGCGCCTCAGCCGAGCACCCGCAGAGCGGCGCCCACCGCCAGGCCGACGACCAGCAGTGCGCCCGCCTGGCGGACGTGCACCCAGGCGAGCGCGGCGTACCAGAGCGGCCACACCGGGAAGCCCGCCGGCGGCTCCGCGGGCGGTGGCCGCCGGAAGCGGGGCCACACCTTCACCAGCCGCGGCAGCGCCAGCACGACCAGGAGCGCGGGCCACGGCATCGCCCCGACCAGCACGCAGGCCGCGACCAGCACGTAGAACGCGACCATCAGGCCGAGGGTCACGGCGCGGGCCCGCGCGTCGCCCAGCAGGACCGGCAGCGTCCGGATCCCGAGCGGCGCGTCATAGGGGATCTTGTCGATGTGCTTGCCCATGAGCACCGTGGTGCACAGCAGGCCGTAGGGCAGGGACGCGAGCAGCACCGGCCAGCCGATCGTGCCCGTCGCGGCGTAGTAGGTGCCGCCGACCATCAGCGGGCCCCAGACGACGAGCACGTCCGGCTCGCCGAGGCCGCGCTTCTTGAGGCGCAGCGGCGGCGCGGTGTAGGCCACGCTCAGCACGAACCCGGCGAGCGCGAACGCGACCACCGGCCAGCCCCTGGCGGCCGCGAGCACGACCAGTATCAGCAGGTCGGCGGCGTTGACCAGCACGATCGCCGCGACGAGGGTGCGGGTGCCCACGAGGCCGGACAGCACCGGGTGCGGGGCGTAGAGCGCCCGCGGGTAGGCCGCGCTGTCGCTGCCCGCCCGGGTGTCGTACAGGTCGTTCATCAGGTTGTTGGCGACGTGGGCCAGCGTGATGCCGACCACCGCCAGCACGAGCCAGCGCACGTCGAGCCCTGGCGTGCCGACCGCGAGCAGCGCTGCGACGAGGCCGGACACCAGCGTCATCGGCAGCACCGCGGCGCGGGTGACCACGATCCACCGCGTGACGGCGTCGACGGGCCCACCGGGCGGCGGGTTGGTCGTGCGCAGCGCGTACGCCCACGCGCGGACCCGCCCACCCGGTTGCGGCATGGTGGCCATGCTCCACCGTTCCTGCGGCACAGTCACCATGCCGCAGCGACGACGGGCGACGGCGGCCCCGCCGGTGCCTTCCCCGAGCACCCCGGGCCGCCGGACCGGTGTTACGCGGTCGGCCGGGCCTCGGGCGGCAGCACGCCCCAGTCGATGAGCTGGTCGGTGAGCTCGCCGGGCGTCATGTCGTAGATGATCGACAGCGACCGGAGGTCCTCGGCGCGGATCGAGAGCACCTTGCCGTTGTAGTCGCCGCGCTGGCTCTGGATCGCGGCGGCGTAGCGGGCCAGCGGGCCCACCTTGTCCGCCGGCAGTTGCTGGAGCCGCTCCAGGTTGATGACGATCTTCGTGGCGGGCTCGGAGCCGGACGGGATGCGGCCCTCGGGCAGCAGCTCGGCGACGGGCACCCCGTAGAAGTCGGCCAGCTCGGCCAGCTTCTGCACGGTGACCGCGCGGTCGCCCCGCTCGTAGGAGCCCACAACGACCGCCTTCCAGCGACCACCGGACTTCTGCTCGACGCCGTGCAGCGACAACCCCTGCTGCTGCCGGATGGCGCGGAGCTTCCCGCCGAGCGCCTTGGCGTAGTCGCCCATCTGGCGACCTCCTCACTTGCTGGTGCCCCGACCGCGGGACCGGGGTCGTACCTGTCATGCGGGAACCGTGCGGCGCGCAGGAGTGCGCCGGCTCCCGTCCCGAGGTGGTCCCCCGCTACCGCGGCCACCCTGAGAGCAGTGGATCAATACGGAGAGTAATCATGCGCTCGCGCCGCCGTTCGGTCAAGTTGGCTGACCCCTCCCGGTCTGATCAGGGGCGGAGACCACTCGAACGGCTGATCGAGGGGGCCTCGCCAGGTGTTACGTCGACGATCGGCAACGCGCATGCTCCCCCGGATGGTCTCAGCCCGGTCAGCGGGCGGTGACCGCTGGGGTACGTGTGGGTGCCGCTGAGGGTCGCGGGACCGTACGCGGTGTGACGCTGCCGATGCCGGGGCCCGGAACGGCCGGTTCTCGCGTGCCCCGCTGGTAGCGTCGCGGCGACCGGTTTCCTTTAAGGCCCGTCCCGTGAGGCGGGGAAGGAGTGACTCGTGGCGGACGACCGCCGCGGGGACCCGGCAGGCGCGAGCGCCCCCGTGCGCGAGCTGCTCAGCGCCGCCGACGTCACCCGCACCATCGCGCGGATCGCGCACCAGATCATCGAGAAGACCGCGGGGGCCGAGGGCGGCGTGGTCCTCATCGGCATCCCCACCCGCGGCACCGTCGTGGCGCGACGTCTGGCCGCCGCGATCGAGGAGTTCGCCGGCACCGCACCCGCGGTCGGCTCGGTCGACCCGACGCTCTACCGCGACGACCTGCGCCGCCGCCCGGCCCGCGCGCTGGAGGACACCGCGGTGCCGGAGGGCGGGCTGGACGACGCGCTCGTCGTGCTCGTCGACGACGTGCTGATGTCGGGGCGCACGGTGCGGGCCGCGCTGGACGCGTTGAGCGACCACGGCCGCCCGCGCGCGGTGCAGCTCGCCGTGCTCGTCGACCGCGGCCATCGGGAGCTGCCCATCCGCGCCGACTACGTGGGGAAGAACGTGCCGACCGCCCGCGACGAGCAGATCCTCGTGCTGCTGTCGGAGATCGACGGCAGCGACGGCGTCCTGCTGCGGCGGGCGCCTGCGCAGGACGAACCGGGGGAGGAGGGGGCGTGAACGAGCTTGCGAGTTCACCATCGGACACAGCAGCCCGGCGAACGCCTGCGACGAGCGCCGGCGAGGAGGGGGCGTGAAGCATCTGCTCTCGGTCACCGACCTCGACGCCGCCGCGGCCACCGGCCTGCTCGACACGGCCGACCGGCTCAAGCAGGCGCTGCTGGGTCGCGAGGTCCGCAAGCTGCCCACCCTGCGCGGCCGCACCGTGATCACGATGTTCTACGAGAACTCCACCCGCACGCGGGTGTCGTTCGAGGCCGCGGGCAAGTGGATGAGCGCCGACACGATCAACGTCAGCGCGTCCGGCTCATCGGTGTCGAAGGGCGAGTCGCTGCGCGACACTGCGCTCACGCTGTCGGCGATGGGCGCGGACTGCGTGATCGTCCGGCATCCCGCGAGCGGGGCAGCGCACCGCATCGCCGGCTGGATCGACCGGGACGCCGCCGCCACCGGCACGCACACCGCGATCGTCAACGCGGGTGACGGCACCCACGAGCACCCCACCCAGGCGCTGCTCGACGCGGCCACGCTGCGGGACCGGCTCGGCGGCATCGCCGGGCGCCGGATCGGCATCGTCGGCGATGTCCTGCACAGCCGGGTCGCGCGGTCCAACGTGTTCCTGCTCGCCACGCTGGGCGCCGAGGTGGTGCTGGTCGCGCCGCCGACGCTGCTGCCCACCGGCGTCGAGCAGTGGCCGTGCCGCGTGAGCCCGGAGCTGGACGCCGAGCTCCCCGCGCTGGATGCGGTGATGATGCTGCGGGTGCAGGCCGAGCGGATGCACGGGGCGTTCTTCCCGTCCGCCCGCGAGTACGCGATCGGCTACGGCCTGTCGGAGGACCGGGCGGCGCTGCTGCCCGAGCACGCCGCGGTGCTGCACCCCGGCCCGATGGTGCGCGGCATGGAGATCGCGCCCGCGGTGGCCGACAGCCCGCGGGCGGCCGTGCTGGCCCAGGTGTCCAACGGCGTCCACGTCCGCATGGCGGTCCTCTACCACCTCCTGGCGGGAGCCCCCGAGTGAGCGCCACGCCCCCCACCCCACACGCCAGCGAGGTGGCTTTACTGCCACTGGACGGCAGCATGGCCACCTTGCTGCGAACCGGAACGGAGCCCACCACGTGTCCGACCTGCTGATCGCCAACGCTCGGCCCTACGGCGGGGACGCCGTGGACGTGCTCGTGCGCGACGGGGTCGTCGTCGAGATCGGCGCCGGGCTCGCGGCTCCCGAGGGCGTCGAGGTGCTCGACGCCGCCGGCAAGGTCCTGCTGCCCGGTTTCGTCGACCTGCACACCCACCTGCGCGAACCCGGCGGCGAGGAGTCCGAGACCATCGAGACCGGCTCCCGCGCGGCCGCCCTCGGCGGGTACACCGCCGTGTTCGCGATGCCCAACACCGACCCGGTGGCGGACACCGCGGTGGTCGTCGAGCACGTCCGCCGCCGCGGTGAGGAGGTCGGGCTGGTCGACGTCCACCCGGTCGGCGCGGTCACCGTCGGGCTCGAGGGCGTGAAGATGGCCGAGCTGGGAACGATGGCCAGGAGCCGCGCACAGGTGCGGATGTTCTCCGACGACGGCCGCTGCGTCCACGACCCGCTGATCATGCGCCGGGCCCTGGAGTACGCCTCGGCGCTGGACGTCGTGATCGCCCAGCACGCCGAGGACCACCGGCTCACCGCGGGCGCGCAGGCGCACGAGGGAGTGGTGGCGTCCCGGCTGGGGCTGGCCGGCTGGCCCGCCACCGCCGAGGAGACGATCGTCGCCCGTGACTGCGCGCTGGCCCGCGAGGCCGGGGCGGCGCTGCACGTCTGCCACGTCTCCTCGGCGCACACCATCGAGGTGCTCCGCGCGGCGAAGGCGGCCGGGGTGCGGGTGTCGGCCGAGGTCACCCCGCACCACCTGCTGCTCACCGACGCGGCGCTCACGAGCTACGACCCGGTCCACAAGGTCAACCCGCCGCTGCGCACCGGCGAGGACACCAAGGCGATGCGGGCGGCGCTGGCCGAGGGCGTGATCGACGTCGTCGGCACCGACCACGCCCCGCACGCCGCCCAGTACAAGGACACCGAGTGGGCCGCGGCGAAGCCGGGGATGCTCGGTCTGCAGACCGCGCTGTCGGTGGTGGTGCTCGCGTTGGTCGAGCCGGGGCTGCTGGACTGGCGCGGGGTCGCCCGCGTCCTGTCCGAGCGGCCCGCACAGATAGCCGGGCTGCCCGACCAGGGCCGTCCGATCGCGGTCGGCGAGCCCGCTACGTTCGCGCTGGTCGACCCGGACGACGCCTGGACGGTGCGCGGCGCGGCGCTGGCCAGCAAGGCGTCCAACACCCCCTTCGAGGGGATGCGGCTGCCGGCGACGGTGGCCGCGACGGTACTGCGCGGCCGCGTCACGGCGCGCGATGGAGAGGTGATGGCATGAACGGCCCGGCAGTGCTGGTCCTCGAGGACGGCAGGATCTTCCGCGGCGAGGCGTACGGCGCGACCGGTGCGGGGCTGGGCGAGGCCGTGTTCGCCACCGGCATGACCGGCTACCAGGAGACGCTCACCGACCCGTCCTACCACCGGCAGATCGTGGTGCAGACCGCGCCGCAGATCGGCAACACCGGCTGGAACGACGAGGACGACGAGTCCTCGGCGATCCAGGTGGCGGGCTACGTGGTGCGCGACCCCGCGCGCACGCCGTCGAACTGGCGCTCCCGTCGCTCGCTCGGGGACGCGCTCGCCGACCAGGGCGTGGTCGGCGTGGCCGGGGTCGACACTCGCGCACTGGTGCGCCACCTGCGCGAGCGCGGCGCGATGCGCGCCGGGGTGTTCTCCGGCGACGCGCTGGCCCCGGACGCCGAGCTGGTGGAGCGCGTGCTCGCCAGCCCGCCGATGGAGGGCGCCGACCTCTACGGCGCCGTCACCACCCGCGAGCCCTACGTCGTGCCCGCCGAGGGGATCCGCCGCTTCCGGGTGGCCGCCCTCGACGTCGGGATCAAGTTCAACACCCCGCGGATGCTCGCCGCGCGCGGTGTCGAGGTGCACGTGCTGCCCGCCGGCACCACGATCGCGCAGATCGAGGAGCTGGCCCCGGACGGCTTCTTCCTGTCCAACGGCCCGGGTGACCCCGCCACGGCGGACGGCCCGGTGGAGCTGACCCGGCAGGTGCTCGAGCGGCGCATTCCACTGTTCGGCATCTGCTTCGGCAACCAGATCCTCGGCCGCGCGCTGGGCCGGGGGACGTACAAGATGCGCTACGGCCACCGCGGCATCAACATCCCCGTCGTGGAGCACGCCACCGGCCGCGTCGCGATCACCTCCCAGAACCACGGGTTCGCCGTGGAGGGTGAGGCGGGGGAGCGGTTCGACACCCCGTTCGGCGCCGCCGAGATCACCCACACCTGCCCGAACGACGGCACCGTCGAAGGCCTGCAGGCCCTCGAGGTGCCCGCGTTCAGCGTGCAGTACCACCCCGAGGCGGCGGCGGGCCCGCACGACGCCGCCGACCTGTTCGACCGCTTCGTCGAACTGAT
Organism: Pseudonocardia nigra; assembly: GCF_019396355.1. Lineage (GTDB taxonomy): Bacteria > Actinomycetota > Actinomycetes > Mycobacteriales > Pseudonocardiaceae > Pseudonocardia > Pseudonocardia nigra. The sequence goes on from NZ_JAHKRK010000015.1 coordinate 61,217, forward strand.
GGACGACGGCCGCGCCCCCGGCCGGCACCGCCTGACCGAGGAGGGCGCCTGATGCCACGCCGCGAGGACATCCACCACGTCATGGTGATCGGCTCCGGGCCGATCGTCATCGGCCAGGCCGCCGAGTTCGACTACTCCGGCACCCAGGCCTGCCGGGTGCTGCAGGCCGAGGGGATCCGCGTCTCCCTGGTCAACTCCAACCCGGCCACGATCATGACCGACCCGGAGTTCGCCGACGCGACCTACATCGAGCCGGTCACCCCGGAGTACGTCGAGCAGGTCATCGCCGCCGAGCGACCGGACGCGATCCTCGCCACGCTCGGCGGGCAGACCGCGCTCAACACCGCGGTCGCGCTGCACGAGAACGGTGCGCTGGAGCGCTACGGCGTGGAGCTGATCGGCGCCGACATCGACGCCATCCAGCGCGGTGAGGACCGGCTGAAGTTCAAGGAGATCGTGCAGTCGGTCGGCGGTGACGTGCCGCGCTCGGCGGTCTGCCACTCGATGGACGAGGTGCGCTCCGCGGTCGCCGAGCTGGGGCTGCCGGTGGTGATCCGGCCGTCGTTCACGATGGGCGGGCTCGGGTCCGGCATGGCCCACACCCCCAAGGACCTCGAGCGCCTCGCCGGCGCCGGGCTCGACGCCTCCCCGGTCACGGAGGTGCTCATCGAGGAGTCCGTGCTCGGGTGGAAGGAGTACGAGCTCGAGCTGATGCGCGACCACGCCGACAACGTCGTGGTCATCTGCTCGATCGAGAACCTCGACCCGATGGGCGTGCACACCGGCGACTCGATCACGGTCGCGCCGGCGATGACGCTCACCGACCGCGAGTACCAGCACATGCGCGACGTCGGTATCGCCGTGCTGCGCGCGGTCGGCGTCGACACCGGCGGCTGCAACATCCAGTTCGCGATCCACCCCGAGACCGGGCGCCTGGTCGTCATCGAGATGAACCCGCGGGTGTCGCGGTCCTCGGCGCTGGCGTCGAAGGCCACCGGGTTCCCGATCGCGAAGATCGCCGCGAAGCTCGCCGTCGGCTACACGCTCGACGAGATCCGCAACGACATCACCGGCGAGACGCCGGCGGCGTTCGAGCCGACGCTCGACTACGTCGTGGTGAAGATCCCCCGTTTCGCCTTCGAGAAGTTCACCGGCGCCGACCCCGAGCTCACCACCACGATGAAGAGCGTGGGCGAGGCGATGGCGCTGGGCCGGTCCTTCCCCGAGGCACTGGGCAAGGCGCTGCGCTCGATGGAGACCTCCCGTGCGGGGTTCTGGACCAAGCCCGACCGCGACGAGGTCGGCGACATCACCACCCCCACCGACGGGCGCATCTACGCCGTCGAGCACGCGCTGCGCGCCGGCTCGAGCGTGGCCGAGGTGGCGCAGCGCACGGGCATCGACCCGTGGTTCCTCGACCAGATCGCCGCACTCGGCGAGCTGCGCCGCGAGATCGAGGCCGCCGCGGTGCTCGACGAGCCGCTGCTGCGCCGGGCGAAGCGGGCGGGGCTGTCGGACCGCCAGCTCGCCGTGCTGCGCCCGGAGTTCGCCGGCGAGGACGGGGTGCGTGCGCTGCGGCACCGCCTCGGCGTGCGGCCGGTCTACAAGACGGTCGACACCTGCGCCGCGGAGTTCGCGGCGAAGACGCCCTACCACTACAGCGCCTACGAGACCGACCCCGCCGCGGAGTCGGAGGTGGCGCCGCAGACCGAGAAGCCGAAGGTGCTCATCCTCGGCTCCGGGCCCAACCGGATCGGGCAGGGCATCGAGTTCGACTACTCCTGCGTGCACGCGGTGATGGCGCTGCGCGAGGCCGGGTTCGAGACCGTGATGGTCAACTGCAACCCGGAGACGGTGTCCACCGACTACGACACGGCCGACCGGCTCTACTTCGAGCCGCTCACGTTCGAGGACGTGCTGGAGGTCGTGCACGCAGAACAGGCCTCCGGCACCGTCGTCGGCGTGATCGTGCAGCTGGGCGGGCAGACGCCGCTCGGCCTGGCCGAACGGCTCACCGCGGCCGGCGTGCCCGTCGTCGGGACCTCCGCCGCGGCGATCGACCTCGCCGAGGACCGCGGGGCGTTCGGCGAGGTGCTGCGCGCGGCCGGCCTCCCGGCGCCCGCGTTCGGCATGGCCACGTCGTTCGCGCAGGCCCGCGACATCGCCGAGCGCATCGGCTACCCGGTGCTCGTCCGCCCGTCCTACGTCCTGGGCGGGCGCGGCATGGAGATCGTCTACGACGACGAGTCGCTCGCCGGCTACATCTCCCGCGCCACGGCCATCAGCCAGGAGCGCCCGGTGCTGGTCGACCGGTTCCTCGACGACGCCATCGAGATCGACGTCGACGCGCTGTGCGACGGCGACGAGGTGTTCATCGGCGGCGTGATGGAGCACATCGAGGAGGCCGGGGTGCACTCCGGCGACTCCTCCTGCACCCTCCCGCCGATCACCCTGGGGCGCAGCATCCTCGCGCAGGTGCGCCGCTCCACCGAGGCGATCGCCCGCGGCGTGGGTGTGCGGGGGCTGCTCAACGTCCAGTACGCGCTGCACGGCGAGACGCTCTACGTGCTGGAGGCCAACCCGCGGGCGTCGCGCACGGTGCCGTTCGTGTCCAAGGCGACGGCGGTGCCGCTGGCCAAGGCGGCCGCCCGCGTTATGCTCGGGGCCACGATCGCGCAGCTGCGCGGCGAGGGGCTGCTGCCCGCCGACGGCGACGGCCTCGAGCTGCCGCCGGACGCCCCGGTCGCGGTGAAGGAGGCCGTGCTGCCGTTCCACCGGTTCCGCACCCGCGAGGGCCACGGCGTCGACCCGCTGCTCGGCCCGGAGATGAAGTCCACCGGCGAGGTGATGGGCTTCGACTCCGCGTTCGGCCCGGCGTTCGCGAAGTCCCAGGCGGGGGCCTACGGCTCGCTGCCGACGTCCGGGCGGGTGTTCGTCTCGATCGCCGACCGCGACAAGCGGGCCATGGTGTTCCCGGTGCGGCGGCTCGCCGACCTCGGGTTCGAGGTGCTCGCCACGGCGGGCACGGCCGACGTGCTGCGCCGCAACGGGATCGACGCCACCGTGGTGCGCAAGCACAGCGAGAGCGCCGCGGGCGAGACGGTCGTCGACCGGATCCTCGCCGGGGACGTCGACCTCATCGTCAACACCCCGTACGGCAACTCCGGGCCTCGGGTGGACGGCTACGAGATCCGAGCCGCCGCGGTGTCCCGCGGCGTCCCGTGCATCACCACGGTGCAGGGGGCGGCGGCCGCCGTGCAGGGCATCGAGGCGCTCAAGGCCGGCCAGATCGGGGTGCGCTCGCTGCAGGACGCGCACGCCGCGCTGCGGAAGTCCCGCTCGTGAGCGGTCCCGGCGTGACGTTCGGGCAGCGGCTGCACGACGTCGTCGCCGCGTTCGGTGCGCTGTGCGTGGGGATCGACCCGCACCCGTCGCTGCTGGCGGAGTGGGGCCTCACCGACGACGCCGACGGGCTGGCGCGGTTCGCCGACGGTTGCGTGGCCGCGCTCGCGGGGCACGTGGCCGTGGTGAAGCCGCAGTCGGCGTTCTTCGAACGGCACGGCTCCCGCGGGGTCGCCGTGCTGGAGCGGGTGCTCGCGGCCTTCGCGGACACTCCCACGCTGACGGTGCTCGACGTCAAGCGCGGTGACATCGGCTCCACGATGGACGGCTACGCCGATGCGTACCTCGGGGTGGGTGCCCCGCTGGGCGCCGACGCCGTGACGCTGTCGCCCTACCTCGGGTTCGGCTCGCTGGCCCCGGCGCTCACCGCCGCGGCCGACGCGGGCCGGGGCGTGTTCGTCCTGGCCCGCACGTCGAACCCGGAGGGCGGTGAGGTCCAGCTCGCCGACTCGGCGGGTCGCAGCGTCGCCCAGACGATCGTCGACGCCGCCGCTGCGGCCAACGCGGGGAGCACGCCGGTGGGCGACGTCGGCGTGGTCGTCGGCGCCACCGCGGACCACGGGCTGGACCTGTCGGGCCTGAACGGTCCCGTGCTGGTCCCGGGGCTCGGGGCGCAGGGCGCTGGCCCGGCCGACGTCATCGCGCGGTTCGCGGGCGTCTCGGGGCTCGTGCTCCCCACCGCCTCGCGGTCGGTGCTGCGCGCGGGGCCCGACCCGGTCGCCGTGCGGGGCGCCGCCGCGGCGCTGCAGGACGAGTTCGCCGTCACAGAGTGATCATCACCTCTCGCCCGAGGCGTTGACCATCGCTCCGGGCGGCGCCGGGCGTCCTCCGCAGGCGCCGCCCACAGGCCGTTCCGGTGCGCCGAACGGGCGGGTCGCGTACGGGGATCGACGCCTCCGCGTGGTATCACCCGACCGGGTGGCCATCCGGAGGAACCCCAGGTGGCACCCCCCGTTTCCCCTCTCGAAAGGGGCGTGAGTACGTTCGGTGGAACCCGCGGGCAGGCCCGCGACGGTGTGGTGAGGATGCGCCCTGATTCCAGGCCGCACGACGAAAGACGGAGGAGACCGTGGCCCTTCCCCAGCTGACCGAGGAACAGCGTGCTGCCGCCTTGGAGAAGGCGGCTGCGGCGCGCCGGGCCCGGGCCGAGCTGAAGGACCGGCTCAAGCGCGGCGGGACCACCCTCGGGGAGGTCCTGAAGCAGTCCGACACCGACGAGGTGCTGGGCAAGATGAAGGTCTCGGCCCTGCTCGAGGCGATGCCCGGCGTCGGCAAGGTCCGCGCCGCCCAGATCATGGAGCGGCTCGAGATCGCGCCGTCGCGCCGGCTGCGCGGGCTGGGCGACCGGCAGCGCAAGGCGCTGCTGGCCGACTTCGAGTCCTGAGCCCGGTCACCGGTACGGGAGAGCGAAGATCATGGAGCACGACGCCCGGAGGGGCCGGCTGATCGTTCTGGCCGGCCCCTCCGGCGTCGGCAAGAGCAGTGTCGTCGCCGAGGTCCGGGCCCAGGTTCCCGAGCTGTTCTTCAGCGTGTCGGCCACCACGCGGGACCCGCGTCCCGGCGAGGTCGACGGGGTGCACTACCGGTTCGTGGGGCCTGCCGGGTTCGACGGCCTGATCGAGCGCGGCGAGCTGCTCGAGTGGGCCGAGATCCACGGCGGGCTGCAGCGGTCCGGCACCCCGCGGGAGCCGGTGGAACGGGCACTCACCGAGGGCCGCCCGGTGCTCGTCGAGGTGGATCTGCAGGGGGCGCGCGCGATCAAGGTCGTGCTCCCGGAGGCCGTCACGGTCTTCCTGGAACCGCCGTCGTTCGACGAGCTGGCGCGTCGGCTGCGCGGCCGCGGCACGGAGTCCGACGCCCAGTACGCCCGCCGGCTCGAGACCGCGCGCGAGGAACTCGCCTCGCGCAGCGAGTTCGACGTCGTCGTGGTGAACGACGACGTCAAGGCCGCCGCGTCGCGGTTGGTAGAATTGCTGGCCTGAGCGGAGTTCGCGAAGCGCACATCACCGCGGAGCGGGCGATCCCGGTTCAGTCCCCACTTTCTTGGAGCATTCTTCGTGAGCATGCCGCTGACCGGCACCATCGCCGGTTCCACGCCCGAGGGCATCACCAATCCGCCCATCGACGACCTGCTGGGTCAGGTGAGCTCGAAGTACGCGCTGGTGATCTACGCCGCGAAGCGCGCCCGCCAGATCAACGACTACTACTCGCAGCTCGGTGAGGGTCTGCTGGAGTATGTCGGGCCGCTCGTGGAGCCGGGCCCGCGCGAGAAGCCGCTGTCGATCGCGATGCGCGAGATCCAGGCCGGCATGCTCGAGCACACCGAGGGCGAGTAGGTGCCGGCCCCTCGCGTCCTCCTCGGGGTCGCCGGGGGCATCGCGGCCTACAAGAGCGCGGAGCTGCTGCGCAGGCTCACCGAGTCCGGCCACTCCGTGCGGGTGCTGCCCACCGCGTCGGCGCTGGAGTTCGTCGGGGCCGCCACGTTCGAGGCGCTGTCGGGGCAGCCGGTGCACACGGGCGTCTTCACCGACGTCCCGTCGGTGCCGCACGTGAAGCTCGGCCAGGAGGCCCACCTCGTCGTCGTCGCGCCCGCCACCGCCGACCTGCTGGCGCGCGCCGCGGCCGGTCGGGCCGACGACCTGCTGACCGCGTCGCTGCTCACCGCGCGCTGCCCGGTGCTGTTCGCGCCCGCGATGCACACGGAGATGTGGGAGCACCCGGCCACGCAGGCCAACGTCGCGCTGCTGCGCTCCCGCGGCGCCGTCGTGCTCGAGCCCGCCTCTGGGCGCCTGACCGGGAAGGACACCGGCCCCGGCCGGCTGCCCGACCCGGCGGAGATCGCCGACCTGGCCCGGCTGCTGCTCGAACGCGCCGACGCCCTGCCCCAGGACCTGACGGGGCGGCGGGTCGTGGTGTCGGCGGGCGGCACCCGTGAGGCGCTCGACCCGGTGCGGTTCCTCGGCAACCGCTCGTCCGGGCGGCAGGGCTACGCGCTGGCCCGGGTCGCGGCCCAGCGCGGCGCGGCGGTCACGCTCGTGGCCGCCCACACCGCCGACCTGGGTGACCCGGCCGGAGTCGACGTCGTGCGCGTCGGCTCGGCCGCCGAGCTGCGCGAGGCGATGCGGGGGGCGGCGAAGGGGGCCGACGCGGTGGTGATGGGCGCCGCCGTGGCCGACTTCCGGCCGGTGGCGGCGGGCGGA
>NZ_JAHKRK010000150.1 GCF_019396355.1 Pseudonocardia nigra
CCCCCCCCGGCCGCCGTCGAGGTCCTCGACGGCGACGAACACGCCGCCCGTACCGGTCGGCCCGCCCCGGGTGCCGCCGCCGTCGTCCACGTCGCCGCCGTCCTCCATCTCGTCGAAGTGCAGCACCGCACCGAGCGCGAGCCGGAACGGCGTCGTCGCCGCGGCGGCCTCGCGCATCCGCCGCTCGAGCAGCGCGGGGTCCGCGGCCTCCTCCGGGTAGGCCACGGTCACGTGGGCCGGCGCCCGTGCCACCATGACGGGGTCCCACCGCGTGCGCAGTCGCTCGAGCGGTGCGGCCACCGCGAGCGGCGGGCGCACGGCGACGTGGTGTCGCGCGTCCTCGCTCACGCATGGCTCCCGGCAGGATCGAGCCGTCGGCGCGCCACGTGTCCGTTCGCAGGCGGGGTGAGCGATGTGCGGGTGCTGCACAGGGGGCCGATCTCGATGAGGCTATCGGCGTGCGTCGGCAGCGCGTTCCGCGGAACGCGACTCCGATCGCCGGGCCGTGTCCGCCGGTCGCACTCCTGATCGATCCGGTCCGCATGGGCCATGCTGTCAGCGTGACGGATCTGCGAGTGCGCCGGGGCGTCGGCGACGGGCCCACTGTGCTGTTGCTGCACGGGCTCGGCGCCACCTCCGAGGTGTGGGACGGCGTCGTCGCCGCCCTGGGTGGCGCCTGGGTCGCCCCGGACCTGCCGGGGCACGGTGGCTCGGCGCCGCTGTCGGAGTACACGTTCCCGGCGGTGGCGGACGCCGTCGCCGATCTCGTGGACCCGGAGCGCACGGTCGTCCTCGGACACTCGTTCGGCGGTGTCGTGGGGCTGCACCTGGCGGATCGTCCGGGGGTCCGCGCCGTCGTCGGTCTGGGAATCAAGGTCGCCTGGACGGACGACGAGCTCGCCCGTGCGGCCGCCATGGCCGCGCGTGAGCCCGCGCGGTTCGATACGCGCGCCGAGGCGCTCACCCGGCACCTTCGGCTGTCGGGTCTCGACGGCCTGGTCGCCCCGGACGCGCCGGCCGCGGCCGCCGGCATCGTCGAGGAGGACGGACGGTGGCGGCCGGCGCTCGACCCGCGCGTGTTCGGCGTCGGCGACCCGGAGATGGCGGCGCTGCTGGCCGCCGCATCCGTCCCGGTCGTCCTGGCACGAGGAGAGCACGACCGGATGGTGAGCAGGGCTCAGCTGCGGGCGCTGGTGCCCGACCCGGTCGAGCTGCGCGGGCTCGGACACAACGCGCACGTCGAGGACCCGGCCGCGGTCGCGGCACTGCTCGCACGCTCGCGGCACGATGGAGGGTGACCGACGGGGGAGCAGCATGAGGTTCAGGGCACGCAGGGCGTTCCGGTTCGGTCCCTTCTACATCACCATCGACCAGTCCGGCCGCCGCTCCTACGGCGTCAAGCTCGGCCGCTTCTCGCACAACTTCACGCACCGCACCACGCACATCGACACCCCGGGCCCGGGTGGCCTCGTCCACCGGAACGGCCGCCGCAGACGCCGCTGACACCCCGGCGCCCCGGCCTTCCGGCGGGGCGCCGCAGGGTCGCGGTCAGCGGTAATTCGTGAACTGCAGCGCGATCCCGAAGTCCTTGTTCTTGAGCAGCGCGATCACGGCCTGCAGGTCGTCCTTCTTCTTGCCCGAGACCCGCAGCTGGTCGCCCTGGATCTGGGCCTGCACACCCTTGAGCTTCTCGTCGCGGATGGCCTTGCTGATCGCCTTGGCCTTCTCGGCCTCGATGCCCTGCAGGATCTTGCCGGCGACCTTGTAGGTCTTGCCCGAGAGCACGGGCTCACCCGCCTCGAACGCCTTCAGCGAGATGTTCCGCTTGATCAGCTTCTCCTTGAAGACCTCGACGGCGGCCAGCGCGCGCTCCTCGGTCTCCGACTCGATCGTCACGGCCTCCTCGCCCGCCCACGCGATCGAGGTGCCGGTGCCCCGGAAGTCGAACCGCTGCGAGACCTCCTTGGCCGCCTGGTTCAGGGCGTTGTCGACCTCCTGTCGGTCGACCTTGCTCACCACGTCGAACGACGGGTCTGCCACGGGGTCCTCCTCGTCGACCGGGCCCCTTGCGAAGCCCGGATCATCGCTGTCGTATCCTCTTACCGCGCCACGGCGCACATGGCAGGTTGCCCGAGTGGCCAAAGGGAGCGGACTGTAAATCCGTCGGCTTAGCCTACGAAGGTTCGAATCCTTCACCTGCCACACCCAGGGCGAACGGCCCCTGACCAGCGGAAACGCTGGTCAGGGGCCGTTCTGCTGCGGTCCGGCTGTGTCCGGCCGAGAGCGACCGTCTACGGGTGTCCACGGACGCATCACGGACGCGATCATCAGCCACCTTCCCGAAGCGCCTGCTCGACTCGTCGGCGCACTGCATCGTCCTGACCGGCGATGCACTTGGCGTAGACCCGGAGGAGAACGTCCACGCTGTGGCCGGCCCACGAGGCGACCTGCGGAGCGGGTACGCCCCCGTTGAGCCATGTGGACACTGCGGCATGTCGAAGGTCATACGGCCGGCGAGCGAGCGGTGACGCGGCCTCCTCAGAGGTGAGTGCCGCGGATCAAGGCGCCGCCTCCGGCGGCGCGCGTGGCCGGCCACGCCGGCCACGTCGACTCGCTCCCTACACCTCCGGCCCGGTCGCGGCCGCCGGCGCCGGCTACCCGGCCCGTCCGCAGAGGGGCGCCACAAATCACAGGTCAGTCGATCAGCGCCGCAAGCCAGTCTGCGGTACGCGCGTCAATGTAGTCGGTGTTCCGTCCCCAGACGTCCCCGTGGCCGTCCTTCCACAGCGTCGCCCACGGCTCCGTGCCCGTGCCTGCCCCGTCGGAGAGCAGCTCGTACATGGCCCCGGTGCGTGCTGGCATCAGCTCCACCAGCCGTCGCCGCGCTGCTTCGTCCAGGCCGTAGGCGTCGATAAGAACGCGTAGGCGACGACCCGGGTCGGGACGGGTCCACGTTGGGTCAGCGGTAAGCGGCACGAAGCCATGGGCGGCGTAAGCGAGGTCCCACAGCCGAGTCCCCGGAGCGGCGGTGTCCCAATCGATCAGGCCCCATGAACCGGCCTCCGTGGCGACGACGTTCCAGGGCGCGAGATCGTGGTGGACGATCAGGTCGGCGCCGACGTCTGGGATCACGACCTGCCACTTCGCATCCGCTGGCGGGTTGAACGTCGCGGAAGCGTCGTGGAACTCGCGGATCATTCGTCCGATCTGGGTCAGCGCCTGGTCTGAGTCCAGGAGGTCGTTCCGGTCCGGATGTACCGGCGTGCCCGGTAGGTAGGACAGGACCTCGCGCCCGTGCTCGTCAATGCCAAGGGGTCGAGGCACGTTCCGGAATCCGACGTCGTGCAGGTGGGCAAGCAGAGCCTGGACAGCCACGGTGTGCGGTCCAGCGGGGCGGCGAACGGTATTGCCGATGCGGACCACGCCGGCGGTCACGTTCCCGCCGGAAAGACGCTCTTGTGGCTCCACCCCGGACAGCATGGTCGACATTCAACCTGAGCGCTCCTCGATTGACGGGAAGACCGCGGGCCCTGCCCGCACCCGACACCGCTTCGGAGATCAGGAGGAGTGCGGTGAGGTGGTGATTTCCTCACGGCGCGCCGAGACGGCAGCCAGACCGAGGGGCGGGGCACAAGGCGGGAAGACGTACCTTGCACCCCGCCCCTCGGCCCGGCGGGGACGAGCCCGCGCCGCGAGGAGATCACCACCAGGACCCGGGTTGCGGGGGGCAACGGAACGTCTGTCGCGGACTATGCACGGACGTAGCCGAGGGGTCCGCAATTCCGCCGCAAGTCAGGGCCAGTTTGGCAGCTCTCTGTAAATCCGCCGGCTTAGCCTACGAAGGTTCGAATCCTTCACCTGCCACACCCAGGGCGAACGGCCCCTGACCAGCGAAAACGCTGGTCAGGGGCCGTTTTCGCTGTCAGCCGGCCTCACCGACTCGCTCCGGCCAGCTTCCTGCTGCACATGGAAGGCTCTTGGCGTCCGCGTCATCGCGGCTCGCGTCGATTCCGGAGGGACTCGTGACAGGCAAGATCGACTTCAAGCGGGAGCTGCCGTGCTACACGGCGAAGCGCGACTCACCGCAGGTCACGGACGTGCCGGATCTCCAGTACCTGATGATCGACGGCCACGGCGACCCGAACACGCACGCCTACGGAGCCGCGGTCTCGGCGCTCTACCCCGTCGCCTACAAGCTCAAGTTCGCCAGCAAGAAGCAGCTCGAGCGCGACTACGTCGTGATGCCGCTGGAGGGGCTCTGGTGGGCCGACGACATGGACACCTTCACCACAGCGCGGGACAAGGCACGCTGGGACTGGACCCTCATGGTCATGGTGCCTGGCTGGATCACGGCTGACATGTTCGATGACGCCGTCGAGCAGCTCGGTTCCAAGGAACGCCCTGAGCGCCTGGATGATGTTCGTCTGGAGTCCCTGTCCGAGGGGCGCTGTGTTCAGGCTCTCCACATCGGTACCTTCGACGACGAGGCCGAACTCCTGCGGTACATGCACGAGGAGTTCATTCCCCAGCAGGGCCTCACCATGGTCGGCAAGCACCACGAGATCTACCTCAGCGATCCACGAAGGGTCGAGCCCGCCAAGCTGCGGACCATTCTGCGGCAGCCCGTCACCGACGCCTGAACGATCGCGCCCTCTGCCGGTGAGCGTTCACGCCGGGACCTGCGGCGCCGGCTGCCCCGATGCCCGGTGGTCAGATCCCGGGGTAATCGCCGAGGATCTCCGTGCCGAACGCCTCCGCGAGGGCAGCCAGCCGCTCGGGGTCAGCCAGGAGATCCGCCTCGCCCTCCCGGACGACGGCCTCGAAGAACCGCTGGAGCCCGGATGGGGACACGAGCGTCAGCATGTGCACCGACTTCTCATCCATACGGCGAGCCGCGTCACGGGTGGCCAGGGGTCCGGCCGGGACGGCGACCGTCTCGGGTGCTGTGATCGTTTGCATGGCCGCGTCGACGGTAGCAAGCCGTGGCCGAGCCGTCGGCTCAGTCGAGCACGTACTGCGGCGGGGTAACCGGCCGGGTTGCGCCGCCTCTTGCTCCGGTCCGGCACGCCGTACGGCCGGCCTGCCGACATCCACTCCGAGGCGTCCGCGACCCCAGATGCGCGGCGCACGTGTTACGCCGAGGGAACATGCCCCTGACCGGTGGACCGCCGATGCGGTGAGCGAGCCGTGACATGATGACCTCCGCGCTGTCACAGCGACGAAACACCCGGTTCCAAGACTCGGCCGGCGCGGCAGTGAATGTGTGGTTGCCACCCAGCTGAGGAGAGAAGGCATGTCCTACCTGAACCCGTCCGAGTTCGTCGGCAAGATGATCGACGCCGGTGAGGCCAAGGTCTTCATGTCGACCCGGGACACCGTGATCCGCGCGTACATGGCCGGGGCCATCCTCGCGATGGGAGCGGTGTTCGCGGTCACGATCACCGTGCAGACCGGTCAGCCCCTCCTCGGGGCGCTGCTCTTCCCGGTCGGGTTCTGCATGCTGTACCTGCTGGGGTTCGACCTCCTGACCGGCGTCTTCACCCTGGTTCCCCTGGCCTGGATCGACAAGCGGCCGGGGGTCACCCTGCGCTCGGTCCTGCGCAACTGGGGCCTGGTCTTCGTCGGCAACTTCGCCGGCGCCCTCACCGTCGCGCTCATGATGGCCGTGATCTTCACCTTCGCCTTCACCGTGGACCCGAACGAGATCGGCCAGCAGCTCACCGAGATCGGCCAGCAGCTCACCGAGATCGGCACGTCGCGGACGGTCGGCTACGCCGACCACGGTGCCGCCGGGATGCTGACCCTGTTCATCCGCGGTGTCCTGTGCAACTGGATGGTGTCCACCGGCGTCGTCGCCGCGATGATGTCGACGTCCGTGTCGGGCAAGGTGATCGCGATGTGGATGCCCGTTCTGGTCTTCTTCTACATGGGCTTCGAACACTCGGTCGTGAACATGTTCCTGTTCCCGTCGGGCCTCATGCTCGGCGGCGATTTCTCGGTCGGCGACTACCTCGTCTGGAACGAGATCCCGACCGTGGTCGGCAACCTCGTCGGCGGGCTCACGTTCGTGGGTCTCACGCTGTACGCCACCCACGCTCGTACCGGTGCGAGCCGGCAGCGTCCGGCTGTGGAGACCCCGGCGTTCCCGCCGAGGTGAAAGCCTGACCTGCCGCGGCCGGTCCCGAACGCGTCGCGCCGCTACCCGCTCCCCCGAGCGCCCTCCTCCTCGGGCCACGGATCGACGACCAGGTCCGGCCACTCGCCCCGCCAGCGACGGGCCTTGGCCTCGTACACCCCGCGCGGCGCCAGCCGCGGGTTGGGACGCACCCGTTTGGCGAACAGGTCGTCGTACCCGTGGGGCGCGTACGTGACCAGCTCGTTCGTCCGCTCGCGGCGAAGTCCGAAGCAGCACGTCGTCGAGGCGAAATGGTCGATGGCGTCCGTGGCGCTGCGAAAAGCGATCGCGGGTACGCCGAACCGCTGCTCGTACCAGAGATGCACCCGCGCCTCGTTCCGTACCTCGACGTCGGCGTCGAGATCGCCGAAGAGTGCCGCAGCCTTCCGGATGACCGCGTCCTCCGCCTCGTACGACAGGTTACGGGCGTCGTAGTAGAACAGGTCGTAGTCCTTGATCCCGGTGCCGGGTGGCCGTCCGTCGAGGACGTTCCAGACGGTCTGGAACACCGCTCCGGCCGTCAACCACCAGTCCGGGACGGCGAGCGCCGGCGCGCGCTCCAGGATGGCCACGTTGATCGGGTTCTGCAGTACGGCGGCCAGGAAGTCGGCGCGTCGGGACACGCCCCGATCCTCTCAGCGGCGACCGACGGAGCACCCTCGTGCTTTCGACAGCTTGTCAGATGTGTCACCGGTCCGGCGCCGCCGTCCGACGCCTACAGTTGCCCCGTGTCCGTCTCACGATCCGTCGACGACCTGCTCACGGCCCTGCGCGCCCGCCTCCGCGACGAGAAGAGCCTGCTCGTGGCCTACTCCGGCGGGGTCGACTCGGCGCTCGTCGCCGCGGTCGCCGCCGAGGAGCTCGGCGAGCGGGCCGTGGCCGTCACGGCGGTCTCGGCGAGCCTCGCGCGCAGCGAGCGGAGCGCGGCCCGGGAGTTCGCACGCGGCCGCGGCATCGTCCACGTCGAGGTCTGCACCGACGAGCTGGACCGTCCGGAGTACGTCGCCAACGCGGGGAACCGCTGCTTCCACTGCAAGTCGGCGCTCTTCGACGCGCTCGAGCCGCTCGCCGCGCTGAGCGGGGCGCGCATCGCGCTCGGCACGAACACCGACGACCTGGGCGACCACCGGCCCGGCCAGGCGGCCGCCGCGGCCCGCGGAGCGATCGCGCCGCTGCTGGACGTCGGGTTCGGCAAGGCGGAGGTCCGCGCGGTGAGCGCGGCGCTCGGCCTCGTGACCGCCGAGAAGCCGGCCGCCGCGTGCCTCTCCTCGCGCGTGGCCTACGGCGACCCCGTCACCGCCGAGGTGCTGGAGCGCATCGAGCGGGCCGAGGAGGCCGTGCGCGCCTTCGGGTTCGCCGTCTGCCGGGTCCGCGCCCACGGTGCCGGCGCGGTCGCGCGGGTCGAGGTGCCGGCCGAGGACGTGCCGCGGGCCGCGGAGCTGCGCGCCGAGCTGGACGCGGGCGTGCGCGCCGCGGGCTTCGAGTTCTGTGCGCTGGACCTGCAGGGTTTCGCGAGTGGCCGGATGAACGTCCTGCTCGGCATGCCCACCCCGATGGCGGGCACCGCCCGATGACGGAGAAGGGCTTCGAGGACCTCGGCTACGCGAAGGCCGACACCGACCGCGAGTCCCGCCTCGGCATGCCCGAGGTGGTGTACGGCCCCGGCAAGACGTCCGAGCACATCATCGGTGTGGTCGGCGCGCTGCTGGCCGCGAACGACGGCCCGGTGTTGGTGACCCGGGTCGAGGCGGACGTCGCCGCTGCCGTCGGCGACGCGGTGCCCGAGGGCACCTACGACGCCGCGGCCCGGCTGCTGGTCTGGCGGCCCGCCCCGCCGCGCACGTTCCGCGTGGCGGTGGTGTCCGCGGGCACCTCGGACTGGCCGGTCGCCGCCGAGGCGGCCGCGGTGGCCAGGGCTATCGGGCTGGACGTCCGCGAGCTGCGCGACGTCGGCGTGGCCGGCGTGCACCGGCTGCTCGCCGAGCTCCCCGAGCTGCACGCCGCCCACGCCGTCATCTGCATCGCCGGGATGGAGGGGGCCCTGCCGAGCGTCGTCGGCGGGCTCGTCGGTTGCCCGGTGATCGCGGTGCCCACGTCCGTCGGCTACGGCGCGACCCTGCAGGGGATGACCCCGCTGCTCGCGATGCTCAGCTCGTGCGCCCCGGGGCTCGTGGTCGTGAACATCGACTCCGGCTTCGGGGCCGCCGTGGCGGCGCACCGGATGGCGCACGGAAAATGATCATCTGGCTCAACCCGTTCAGCGGGATCTCGGGAGACATGCTGCTCGGCGCGCTGCTCGACCTCGGCGCGCCCCTCGACGGGGTGCGCGCGGCCGTGGCGAGCACCGGCCTGACCGGGTGGACGCTCGACGCCGAGCGCGTCACCCGCGCCGGCGTGTCCGCCACCCGGGCCGTCGTCACGGTCGACGACGACGCCACCGAACGGCACGCCACCGAGCTGCTCGCGCACGTCGAGCGGGCGGACGCGGAGCTCGCCGCCCGCGCCGTTCGGATGATCGCGGACGTCGAGGCCGGCATCCACGGCTCCGACCCCGCCGAGGTGCACCTGCACGAGATCGGCGGCCTCGACACGGTCGTCGACACCGTGGGCGTGGCGGCGGCGCTGCGGCTCCTCGGCGTCACCGAGGTGCACTGCGGACCGGTCGCGCTCGGCAGCGGCACCGTCGCGACCCGGCACGGCGTCCTCCCGGTGCCCGCCCCCGCCACCGCGGCGCTGCTGGCCGCCGCGGGGGCCCCGGTGACCGGCGCCGGGACCGGGGAGACGGTCACGCCGACGGGGGCGGCCCTGCTCGTCGCGGCGGATGCGCGCTTCGGCCCGGTCCCGGCGATGACCCTGCAGCGGGTCGGCTACGGCGCGGGCGGCCGGGACCCGGCCGACCGGGCCAACGTGCTGCAGGCGCTGCTCGGGGCGCCGGTCGGCGCCTCCGCCGCGATGACCGTGCTCGAGACCAACGTCGACGACGTCACCGGCGAGGTGCTCGGCCACCTCGTCGGCAGGCTGCTCGACGCTGGTGCGGCGGACGCCTGGCTCACCCCGATCGTCATGAAGAAGGGCAGGCCGGCGCACACCGTGCACGTGCTCGTCGCGCCCGAGCACGCGCCCGACTGCGAGCGGATCGTGCTCGAGGAGACCGGCAGTCTCGGCGTGCGGCGCGGCACGGTGAACCGGATGGCGCTGCCCCGCCGGACGAGCACGGTCGACGTGGACGGGCAGCCGGTGCGGGTCAAGCACGGTCCCTGGGGTGCGAAGCCCGAGCACGACGACGTGGCCGCGGCCGCCGCCGCGCTCGGCCTGCCGCTGCGGGAGGTCGCCCGTCGGGCATTGGTCACTCCGCTGATATCAGAGGACCGTTGACGTCGGACGTTTGGCGACATAGCCTCGAAGCTCAACCCGCACGTCACGACGGAGGTCCTCGGTAGCAGTGGCTCCCGCCGGCGCCGTCCGCCGTCTGGCCGTCCTCGCCGACGACCTGACCGGCGCAGCCGATGCCGCAGCCCCGTTCGCCGCTCGCGGTCTCTCCGTGTCCGTCGCACTGGAGCCGAAGCGCCCACTGCCGGACGTCGACGTGCTGGCGCTGCTCACCGACAACCGCTGGCGCCCCGCCGCGGAGGCGGCCGAGCGCACGCGCGCCGCCGTCGCCCATATCCGCGAGCACCGGCCGGACCTGCTGTTCGTCAAGATCGATTCGACGTTGCGCGGCCGGGTGCACGACGACGTCGCGGTCGCGTTGGACGCCTGGGCCGCCGGCCCCGCCCTCGCCACCCCGGCGTTCCCCGCGCAGGGCCGCGCGGTCCGCGACGGGGCGCTGCTCGTGCACGGGGAGACCACCGTGCCGCGCGTCCGGGACCGCTTCCCGGACGGCGTCGAGGTGCTCGACGCCGGCACCGACGCCGAGCTGATCGCGATCGCCCACCGGATCCTCGACGCCCGCGCGCTCGCCGTCGGCTCCGGTGGCCTGTCCCGCGCGCTCGCCGAGGTGCTCGTCCCCACGCCTCACCCGCCCCGGCGGCCCGACCCGGCCACCGGTGTGCTGCTCGCCGTCGGTACCCCACACCCCACCACGCAGGCCCAGGTGGGCCGCCTGCTCGCGGCAGGCGCGCAGCTGGTGACCCTCGGCCGGGACGCCGACCCCGCAGCGGCGGCCACCGCCGCCCTGCGCGACGGCGGCCGGGTCGTGCTGACCTGCCACGTCGACGGCGAGGTGGAGCCGGACAGCCCCCGCGCCGCGGCGCTGGCCGACGACCTGGCCACCGTCGTCGGCGCCGTCCTGGCCGCCGCCCCGGCGGCCGGGCTCGTGCTCACCGGGGGCGCCACCGCACTGGCCGTCACCACCGCGCTGGGCGCAGCCGAGATCCGCCTGCGCTCGGAGGTTGCCCCGGGCATGCCGCTCGGTGGGATGGTGGTGGGGGACCGGCGGATCCCGGTGGTGACCAAGTCGGGCGGGTTCGGCGCCCCCGACGCACTCTGCCGCGCCGCCGACGCACTGGAGGAGTAGTCCATGACGCCCTTGCTCGGCCTGACCGTCGGCGACCCGGCCGGCATCGGCCCCGAGATCACGTTGAAGGTCGCGCGGGACCCCCGGGTCGCCGTCGCGCGGATCCTCGCGATCGGCAGCCTCGAGGCGCTGCGGGCCGCCACGGAGATCGTTCCGGACGCCCCGGAGCTGCGCGAGGTGGCCTCGCCCGCCGAGGCCCGCTTCGAGCCCGGCACGCTCGACGTGCTGACCGTCCCGTCCGACGTCGCCGTTGCGCTGGGACGGGTCTCCGCCGAGGCCGGGAAGATCGCCTTCGACGGCGTCGAGCGGGCCGTCGCGCTGGCCGTCGCCGGTGAGATCGACGGGATCGTCACCGCGCCCCTGAACAAGGAGGCCATCGCATTGGCCGGGCACCCCTACCCGGGGCACACCGAGATCCTCGCGGAGCTCACCGGCACCAAGGACTTCGCGATGATGCTCACGGCGCTCAAGCTGCGGGTGGTGCACGTGACCACGCACGTCGGCATCCGGAAGATGCTGGAGAAGGTCACGACCGAGCGCGTGCTCACCACGATCCGCCTCGCCGACCGGGCGCTGCGCGACATGGGCATCGAAGCCCCGTCGGTGGGCGTCGCCGGGCTCAACCCGCACGCGGGCGAGGGCGGCCTCTTCGGCGACGAGGAGGCGAAGGTGATCAGCCCGGCGATCGAGCAGGCCAAGGCCGACGGCATCGACGCCACCGGCCCGTGGCCCGCCGACACGCTCTTCGGCCGGGCCGTCGCCGGCGACTTCGACGTCGCGATCGCGATGTTCCACGACCAGGGGCACATCGCGGTGAAGGTGCTCGGTTTCGAGACCGGTGTGAACGCCACCATCGGGCTCCCGATCGTCCGCACGAGCGTCGACCACGGCACCGCGTTCGACATCGCCGGCACCGGCACGGCGGGTGCCGACAGCCTCGTCGAGGCCATCACCGTCGGGGCTGCGATGGCGCAGGCCCGCATCGCCGCCAGGGAGGCATCGTGAGCACCAATCTCGGTCCGTTCGAGGCCGTCCGGGACCTGCGCTTCGACGCCCCGTTCCCGCGGCTGTTGCCCGTCCGGCAGGACTTCGACGGCACCCGCGTCACCGACGTGGCGGCGGCGACCGCGCAGGCGCTCGAGCCGCTGCGGGCGCGGGTGCGCCCGGGGATGAGCGTGGCAATCACGGCGGGCAGCCGCGGCATCCACGACAAGCCTGCGGTGGTTCGGGCGGCGGGTGAGTGGCTGCGCTCGGTCGGCGCCGAGCCGTTCGTCGTACCCGCGATGGGCTCGCACGGCGGCGCCACGGCCGAGGGTCAGGTGCAGATGCTCGCCGACCTCGGGATGACGCAGGAGTCCCTCGGCATGCCGATCCACGCCACGATGGAGACGGTCGAGATCGACCGGCTCCCGAACGGCCCGGCGGTGCACCTGGACGCCAACGCCGCGAAGGCCGACGGGATCCTCGCGGTCAACCGGATCAAGGCGCACACCGACTTCCAGGGCGAGATCGAGAGCGGCCTCGCCAAGATCATCGCCATCGGCCTGGGCAAGCAGCGCGGCGCCGAGGGCATCCACATCTACGGGCCGGCCAACCTCGGGGTCTGGATCCCGCCGATCGCGAAGCGGGTCGTCGAGACCGGCAAGGTGCTGGGCGGCCTCGCGATCATCGAGAACGCCTACGACCGCGCCGCACGGATCGAGCTGGTCGAGGGCGGCGACATCGGTGGACCGGCCGAGGCCGAGCTGCTGCTGGACGCCAAGCGCCGGGTGGCCACGCTGCCGTTCGACGACATCGACGTCGCGGTGATCGACACGATGGGCAAGAACTTCTCCGGCGCCGGCATGGACACCAACGTCATCGGCCGGATGATGATCCGCGGCAGCGCCGAGTTCGAGCGCCCGCGCATCACGAACATCGCCGTGCTCGACCTCAGCGACGTCTCGCACGGCAACGCCGTCGGTCTCGGGCTCGCCGACTTCGTGCCGTTCCGCCTGATCGAGAAGGTGGACCTGCGCTACACCTACATCAACGCGATGACCTCCGGGCTGGGCGGCCCGCAGCGCGGCCAGATCCCGATGGCGATGCCCGACGACCGCAGCACGGTGGCCGCCGCGATCGTCACCTGCGGGCGGGCCGATCTCGACCGTGTGTCGCTGGTGCGCATGCGCAACACGCTCGACCTGGAGCACCTCCTGGTCTCGGAGTCGCTGCGGGACCAGGTGGAGGCCGACCCGCACCTGGAGATCACGGGCGAAGCGGTTCCGATGGGATTCGACGACGAAGGGCGGCTGCAGCCGTGGGACTGAGCGGAGCTGGCGGAGCGAACATGAATGCTGATGGCGGTCTCGGTGTGCAGCTGCACGCCGCGGACAACGTGCTGGTGGCCTCCCGCGAGCTGGCCGAGGGCACGGCCGCCAACGACTTCACCGTCCGCAAGGACGTGCCGCGCGGGCACAAGGTCGCGACCGCCCCGATCGCGGCGGGCGAGCCCGTCCGCAAGTACAACCAGATCATCGGGTTCGCGACGGAGGACATCGCCCCCGGCGACCACGTGCACACGCACAACGTCGAGTTCAAGGCGTTCGAGCGCGACTACGCGTTCGGCGCCGACGTGACCGAGATCGAGATGGTGCCCGAGAACGAGCGGGCGACGTTCGAGGGGATCGTGCGGGCCGACGGTCAGGTCGCCACGCGCAACTACCTCGGCATCCTCACGTCCGTGAACTGCTCGGCCACCACGGCCAAGCTGATCGCCGACCAGTTCCGCCGCCCGGGGCTGCTCGACGAGTTCCCGAACGTCGATGGCGTCGTGGCGCTCACCCACGGCACCGGCTGCGGCATGGCGAGCTCCGGCGACGGCTTCGACGTCCTGCAGCGCACGCTCACCGGCTACGCCGAGCACCCCAACTTCGCCGGCTTCCTGCTCCTGGGCCTGGGCTGCGAGGTCAACCAGGTGAAGGGCCTGGTCGAGAAGTGGAAGCTCGACGGCTCCACGCTCGTGCAGAGCATGCTCATCCAGGAGGAGGGCGGCACGGCGGCGACCGTCCGCGCGGGCGTCGCCGCGCTGCGCGAGATGCTGCCGGTCGTCAACCAGGTGAGCCGCACGACGGTGCCCGCGAGCGAGCTCGTGCTCGGGCTGAACTGCGGCGGCTCGGACGCCTACTCCGGGATCACCGCGAACCCGGCGCTGGGCGCCGCCGTCGACATCCTGGTGCGCCACGGCGGCACCGCGATCCTCGGCGAGACCCCGGAGATCTACGGGGCCGAGCACCTGCTCACCCGGCGCGCGGTCACCCGCGAGGTCGGCGACAAGCTGGTCGACCTCATCAAGTGGTGGGAGAAGTACACCGCCGACAACCAGGGCTCGATGGACAACAACCCGTCACCGGGCAACAAGGCGGGTGGGCTCACCACGATCCTGGAGAAGTCGCTGG
The DNA here is from genome assembly GCF_019396355.1 of Pseudonocardia nigra. Lineage (GTDB taxonomy): Bacteria > Actinomycetota > Actinomycetes > Mycobacteriales > Pseudonocardiaceae > Pseudonocardia > Pseudonocardia nigra. Next base: position 14,129 of record NZ_JAHKRK010000150.1, read on the forward strand.
GCGCCGTGGCCAAGGGCGGCACGACGAACCTCACCGGCGTGTACAAGTACGCGGAGAAGGTCACCGCCAAGGGCTTCACGTTCATGGACACGCCCGGCTACGACCCGGTGTCGGTCACCGGCATCGTGGCGGGCGGCGCCAACGTCATGTGCTTCACCACCGGACGCGGCTCGGTGCTCGGCTGCAAGCCGACCCCCAGCCTGAAGCTCGCCACGAACAGCGAGATGTACCGGCGCATGTCCGAGGACATGGACCTCAACTGCGGCGTGATCATGGACGGCGAGGCGACCGTGCAGGAGGTCGGCGAGCGGCTGTTCCGGCTGATCCTCGACACCGCGTCCGGCCGGAAGACGCTGAGCGAGGAGCTGGGCTTCGGCCAGGAGGAGTTCGTCCCGTGGCAGCTCGGCGCGGTGATGTGACGGTGCGCGACGCACTCGACTTCCGCGGCCAGGTCGTCCTGGTCACGGGGGCGGGCGGAGGGATCGGCGCCGCCGTGGCGCAGGGTTTCGGCAGCTGCGGTGCGCATGTGGTCGTGCACTACAACAGCAACGCCGAGGGCGCCGAGAAGGTCGCGGGCGCCGTCCGGGAGGCGGGCGGCACCGCGTCCACGGCGCCGGCCGACCTCACCCGCCCCGCCGCCGCGTCCGACCTCGTCGACGCCGTCGTCGCCGAGCACGGGCGCCTGGACGTCCTCGTGAACAACGCAGGCGACATGGTGCTCCGGGTGCCGGTCGCCGAGATGTCCGACGAGGACTACGCCCGCGTCCTGGACGTCAACCTGACGTCCGCCTTCGCCACCTCCCGCCGGGCGATCCCCGTGATGCAGCGTCAGGGCGGCGGCGCGATCGTCAACGTCACGTCGGTCGCCGCGCGCAACGGCGGCGGCGGCCGGTCGGTCGTGTACGCCACCGCGAAGGGCGCGGTCAGCACGTTCACTCGCGGGCTCGCGAAGGAGCTCGCGCGGGACGGGATCCGCGTCAACGCCGTCGCGCCGGGCATCATCACCACGCCCATCCACGACCGGCACACGCCGCCGGAGCTGCTGGAGCAGCTCGTCGGCGGCATCCCGATGGGCCGGGCGGGCACCCCCGACGAGTGCGTCGGCGCGGTGCTCTTCCTCGCCTCGCCCGTCCTGAGCGGCTACGTGACCGGCCAGGTGATCGAGGTCAACGGCGGGCAGCTCACCCCATGACAGGAACGATCGGAGACCCCGGCATGACCAGCGACCAGCCACGCCGCCTGCGCAGCCAGGCGTGGTTCGACAACCCGGAGAACCCGGGGATGACCGCCCTGTACATCGAGCGGTACATGAACTGGGGCCTCACGCGGGAGGAGCTGCAGTCCGGCAAGCCGATCATCGGCATCGCGCAGACCGGCTCGGACCTCTCCCCGTGCAACCGGCACCACCTCGGCCTGGCCGAGCGGGTGCGCGAGGGGATCCGGGAGATGGGCGCCATCGCGTTCGAGTTCCCGGTGCACCCCATCCAGGAGACGGGCAAGCGGCCCACCGCCGCGCTGGACCGCAACCTCGCCTACCTGGGCCTGGTCGAGGTGCTCTACGGCTACCCGCTCGACGGCGTGGTGCTGACGACCGGCTGTGACAAGACCACGCCTGCCTGTCTGATGGCGGCCGCCACCGTGAACATCCCCGCGATCGTGCTGTCCGGCGGGCCGATGCTCAACGGCTGGTACAACGGCGAGCGCACCGGCTCCGGCACGATCGTCTGGAAGGCCCGCGAGATGCTCGCCGCCGGCGAGATCGACGAGGCCGAGTTCGTCGAGCTGGTGGCGTCCTCGGCGCCGTCGCCGGGGCACTGCAACACGATGGGCACCGCGTCCACGATGAACGCGCTCGCCGAGTCGCTGGGGATGAGCCTGCCGGGCTGCTCCGCGATCCCGGCGCCGCACCGGGACCGCTCGCGGATGGCCTACCAGACCGGCCGGCGGATCGTCGAGATGGTGCACGAGGACCTCAAGCCGTCGGACATCATGACGCGCGAGGCGTTCGAGAACGCCATCGTCGTCAACTCGGCGATCGGCGGCTCCACCAACGCGCCCATCCACATCACCGCGATCGCCCGGCACATGGGCGTCGACCTGCCGATGGACGACTGGCAGCGGCTCGGGCTCACCGTCCCGCTGATCGTCGACCTGCAGCCGGCGGGCAAGTACCTCGGCGAGGAGTTCCACCGCGCCGGTGGCGTGCCCGCGGTCGTCCACGAGCTGATGGAGCACGGGCTGATCCGCGAGGACGCCCGCACGGTCAACGGCAGCACGATCGGTGAGAACTGCCGTACCGCGGTCGCCGGCGACCGGGATGTGATCCGGACGTTCGACAATGCACTGGTCGGCGACGCCGGCTTCCTCGTGCTGAAGGGCAACCTCTTCGACTGCGCGATCATGAAGACCAGCGTGATCTCGGACGAGTTCCGCGAGCGCTACCTCTGCGACCCCGAGCACCCGAACGTGCTGGAGGGGCGCGCGATCGTCTTCGACGGGCCGGAGGACTACCACCACCGCATCGAGGACCCCGAGCTGAAGATCGACGAGAACTGCCTGCTGTTCGTCCGGGGCGCCGGCCCGCTCGGCTACCCGGGCGCGGCCGAGGTGGTGAACATGCAGCCGCCCGCCGAGCTGATCAAGCGCGGGGTGCACGCGCTGCCGTGCATCGGCGACGGCCGCCAGTCCGGCACGTCGGGCTCGCCGTCGATCCTCAACGCCTCGCCCGAGGCGGCGGCGGGCGGCGGCCTCGCGCTGCTGCAGACCGGCGACCGGGTCCGGATCGACCTGAACGCCGGCACGGCCGACATCCTGCTGTCCGAGGAGGAGCTGGCCGAGCGCCGCAGGGCGCTCGAGGAGGCGGGCGGCTACCCGGTCCCCGCGTCCCAGACGCCCTGGCAGGAGATCCAGCGCTCCATGGTCGACCAGCTCTCGGGCGGCATGGTGCTCAAGCCCGCCGTCGCCTACCAGCGCGTCGCGCAGAGCATGGGCGTGCCGCGCGACAACCACTGATCCGCGGCGCTGCGTGCTCCGGGTACGCGGCCCGGCCTCCTGAAGGGGCCGGGCCGCACCTGTGTCCGGGGTGCCGGTCGCCTTGCAAATGTCTGACGAGCGGGCCGCAGCTGCCCCTCGCGGCTAACAGCGATCCCTACGGCAGCGATTCACCACCCGCTGCGTGCCGCAGGCCGGCAGGTGCCGCCACGCGCAGGTCGACCCGGAAGGACGGACGGTCATGGGTGGTGGGCCCCGGCGCGGCCGGAAGGTCGTGAGGTGGCTGGTGGGCGTGTTCGTGGGACTGACGGTGATCGGGTGGATCTCCGATCCCGACTCGCCGCCGACGCAGGAGGCGGCGTCCGCATCGGGGCTGCACGCGTCGGAGATCGGGACGACCGACAGCCGCTCCTCGGTCGCGGTGCCCTCCGGTGCGACGTCCTCCGGAGCCGGAGCCGGAGCCGGCGGCGCCGGCGACGTCGTGACGGTCACCAGGGTGATCGACGGAGACACCTTCGAAGTGGCCGGCGGACGGACCGTACGCGTGCTGGGCATCGACGCATGCGAGGCCGGCACCGACGCGGGCACGCACGCCACCCGGTACGCCGAGGGCGTGCTGTCGGGGGCGTCGGTGACGCTGCGCTCCGAACCCGGTGTCGACACGGACGAACACGGCCGGCAGCTGCGCTACGTCACCACTCCGCGCGTGGGCGACTTCGGCGAGTACATGGTCCCCGCCGGCCACACCGCGGTCTACGACGGGCCCAACGACGCATCCCCGGCGTACCTGTCGACGCTGCGGGCGCTCGACGCGAACGGCCGCGTCTGCGAGGACGCGCCTCCTCCGCCGCCCGTGGACACGGCCGATGACGACGCGCGTGCGCTCTCATCGGGCTCGGAAGGCCGGCCGGCCCCGGATCCCGCGCCGCAGCCGACACGATCCGATCGGGACTGCGCCGACTTCGCCACCCAGGCCGACGCCCAGGCGGCGCTCGCCCCCGGCGACCCCGAACGGCTGGACGCCGACAACGACGGAATCGCGTGTGAGAGCTCCTTCGGCGAACCCGCTTCCGCTCCCGAGCCGGCGCCGGCACCCGAGCAGGGCTCGAACTGCCACCCGAGCTACGAGCCGTGTGTTCCGGACGGACCGGACCTCGACTGCGGGGACATCGGGCACCAGGTGAAGGTCGTCGGACCGGATGAGTACCGGCTCGACGGCAATGACAACGACGGGAAGGGTTGCGAGAGCTACGCCTAGCCCGTGCCCGATCAGCGCTGCGACGATCGGGCTGCTTCCTGCTCGGCGCCTGTGTGAGATCGCGGGGGCTTCCGCGCCGGACGCCGTTCGCCTAAGGTTCGCGATCGTTCACTCCTCTGAGTGAACGATCGCCTACTCCTGGCAACGACGACGGGAAAGGCCACCCCTTTCGATGAAGTTCCGACTGCGCGCGCTGGCGGCCATCGCCCTCGGCACGTTCACCATGCTGGGTCTCGCGGCCGCCCCCGCCGCCGCGATCACACCGCCGATCCCCGATGGCGAAGGACACCCCCAACGTCGGGATCACGCTGTTCTACACGCCGGAGGGCCTGTTCCGGTGCTCCGCGACGCTGGCCAGCCCCACCGTGCTGATCACCGCGGCGCACTGCACCGACGGTGTGATCGGGCAAGACGATCGTCACCTTCGACACCAACCTCGAGGACAACACTCCGGTCGTCCCGCAGGCCGATGATCCCGCTGTCGGGTACCAGGACCCGCCGGACCCCTGGCTCACGGGCACCCCGCACACCCACCCGCAGTACTCGAACTTCACCGACCTGGACAACTGGAACGACGTCGGCGTGGTCGTCCTGGACGAGCCGGTGACGGGCATCGCACCGGCCAGGCTCGCCCCGCTCGGCTATCTGGAGCAGTTCGCACCGCCGACCCTGCACAAGACCGACTTCACCCTCGTCGGGTACGGCACGCACGTCGCCAAGCCGGAGGACGGTCCGCAGCGGCCCGAGCCCATGTCGCGGCCCCTGATCCGGCGGGTCACCACCTCGCCCGGGCAGAAGCTGACCGACCAGATCCTGCAGCTCAACGGCAACCCGAACGACCAGCACGGCGGCGGGGGCACCTGCTTCGGTGACTCCGGCGGCCCGGCCTTCCTGAACGACTACCTGGTGGCCGACACCAGCTACACCCGCAACCAGTTCTGCCGCTACCTCGGCGGATACCAGCGCCTCGACATCCCCGTGGTGCAGGACTGGCTCGCCGAGTTCGGGATCCACCCGGCAGCCTGAGCACACTCCCGTCGCGGCCCGGCCTCGTCATCGGGGCCGGGCCTTGCGTCGTTCCTGCCTCGCAGGTAACTATTCGTGTCTCGAATACGCTTAGAGCGTGTCCCGTGGATCATGCGGGTCGGCTGCGGTAGATCTCTTCTGTGCTTGATCGCCACGACTTGACCGACGCGGAGTGGGCACGGCTGGAGCCGTTGCTGCCCGACCGGACACCGCG
>NZ_JAHKRK010000151.1 GCF_019396355.1 Pseudonocardia nigra
CCTGGCCCTGGCCGTCTTCCTGCTCAAGATCCTCGACCCGCATACCTTCGTCCGTGACCGCCCCGACCGGGCCAGCCCGCGGGCCACGAAGAAGGCCGGCGACTTCCCCGCCCGCAAAGATCAACCCCGTGTCGTCCACGTCACCCGCCGCATCCAACTCCACTGCCTCCGACAGCGGTCACCGACCTAACGCAAGGCCATTGGGTGTACGGGCCGCGAAGCTAGGGTATGCAATCGGCGCGGACCACTGGGGGCGAGGGTATGCGACCGATGCCCGTGCGATCCATGCTCGGCTTCGCTTTCACTCGGCTCGAACTGCACCGCGTCTCTGCTGCCATAGGGCCGAGCAACGCGCGATCCATAGCAGTTGTCGAACGCCTCGGCTTCACATTGGAGGGGCGTCTTCGTGACCACGTCTTCACCAATGGGGCGTGGCGAGACTCTTTGCTTTATTCGATCCTCTCGGGCGAGTGGAACGCGTAACGCGGGTTCGATCGACCGGCCTCGGCGCGCGGACGGCGTCGCTCAGCGGGGGAGTAGGCCCTCCAGGAACGTCGACACGAAGTCGTCGGCGAACTGCTTCATCGAGTACTGCTCGGTCGGCGTGAACCACCGGACCGACAGCCAGAGCGCGTCCCGGATCAGCCGGTACAGCACGGTGGGCGGGATGCCGGACCGGAAGTCCCCGGATGCGACCCCGGCCTCCAGCACCGTGATCCACGACTTCTGGATCGTGTGGGCCGCCGCCCTGATCTGGTCGGAGCCGTCCAGGGACGCCAGGTGCCCCGCGTTGTTCTGGTAGATCTCCGTCGCGTGCGGGTGCGCCTCGATCACGGCGAGCGACCCGTGCACCAGCTCGGCCAGCTGCGCGCGGGGCTCCGATCCCGCCGCCACGATCTGCGCGTAGCGGCCCGTCAGGTCGTCCAGGTAGCTCGTGACGATGGCGTGCACGATCTCGTCCTTCGAGCGGAAGTGGTGGTAGAGGCTCCCGGAGAGGATCCCGACCGCGTCCGCGATCTCCCGGACCGTCGTCGCGGCGATCCCCTTGCCCGCGAACAGGTCGGCGGCCTGCACGAGGATCGCCGTCCGCCGTCCGCCGTCGCGTGTGCCGCGCCACTTTGCCTCGTCATCCACGACTGCTACGGTACCAATCAAGCGCTTGGTAGCGCGATGGAGGAACGGCGAACGGCGGGGAGCGGATGGCCGACAAACGGATGACGGAACGCGAGGTGGTGGCGCGCCTGCGGTCCGGGATGACCATCGGGATCGGTGGCTGGGGCTCCCGGCGCAAGCCCATGTCGCTGGTGCGGGAGATCCTGCGGTCGGACCTGACCGACCTGACCGTCGTCAGCTACGGCGGCCCCGACGTCGGCCTGCTCTGCGCGGCGGGCAAGGTGCGCAAGCTGGTCTTCGGCTTCGTGTCGCTGGACTCGATCGCGCTCGACCCGCACTTCCGCGCGGCCCGGCAGGCCGGCGCGATCGAGGTCGCGGAGTACGACGAGGGCATGCTCCAGTGGGGCCTGTACGCGGCCGGCCTCAAGCTGCCGTTCCTGCCCACGCGGGCGGGCCTCGGCTCGGACGTCATGACCTACAACCCGGACCTGAAGACGGTCGCCGACCCCTACGGCGGCGACGAGCTGCTCGCGATGCCCGCGCTGCACCTCGACGCGGCGCTGGTCCACATGAACCGCGCCGATGTCCACGGCAACGCGCAGTTCCTCGGGCCGGATCCCTACTTCGACGACCTGTACTGCATGGCCGCCGAGCAGGCGTTCGTGTCCTGCGAGCGGATCGTGCCGACCGCGGAGCTGACCGCCGTCGCCCACCCGGCCACCCTGCGGATCAACCGGATGCTGGTGACCGGGGTGGTCGAGGCGCCGAACGGGGCACACTTCACCTCGTGCGTCCCGGACTACGGGCGGGACGAGGAGTTCCAGCGCGAGTACGCGGGCGCGGCGAGCGACCCGCAGGCCTGGCGGGAGTTCGCCGAGCGCTACCTCGCCGGATCCGAGTCGGACTACCAGGCGGCCGTCGCGGCCCGCCGTCAGGCGGTGCCGGCGTGACCACTACCGCGACGGCAGGCGCGCCCGACCAGGTGCGCGCCGAGGAGGTGAGCCGCGCCGAGGTCTGCGTCGTCGCCTGTGCCGAGGCCTTCCGGGGCGACGGTGAGGTGCTGGCCAGCGCCTTCGGGACGATCCCCGCGATCGGCGTGTGGCTCGCCCGGCACACGTTCTCCCCGGACCTGCTGCTCTCCGACGGCGAGGCGCAGCTGGTGCGCGGCACGTGGTCGGTCGACGCTCCCGCGGACGGGGACGTCGAGGCGTGGGCGCCCTTCCGCACGATCTTCGATCTGGTGTGGCACGGCAAGCGGCACGTCATGATGATCCCCTCGCAGGTCGGCGCCCACGGCAGCACCAACATCTCCGCGATCGGCGACTACGGGCGCCCGACGGTGCAGCTGCTCGGCGTCCGCGGAGCGCCGGGCAACACCGTGTGCCACCCCACCAGCTACTGGGTGCCCCGGCACTCCACCCGCGTGTTCGTGCCGGAGGTCGACATGGTCGGCGGGGTCGGCAACGACCGCGCCGCGCACGCCGGCCCGGCGGCGCAGCGCTACCACGACCTGCGGCGGATCGTCACCGACCTGGCCGTGCTCGACTACGCCCCGGACGGGGCACTGCGGCTGGCGTCGGTGCATCCCGGCGTGCCGGTCGAGCAGGTGCGGGCCGCCACCGGGTTCCCGCTCGTGATCGAACCGGAGGTGCCGGTCACGCGGCTGCCGACGCCGGCCGAGCTGCAGCTCATCCGCGAGGTCCTCGACCCGCAGAACCTCCGGGACCGCGAGGTGGCCCGGTGACGCCGGCGGCCCTGCACACCCGCGCCTGCGACCTGTTCGGCGTCCGGTACCCGATCGTGCAGACCGGGATGGGCTACGTCTCGGACGCGGGCCTCACCGCGGCCACCGCCCGGGCCGGCGGCCTGGGCATCCTGTCGGCCGCACTGCTCTCCTACGCCGGGCTCGCCACCGCGATCGAGGCGGTGCAGGCGCGGACGGACGCGCCGTTCGGGGTGAACATCCGCGCCGACCAGCCGGACGTCGAGCGCCGCATCGACCTGCTGGCGAGCACGGGCGTCACGGTCGCCTCGTTCGCGCTCGCCCCGCGGCAGGAGCTCATCGCCCGGTGCAAGGACGCCGGTCTGGTCGTGGTGGCGTCGATCGGTGCCCGCCGGCACGCGGAGAAGGTCGCGGCCTGGGGGGCCGACGCCGTCATCGTCCAGGGCGGGGAGGGCGGGGGCCACACCGGCGGCGTGCCGACGAGCCTGCTGCTGCCGCAGGTCGTCGACGCCGTCGACATCCCGGTGATCGGCGCGGGCGGCTTCTTCGACGGGCGCGGCCTCGTCGCGGCGCTGGCCTACGGCGCCGCCGGGATCGCGATGGGCACCCGGTTCCTGCTCACCACGGACTCGCCGGTGGCCCCGGCGGTCAAGGACGTCTACCTGTCGAAGACCGTCGACGACACCGTGCTCACCCGGGAGGTGGACGGCGTCCCGCAGCGGGTGCTGCGCGCCGGGACGGTGGACGCGCTGCTGCGCACCTCCGGGCCGACGCGGCTGCTGCGCGCGGCGCGCAACGCCGTGGCGTTCCGGCGGATCGCCGGCACGAGCTGGCCCGCGATGGTCCGCGAAGGCCTGGCCCTGCGCCGGACGCACGGCCTGAGCTGGAGCCAGGTGGCGATGGCCGCGAACGCGCCGGTCCTCTACCGGGCGGCGCTGCTCGAGGGCCGGGTCGACGTCGGGGTGATGGCCACGGGCCAGGTCGTCGGCCTGATCGACGACCTGCCCAGCTGTGCCGAGCTGATCGACCGGATCGTCGCCGAGGCCACGGCCGTGCTGCGTGGCCTGGGCTGCGAGGGAAAGGTGCGGGCCGATGCCTGACGCGAGCTGGGCGGGCCCGGCCCACGGCCTGCTGGCCGGGCGATCGGTCCTGGTGACGGCGGCCGCGGGCACCGGGATCGGCTACGCGACCGCGCGCCGCTGCGCCGAGGAGGGCGCCCGCGTGGCGATCAGCGACCGGCACGAGCGCCGCCTCGCCGAGGCGGCCGACCGGCTCGCCGAGCTCACCGGCACGCGCCCGCTCGCCGTCCCCTGCGACGTCACCGACCAGCAGCAGGTCGATCAGCTGATGGACGCCGTCGCCGCGGAACACGGGGCGATCGACGTGCTCGTCAACAACGCCGGGCTCGGCGGCACCGCCGGCGTCGTCGAGATGACCGACGAGCAGTGGGACTCGGTACTGGCGGTCACGCTCACGGCCACGTTCAAGACCACCCGCTCGGCGCTGCGGCACATGGTGCCCGCCGGGCGCGGCGTCATCGTCAACAACGCCTCGGTGGTCGGGTGGCGGGCCCAGGCGGGCCAGGCGCACTACGCCGCGGCCAAGGCCGGGGTGATGGCGCTGACCCGGTGCTCGGCGATGGACGTCGCCGAGCACGGCATCCGCGTCAACGCGGTGGCGCCCAGCATCGCGATGCACCCCCACCTGGCGAAGGTCACCAGCGACGACCTGCTCGCCGAGCTGTCGGCGCGCGAGGCCTTCGGCCGGGCGGCGCAGCCGTGGGAGGTCGCCAACGTGATCGTCTTCCTGGCCAGCGACTACTCGTCCTACCTGACGGGCGAGGTCGTCTCGGTCAGCAGCCAGCACCCCTGAGCGCGAGGAGCGACAGATGGCCAACCCCGACGCCGTCGGCACCGAGGGCGCGCCGTTCCGGATGGACGTGGAGCGCGGCAAGATCCGCGAGTTCGCGCGCGCCACCGGGTCGACCGACCCCGCCTACCTGGAGGCGGAGCAGCCGGTGATCCCCCCGACGTTCCTGACCACCACCTTCTTCTGGCAGAGCGCGGAGTCCGATCCGTGGCCCGCCGTGGCGCTGGACCAGCAGCGCGGCCTGCACGCCGAGCAGGAGTACACGTTCTTCGGCGAGCCCCCGCGGGCGGGCACCCGGCTCACCTGCCGGTCGCGGATCGGCGAGATCTCCACCAAGCAGGGCCGCCGGGGTGGCGAGATGACCTTCGCCGTGATGTACACCGACTTCCACGACGACACCGGGCGCCTGGTCGCCCGGGCGAAGCTGACCGGCGTCGAGACGGCGCGGCCCCCGGCGGAGGCGTCATGAACGTGCCCCCGCCCCCGGCGCCCTGGACCGTCGGCCCGGTGACCCGCACCGACTTCGTCCGCTACCAGGGCGCGTCCGGGGACATGAACCCGATCCACCACGACGAGGAGTTCGCGCGCGCGGCCGGGTTCCCCGCCCCGCTCGCGGTCGGCATGTGGCAGGCCGGCCTGCTCGGCACTTACGCCACGGGCTGGCTGGGCGCCCGCAACGTGCGCGGCTTCCGCATCCGGTTCCGCGAGCAGGTGTGGCCCGGCGACGAGCTCACCTGCTCCGGCGAGGTGCTGCGCGAGTACGCCGAGGACGGCGAGCGCCGCGTCGACGTCGAGCTGACCTGCGCCCGGCAGACGGGCGGCACGGCCGTCACCGCGTGGTCGACGTTCGTCGTCCCCGAGCAGGAGGAGACCCCCGATGTCGGCTGAGCAGTTCCCGCCCGCCGATCCGCCGATCGTCGCCACGACCGTGCACGACGGCGGCATCGCCGAGATCGTCGTGGCGAACCCGCCGGTCAACGCCCTGCCGGTGGCCGGCTGGTTCGCGCTGGCGGACGCGGTGACCGCCGCGGGCGCCGACGCCGGTGTGCGGGTGGTCGTGCTGCGGGCGGAGGGGCGCGGCTTCAACGCCGGCGTCGACATCAAGGAGATGCAGCGCACCGAGGGGTTCACGGCGCTGCTCGGCGCGAACCGGGGCTGCTACGCGGCGTTCAAGGCCGTGTACGAGTGCCCGGTGCCCGTCGTCGCGGCGGTGCACGGGTTCTGCCTCGGCGGCGGGATCGGCCTGGTCGGCAACGCCGATGTGATCGTCGCCGCCGAGGACGCCACCTTCGGGCTGCCCGAGGTGGACCGGGGCGCGCTCGGGGCGGCCACGCACCTGTCCCGGCTGGTGCCCCAGCACCGCATGCGCGCGATGGTCTACACGTCGGCCACCGCGACCGCCGCGGAGCTGCACTCCTACGGCTCGGTGCACGCGGTGGTGCCGGTCGCCGACCTGCGCGCCGCGGCGATGGAGCTGGCCCGGGAGATCGCGGCGAAGGACCCGACGGTGATCCGCGCGGCCAAGGCGTCGCTGAACGGGATCGACCTGTGGGACGTCAACCGCAGCTACCGCTTCGAGCAGGGCTTCACCTTCGAGCTCAACCTGAGCGGGGTCTCCGACCGCATCCGCGACGACTTCGTCGACGGGTCGGGCTCGTGACGGGGGCGATCGCATGGATCTGACCTGGAGCGACGCCGAACGGGCGTTCCGCGCGGAGGCCAGGGAGTGGCTGGCGGCGCACGTGCCGCGCGAGCCGCTGCCCTCCGGCGACACCCGGGAGGGCTTCGCGGCCCACGTGGAGTGGGAGCGCGAGCTGTTCGCCGACCGCTGGTCGGTGGTGTCCTGGCCGGCCGCCTACGGCGGGCGGGACGCGTCCCTGTGGGAGTGGCTGATCTTCGAGGAGGAGTACTACCGGGCGGGCGCCCCGCAGCGGGTGACCCAGAACGGGATCTTCCTGCTCGCGCCCACGCTCTTCGAGTTCGGCATCGCGGAGCAGCAGGACACGCTGCTGCCGCGGATGGCCGCCGCGGAGGACCTCTGGTGCCAGGGCTGGTCGGAACCCGGTGCGGGCAGCGACCTGGCCGCGATCCGCAGCACCGCCGAGCGGGACGAGGAGGCGGGCGGCTGGCGGCTGACCGGGCAGAAGACCTGGACGACGCGCGGGGCGTTCTGCACGCACCTGTTCGGCCTGTTCCGCACCGACCCGGCGGCCCCGCGGCACCGCGGGCTCACCTACTTCCTCGTCCCGCTGGACACCCCGGGCGTGACCGTGCGCGGGTTCGAGCGGCTCGACGGCGACGAGGGCTTCGCCGAGGTGTTCTTCGAGAACGCGTTCGTGCCCGACTCGGCGGTGCTGGGAGGGGTGGACCGGGGCTGGGCGGTGGCCATGGCCACGACCGGCTCCGAGCGGGGCCTCACGCTGCGGTCACCGGGCCGGTTCCTGCACGCCGCCGACCGGCTCGTCGAGCTCGCGCGCCACCACCCGGATGCGGCGACCGACCCGATCGTCGACCGGGTCACCGAGGTCTGGATGCAGGCGCAGGCCTACCAGCAGTTCACGCTGGCGCAGGTCACCGACATCGTCGAGGGGCGTGCGCCCGGGGCGCGGTCGAGCCTGAACAAGGTCTACTGGTCGGAGCTGGACATCCGGCTGCACGAGACCGCGCTCGAGCTGCTCGGGCCCGCGGGGCAGACCGACGACCGGTGGAGCCGGGGGTTCCAGTTCTCGCTCGCCGGGCCGATCTACGCGGGCACCAACGAGATCCAGCGCAACATCATCGCCGAGCGCGTGCTCGGCCTGCCGAGGAAGTGATCCGATGCGCTTCGCCCCGACGGCCGAGCAACGGGACCTCACCGCGGTCGCGCAGGACCTGATGGAGACGCTGTCCCCGCCCACGGTCGTGCGGGCGGGGCCGGACGCCCCGGAGGTCGACGCGCTGCACCGCGCGCTGGTCGACCTCGGCGCGCCCGGGCTGCTCGTGTCCGAGCCCGCCGGCGGGCTGGGCCTCGACGAGAACCACCTCGTTCCCCTGCTCGTGGAGGCCGGCCGGGCGGCGGTGCCGTTGCCGCTGGTCGAGACGGTCGCGTTCGCCGCGGCGGTGCTCGAGTCCGCCGGCCTGGCCGACGACGTGCTCTCCGGGAAGGCGATGTGCGCCGCCGACCCGGCCGCACGTGGCGATGTCCGGTTCGCGTCCCGGGCGAGCCTGCTGCTGGCGGGCGGGTTCGGCGGCGCCGGCCCGATCCGGGTGCTCGATTTCGCCGGCGCGAGCCGCGAACCGGTCGCGGCCGTCGACCCGGCCGCAGACCTGCACCGGATCGCCGGTGCGACCGAACGGGCGGTCGTGGCCGACCCGGCCGTCGTGGAGACGGCCTGGCTGCGCGGGGTCCTCGGGGCCGCGGCGGCGCTGGTCGGCCTCTCCCGGCGGATGCTCGAGATGACCGTGGAGCACGTCGCGGCGCGGCAGCAGTTCGGCGTCCCGATCGGCAGCTTCCAGGCCGTCAAGCACCACCTGGCATCCGCGCTGTTGGAGGTGGAGTTCGCCGCGCCCGCGGTCGCCGCTGCCGGGGCGGCGATGGCGACCGGAGACCCGGCGCGCGAGCGGGAGGTCTCCACGGCCAAGGCGCTGGCCTCCGACGCCGCGCTGCGGGCGGCCCGCACCGCGATCCAGTGCCACGGCGCGATCGCCTACACCACCGAGTACGACCTGCACCTGTTCGCGAAGCGGGCCTGGGCGCTGGCGGCGGACTGGGGATCGGCGGCCTGGCACCGCGCCCGGGTCGCGCAGCACCTCGGGCTGGCCGGCACCGGCACCCCACCCGCGTCCTGAACCGCGAACGACGAGAGGAGCCAGCACATGAGCAACCCCGACAGCGAGGTCGTCACCTACGAGCAGCGCGGCGACGTCGCGGTGGTGACGATGAACCGGCCGGAGTACCGCAACGCGCAGAACTCGGCGATGACGTACGCGCTCGACGACGCCTTCTACCGGGCGGCGGCCGACGACGCCGTCAAGGTCGTCGTGCTCGCCGGGTCGGGCAAGCACTTCTCGGCGGGCCACGACATCGGCACGCCCGGCCGGGACATCGACTCCTCGTTCGAGCGGCGGGCCGGGCTGTGGTGGGACCACGTCGGCCGGGAGGGCGCCGAGAGCCGGTTCGCCCGCGAGTCCGAGGTGTACCTGGGCATGTGCCGGCGCTGGCGCGAGCTGCCGAAGCCGACGATCGCGATGGTCCAGGGCGCGTGCATCGCGGGCGGGCTGATGCTGGCCTGGTCGTGCGACCTGGTGATCGCCGCCGACGACGCGTTCTTCGCCGACCCGGTCGTCCGGATGGGGATCCCGGGCGTGGAGTACTTCGCGCACCCGTGGGTGATGGGCCCGCGGTTCGCCAAGGAGTTCCTGTTCACCGGCGAGCGGGTGGGTGCCGATCGGGCGCTCGCGCTGGGGATGGTCAACCGCGTGGTGGCGCGGGCCGAGCTGGAGGCCGAGACGATGGGCCTCGCGGAGAAGATCGCGCAGATGCCGCGGCTGGGGCTGGCCCTGACGAAGAAGGCGGTCAACCAGGCCGAGGACCTGATGGGCCTGCGCGCCGGGATGGACTCGGTGTTCGGGCTGCACCACCTGGCCCACGCCCACAACGCCGAGGTCGGGACGGACTCGCTCGCCGGGCAGACCGCGCGGTCGATGAAGGCTCCCACCACGTCGCCGTGATGGCGGCCGTTCGGCGCCTTTCCCCTGGCGAGCGGCACTGCTAGCGTAGAAACCAGAATTGATTTCAGTCTTCGCAGAGAGGCGGGGGCATGACCTCGATGGTGAGCGCGAGTGCCCGCCCGGCCGTCGAGCGGCAGGTTCTGCCGCCGTCCATGGTCGAGCGCGTCACGTTGATCATGGACCGGTTCCAGGGCTCGCACCGGCGGCTGACATTGGAGGACGTGGCGCGCCGCACCCGGCTCCCACGCTCCACGGCGCACCGCATCCTCGACCAGCTGGTCCGCCTGCAGTGGCTCGACCACACGGCCTTCGGCTACGGGCTGGGCGACCGCTCCCTGAGCTTCCGCGGACGGGAGGGCGACCACGGTGAGCTGCGGGCGGCAGCGGCGTCGCTGCTGCACGACCTGGCTATGCGCACCGAGATGGTGGTGCACCTGGCTGTTCTCGACGGCGTGAGCGTGTACTACCTCGACAAGCTCGGTGGCCGGTCCGCGGCCGCGGTGCCGTCCCGGGTCGGCGGCCGGGCCCCGGCCCACTGCACCGCGCTCGGCAAGGCGATGCTCGCCCGCCTCGCACCGGAGCTCATCGACTCCGCCTACGCGGGCGGAGTCGGACGCCTGACCCCGCGCAGCATCGGCGACCTCGGCGTCCTGCACCAGGAGCTGAACCGCATCCGCCGGCGCAAGGGGCTCGCGTTCGAACGCGAGGAGTGCGTTCCGGGGCTCGGCTGCGTCGCCGCGGCCGTCCGTGGCCCGGAAGGGCCGGTGGGGGCGATCTCACTGGTCGGAAACGCGCGGGTGTCCCTGGAGCGGGTGGCCCCGCTCGTGGCCGACGCGGCCCGGACGGTGTCGCACGAGCTGTTCCCGGACATGGCGCAGCCCCGCCGCGCCCGCCGCCTGCCCGCCGCAACGCAGGAGACGTGGTCGCGCGAGTCGATGGCCCGCTTCCTGGCGGTGGGGGAGAACGGCGACTGGTTGTAGGTGCACGGGTCAGCCCCAGCCGTCACCCCAGCCCCACACGTCGGTGACGGCAAGCTCCTGCTCCAGGCCGAAGCGGCCACGGAAGAAGGTCATGGGCTGCCGGCGGGCGCCGTGCTCCACCTCGAGCACGCGGCCGAGCACTACGTCGTGGTCGCCCGCCACGTGCACCTCGTGCACCTCGGCGTGCACCCGCAGGAGGACGTCCGGCAGGGCGGGGGTGCCCCAGCCGGAGAGGCGCCACTCCAGCCCGTCGTACTTGCGGCCCCGGCTCGAGCCGAACCGTGCGCAGAGGTCGCCCTGGTGCTCGCCGAGGACGTGGACGCAGAACCGCCCCGCCGCGCTGATCCGCGGCCAGGCGCGGCCCCGGTGGTCGGCGCAGAACAGCACGAGCGGCGGTTCCAGCGAGACCGACGCGAACGACTGGCAGGCGAACCCGACCGGTCCGTGCTCGTCGGCGCCGGTCACCACCGTCACGCCGCTGGCGAACTCCGCCATTGCGCGCCGGAACTCGGCCGGCGCCGGTCCGGTCGTCTCGGTCGCCCCGGTCGTCGTCGTCACGTCACCGACCCTAGGAACCCCGTCCCGCTCGTTCCGGCGGCGATCCCGCTGGGCGGGACGGCCCGGCAGGCCCACGCGCCCGTGCCGCCATAGGCTGGGTGCGGGGGACGGACGCAAGTGACAGGGGGACGGCGTGGCGAGAATCGCCGAAGCGCGACCAGCGGCGGCACCGAGCTCGGAGAACCAGGTCGCCCGGCACCGCCGCATCCTGCACGCCGCCGCCGAGCTCGGGGCCGAGAAGGGGCTCGACGGCGTGCAGATGCACGAGGTCGCCAGGGACGCCGGGGTGGCGATCGGGACGCTCTACCGCTACTTCCCGTCGAAGACGCACCTGTTCACCGCCGTGCTGGCGGAGCGGATCGGCGCGCTCGACGAGACCACGCCCCCGCCGGCGGCGGGGGCCGACCGGGTCGACGCGGTCGCCGACCTCCTGGTCGGGCTGAGCCGGGACCTGATGCGCACGCCGCTGCTCGCCACGGCGATGATGCGGTCGGCCGCCGCCTCGCACCACGCGACAGTGGCGGAGACGGAGCAGATCGCGGCCGACCTGGACCGCGTGATCCTGCGTGTCCTCGGGATCGAGCAGCCCACCGAGCGCGACCTGTCGGCGGTGCGGCTGCTCGCGTACGGCTGGTGGGGCCTGGTGACCGCGGCCCTCGACCGGCACCTGACCGCCACGCGGGCGGAGGCCGACATGCGGCTGGCGGCGCGCCTGCTCCTGGCGGCGCGGTCCCGCTGACCGGAACGCACCGGGAGGCCGCGCCGCTGCGGTCGGCACCATCGCCGGATGGGCGACGACGTCATGGCGGCGGTGCGGCCGTTGCTGCCGGGGATCGCGCAGCGGGCCGCGGTGGCCGAGGAGAACCGGGTGGTCCCCGAGGAGACGATGGCCGAGCTCGTCGCGGCCGGGCTGTTCCGGATACTCCTGCCGAAGCGCTACGGGGGAGCGGAGGCGGACCCGGTGCGGTTCTACGAGGTCGTGCGCGCCATCGCGGGCGCCTGCGGCTCCACCGGCTGGGTCGCCTCGGTCGTCGGCGTGCACCCCTGGCACGTGTCCCTGTTCGCCGAGCGGGCCCAGGACGAGGTGTGGGCAGGCGACCCCGACACGCTCGTCTGCTCCTCCTACGCCCCCGTCGGCAGGCTCACACCCGTGGAGGGCGGGTACGAGCTCAGCGGGCACTGGCGGTTCGCGTCCGGCTGCGACCACGCCTCGTGGGCGCTGCTCGGCGGGCTGGTGACGGGTGCGGAAGGACGGCCCTCGACTTCGTCACCGCGCTCGTGCCGCGCGCGGACTACCGGATCGACGACGTCTGGGACGTGGTCGGCCTGCGCGGCACCGGCAGCAACGACCTGCACGTCGAGCGGGCGTTCGTGCCGGCGCACCGCACGGTGCGCAACTTCGAGCACGCGCAGCTGCGCGGCCCCGGCCAGAAGATCAACTCCGGGCCGCTGTACCGGATGCCGTTCGGCGCGATCTTCACCTCCGCGGTGACCGCCCCCGTGATCGGGGTGGTCGAGGGCTGCCTCGAGGCCTACCTCGCGGGCATGCGGGACCGGATCCGGCTCAGCCTCGGCGGCGGCCGGTTCGCCGAGGACCAGTTCGCGCAGGTCGCGGTCGCGCGCGCGGCGTCCGAGGTCGATGCCGCGGCGCTGCAGATGGACCGGAACATCCGGGAGCTCCACGACTGCGCGGCCCGCGGCGACGAGATCCCGATGGAGCTGCGGCTGCGGGCCCGGCGCGACCAGGTGTGCGGCACGGAGCGGGCGCTGCGGGCCATCGACATCCTGTTCCGGACCGCAGGTGGCAGCTCGCTGCGGCGCGGCAACCCGATCGAACGCGCCTGGCGGGACGCCCACGCGGGCAGCAACCACGTCGCCAACGACGTCGAACGCGCCCTCGCGCTGTACGGTACGGCAAGGGCGCCTTCGGGCTGCAGGTGGAGGACAACCTGGTCTGACGCGCGCCGGCCCGCAGCATCGGCCAGAGCCTTTCTGCCAACGTTCGTAGGTCCGCGCGTCCAATGCGACCCGGGCCGCGCCCCGGTAGCGGCCCCACGGCTTGGCCGCGGTGCCTGCCCTTCCGCTTCACGCGCCCGGGTGCGACGGATCCGCCACTCCGCCAGGCGGGCCGCGAGGGCGTGGCCCGAAAGCCCGCTGATCAAGGCGCAGATGTCCCTTGTTGATCTGTCAGGACGACATCAGCGCCTTGATCAGCGGGTTCCGGGCGGCGGGCTCAGGGTCCCGCACGTCGGTGACGGCGAATTCCGCCGAGTGCCCACCCCGCCGTGGCGGGCCGTTCGGGCGAGGTGCGGGCGTCACCGGGTATGAACGGAGATGCCTTCGGCGACAGCGGACGCGCGGGCCATGCGCTGATCGGTCGTGAGGACCGGGACACGTAGGCGGGTGGCGAGTTCGACGTACAGCGCATCCGTCAGGCGGAGATCGTGCCGGCGCGACCACGCACCGGCCACGAGGTCGACGACCGGATGCCGGGTGACCGGAACTGCGGCCAGCGTCGCAAGGCCGGCTTCGACGTCCACCGTCGCCAGCTCGCCGGCGCGCTGCAGCCGCCCCAGCGCGGACAAGACCTCCGCGTCCATGTGAGCCGGCGCGTGCATCACCGTGCCGGTGAGCCTCGCCCTGGCGGCCGTCGCGTAAGTGGTCCCGGCGAGCAGATCCACCACTACCGACGCGTCCACCACCACCGTCTCGGCCGGACGGTCAGGCATCCGGCTCGCCGCCCATCTCGGCTCGAGCCTCGTCGAGCGCCGCCATCGCCGCTCGGTGCGTGACGGCGTGGCGTGGCTCCGGCAGCGATGCCAGCCACGTGTCCGTGGCGCGCCGCTGCAGCTCGTCGGCGATCGCGGCTTGGACCAGCGCCGACAGGTTCACCTTCGCCGCCTTCGCCCGCTCGGCGAGCTCGTCGGGGATGTAGACGTTCACCCGCGCCATACACACAATGTACACACATCGTGTCGACCTCGGCACGCGGGTGCCCGCAGGCGATCGAGGGAGGTTGGAGCCGGGCCTCGTGGATGGAACAGCCGGCGAACAGGGCGTCAGCTGCGCGTCACCACGTAGCGGGCCGGGACCTCGCCCCCGCCGTGCACGGCGAGGTCGGCCCCGGTGACGTACGCGGCGAGGTCGCTCGCCAGGTACAGGCAGGCGTTCGCCACGTCGGCGGGCGTCGCCATGCGGTGCATCGGGATCAGCTCCGCCACCGCGGCCCCGCCGTCGGCGCCGTAGACCGTCGCGGCGGCCTCGGTGCGGATCAGCCCGGTGGTGATGTGGTTGACGCGCACCTTGGGCGCCCATTCGAGGGCGAGCGCGCGGCTGAACATCAGCAGGCCCGCCTTGGCCGCGGAGTAGGCCGCCGTGCCCGGCTGCGGGTCGTGCGCCGACACGCTGCCGATGTTGACGATCGCGCCGCCGTCGTCCTGCTGCTGCATGACGCGGTTCGCCGCCTGCGCGACGTAAAACGGGCCGAGCAGGTTGAGCTGCACGATCTTCTCGACGAACCGCGGCGACACCGTCGCGGCGTCCGCGTCGGGCGACCCGCCCGCGTTGTTCACCAGCACGTCGAGCCGCCCGGTGCGGCGGACCGTCTCCGCCACGAGCGCGGCCGCCTGCTCCGGGTCCCGGACGTCGGTGGCGACGAACTCCGCCGAGCGCCCATCCGCCGTGGCGAGCCGTTCGGGGGCGGTGCGCCCGCACACCACCACGTCCGCCCCGGCGGCGAGGAACGACTCGGCGATCGCGTACCCGATGCCCTTGGTGCCGCCCGTGACCAGGACGGTCCGGCCGGTGACATCGACCTGTGCTGTGCCGGCCACGGTCAGCCCAGGCGCTCGATGATCGTGACGTTCGCCTGCCCGCCGCCCTCGCACATCGTCTGCAGGCCGTACCGGCCGCCGGTGCGCTCGAGCTCGTGCAGCAGGGTCGTCATGAGCCGCGCGCCGGTGGCGCCGAGCGGGTGCCCCAGCGCCATGGCGCCGCCGTTGACGTTGACCTTGGCCAGGTCCGCGCCCGTCTCCTTCTGCCAGGCGAGCACGACGGAGGCGAAGGCCTCGTTGATCTCGACGAGGTCGATCTCGTCGACGCTCATGCCGGCGCGGTGCAGGGCGTACGCGGTGGCGGGGATCGGCGCGGTGAGCATCCACACGGGGTCGGCGGCGCGGGCCGAGATGTGGTGGATCCGGGCTCGCGGAGTGAGCCCGTGGCGCCGCACCGCCGCCTCGGACGCGACGAGCAGCGCGGCCGCGCCGTCGGAGATCTGGCTGGAGACGGCGGCGGTGATCCGGCCGCCTTCGCGGACCGGGGGCAGCGAGCGGATCTTCTCCAGGTTCGGCTCGCGCGGGCCCTCGTCGGCGGTCACCCCCGCCACGGGGACGATCTCGCGGTCGAACCGGCCCTCCGCACGCGCCCGGATCGCCCGCTCGTGCGAGGTGACGGCGAGGGCCTCCATGTCCTCCCGGGAGACGTCCCACTTCTCGGCGATCATCTCGGCCGAGCGGATCTGGTTGACCTCCTGGTCGCCGTACCGCTCCCGCCAGCCGGTGGAGCCGGAGAACGGGTCGGGGAAGCCCAGCGGCGCGGCGAGCGTCATCGCCGAGCTGATCGGGATGGCGCTCATGTTCTGCACGCCGCCTGCCGCGACGAGGTCGGCGGTGCCGCTCATCACGGCCTGCGCGGCGAAGTGCACGGCCTGCTGCGACGACCCGCACTGGCGGTCCACGGTGACGCCGGGGATCTCCTCGGGGAGACCGGCCGCCAGCCAGCAGGTGCGGGCGACGTCCCCGGCCTGGGGGCCGACGGTGTCGACGCACCCGAACACGACGTCGTCCACGGCGGCGGGGTCGATGCCCGAGCGCTCCACCACCGCGCGCAGGACCGCGGCGCCGAGATCGGCCGGGTGGACGCCGGCGAGCCCGCCGCCGCGCCGCCCGACGGGAGACCGTACGGCCTCCACCAGATAGGCCTCGTTCATCGCGTCCTCCTCGCAGTCCGACGCCGACAGGTTACCGTATCGAGAACCAAGCGCTTGCTTCGATCCAGACGAGAGGACTTCCCATGGCGACAGCGCTCGAGGCGGTCATCGTGGCCGCGGCCCGTTCCCCGATCGGCCGTGCGTACAAGGGGTCGCTGCGCGAGATGCGCGCCGATGACCTGGCGGCCCAGCTCGTGCGGGCCGCGCTGGACCAGGTGCCCGCGCTCGACCCGGCCGAGCTCGACGATCTGCTGCTCGGCTGCGGCCAGCCGGCGGGGGAGCAGGGATACGGGCTCGGTCGGGCCGTCGCGGTGCTGCTGGGCCTCGACGGCGTCCCGGGCGCCACCGTGCAGCGCTACTGCGCGTCCAGCCTGCAGACCACACGGATGGCCGCACACGCGATCCGCACCGGCGAGGCGCAGGCGATCGTCTCGGCGGGCGTGGAGTGCGTATCGCGGTACGGCAACGGCGGCAAGGCCGACGGCATGCCCGGCACGCACAACCCGCGGTTCGCCCCGGCGCAGGAGCGCTCGGCGCGGCGAGCGGCGTCCGCGGAGCCGTGGAAGGACCCCCGGCTCGACGGCGACCTGCCGGACCTCTACATCGCGATGGGGTAGACCGCGGAGAACGTAGCGGAGCGGTGCGGCGTGAGCCGGGCGCGGCAGGACGAGTTCGCGGCGCTCAGCCAGAACCGCGCCGAGGCGGCGATCGCCTCCGGGTTCTCCGCCGGCGACATCACCCCGGTCACCCTGCCCGACGGGACGACGGTGGCGGCCGACGACGGGCCCCGGCCCGGCACCACCGTCGAGAAGCTCGCGGCGCTCGCCCCGGCCTTCCGCGACGTCGGCACGGTGACCGCGGGCAACTGCTGCCCGCGGGGCGACGGGGCGGCGGCGCTGGTGGTCCTGTCCAACCGCCGTGCTGCCGAGCTCGGGCTGACGCCGCTGGCCCGGATCGTGTCCACCGGAGTCTCGGCGCTGAGCCCGGAGGTGATGGGGCTCGGGCCGGTGGCGGCGGTGGACCGCGCGCTGACGCTCGCCGGGATGGGCATCGGCGACCTCGACCTCATGGAGATCAACGAGGCGTTCGCGGCGCAGGTGCTGCCGTGCGTCGACCGGATCGGGATCGATCTCGACCGCGTCAACGTCCACGGCGGCGCCATCGCGCTGGGGCACCCGTTCGGGCAGACCGGCGCGCGGATCACCACCACGCTGCTGCACGCGCTGCAGGACGCCGACGCCGAGATCGGCGTCGCGACGATGTGCGCCGCGGGCGGTCAGGGCATGGCGCTCGTGCTGGAGCGCATGTCGTAACGACCCCGACCCGCGCGCACCAACTGCCCGACTCGCGCGCATCCAGCCCCCGACTCGCGGAAGTCCCGCCGCGAGTCGGGGGATCCGTGCGCGCGAGTCGGGCTCTGGGTGCGAGGGGATCGGGCTATGCGGGAGTGCGACGGCGCTCGGCCAGCGGCGTGAGCACGAAGCCCTCGTAGCCCTTCGCCACGACGTCGGCGCAGATCGTCCGGTACGTGCCGAACCCGCCGATGAACGGCATGAACACGCCTGGCTTGCCCGGGACGTTCGCCCCGAGGTACCAGGAGTTCGCCTTCGGGAACAGCGTGTTCTCCGCCAGCTCGTTCGACCGCCGCACCCAGGCGTCCTGCGCCTGCGCGTCGGCCTCGATCGTGGCGTTGCCCGTACGCGCCAGATGCACGAGGCAGTCGGCGATCCAGTCGATGTGGTGCTCCGCGGCGAGGACCATGTTCGCGAGCACGGACGGGCTGCCCGGCCCGGTGACGATGAAAATGTTCGGGAACCCGGCCGTCATCAGGCCGAGGTAGGTCCGCGGTCCGGCCGCCCACGCGTCGCGCAGGGACCACCCGCCACGGCCCCGGATGTCCATGCCCAGCAGGGCCCCGGTCATCGCGTCGAAGCCCGTGGCGAACACGATGTCGTCCAGCTCGTACTCCCCGCCCGTGGTGCGGAGACCGGTGGGCGTGATCTCCTCGATCGGGGCGGATCGGATGTCGACCAGCGTCACGTCGTCCCGGTTGAACGTCGGGTAGTAGTCCGAGTCGGTGCAGATCCGCTTGGTGCCGATCGCGGGGTCGGTGGGGACGAGCAGGTCGGCCACGGCGGGTTCCGTCACGAGAGCGCGGATCTTGCGCTCCCAGAACGCCCGTGCGGGCGCGTTGGCCTCCTCGGTCGCCATCTGGTCCGGGAAGGTCTTGCTGAACAGCACCCCGCCCAGCTCCCAGCGCCGCTCGTACGCGGCGTTGCGCTCCTCCTCCGACACCTCGAGGGTCCGGCGCGGGTGCGCTTCGTGCGGTGAGCCGCCGCCGCTCTCGCGGGACGCCCGCCGACGCTGCTCGTACGTGGCCTTGTACGCGGCGCGGGTCTCGTCGGTGTGCGGGTGGTTCCCCGCCGGGATGGAGTAGTTGGCGCTGCGCTGGAACACGTACAGGTGCGCCGCTTGCTCGGCGATGAGCGGCGTGGCCTGGATCCCGGAGGAACCGGTGCCGATGATGCCGACCCGCCTGCCGGTGAACTCGACGCCCTCGTGGGGCCAGCGGGCGGTGTGGAACCAGCGGCCCGTGAACTCGGACAGGCCCGGGATGTCCGGGATGCGGGACGCGGACAGGCTGCCGGTGGCGAACACGCAGTAGGTCGCGGTGACGACGTCGCCGTTGTCCGCGCGGACCTCCCAGTGCTGGGCGTCGTCGTCGTAGACCGCCGACGTCACCCGCGTGCCGAAGGAGATGTCCCGGCGCAGGTCGAACCGGTCGGCGACGTGGTTCAGGTAGCGCAGGATCTCCGGCTGGGTCGCGTAGCGCTCGCTCCAGTCCCACTCCTTCTGCAGCTCGTCGGAGAAGGAGTAGGAGTAGTCGATGCTCTCGACGTCGCAGCGGGCGCCGGGGTAGCGGTTCCAGTACCAGGTGCCGCCCACGTCGGCGCCCGCCTCGTACCCCCGC
The DNA here is from genome assembly GCF_019396355.1 of Pseudonocardia nigra. Lineage (GTDB taxonomy): Bacteria > Actinomycetota > Actinomycetes > Mycobacteriales > Pseudonocardiaceae > Pseudonocardia > Pseudonocardia nigra. The sequence continues at coordinate 18,912 of NZ_JAHKRK010000151.1, forward strand.
ACCGACAGCCCGAGCTCGCGCAGCTTGTGTTGGGCGTACAGGCCGGCGAAGCCGGCCCCGACGACGAGGACGTCGGCATTCATCGGGTTGCCTCCTGCAGGGGTTGGTCGGACCGGACGGCGAGCGCGGCCCGCAGCACCGCGATCTCCTCGGCGGCCTCCCGCCGGCTCGCGGGCGCGTGCCGGATGGCGGACGAGCCGTGGAAGGTGCCGGGGAAGACGTGGAGCTCGGTGGCGACGCCCGCGGTGAGCAGCGCCTGCGCGTACGCCAGCGCCTCGTCCCGCAGCGGGTCGAACTCCATCGCGCTGACGTAGGTGGGCGGTAGCCCGGCGAGGTCGGTCGCCCGGGCCGGTGCCGCGTACGGGCTCACGTCGGCGCTGCCCGGCACCCCCGCACCGAGATAGGCCGACCAGGCGAGCCCGGCCTTCGTCGTGTCCCACTGCGGGGTGTCGGTGAACCGGAGGAGGCTGACCGTCTGCTGCCGGTCGTCCAGCATCGGGATGCCCAGGTACTGGAAACACAGCGCGGGCCCGCCCCCGTCGCGCGCGAGCAGCGCGAGCCCGGCGACTAGAGCGTGTCCCTTGGATCATGGGACGGGGTCGCGGAGCCAGATCCTGATCGAGGCGACGTCGATGGTTCCGCGGAACATGTAGTCGCGCTTGTCGTAGCGGGTGGCGACCGCGCGGTGGCC
>NZ_JAHKRK010000152.1 GCF_019396355.1 Pseudonocardia nigra
TCCAGATGGTTCCTGGCAAGGCGGAGGTAGGCGCCGTCGTACTTGACGTACCCGGGCCTGCCGACAACGCAGCCAGGGACCATCTGGGCGCGAAGACCGCGTTCATGATCCGCGGGACGCGGCCTAGCGCGCCGGTGCGGCTGCCGGAGGTGTTCGTCGGCGGGGAGGGACTCGCCCGCGGCCCGGCCGAGGTGCTCGCGACGCTGCTGCACGAGGCCGCGCACGCCCTGGCCCACGTCCGCGGCATCAAGGACACCTCCCGCCAGGGCCGCTGGCACAACGCCCGGTTCAAGGCGCTGGCCGAGGAGCTCGGGATCGAGGTCACCAAGGACGACCGCATCGGCTGGTCCCCGACCACGATCCCAGCCGCCACCCTCGACGCCTACGCGCAGGTGATCGACGAGCTCGGGCGGGCGCTGCGGCTGCACCGGGCCGTGGAGAGCACCGGGAGCCGGGGGAAGAAGCCGAGCCCGCCGCCGTGCGTGTGTGGGTGCGGCCGCCGGATCCGGGTCGCCCCGTCGGTGCTGGACGCCGGCCCGATCACCTGCGGCGTGTGCGGCGAGGACTTCGCCCCGGATCTGCCCGGTGTCCCGGGCGACAGCGACCCCGGTGCCGACGGCGACGGCGGTGAGGTCGATGAGGGCAGCGCCGACCGCGAGCAGCGCCGGTGACGACGAGGCCAAGGACGACGCCCTGCAGCTATGGCGGCCCACCGCGCTCGTCATGGACCGCGTGTCGACGTTCGGAAAGCCCCGCTCACCGAGAATCGTTCCGTACGGGCGCATCTGAGACTCTGCCTGTCACGGCATTGCCGCTCGGGTAAGTCTCGCGGCGGTGTGCGCTTGCGGTTCGGCTTCTGGGACGTCCGCCCATGCCGAGATCAGCACAACTGGTTGACATGTGCCCGCCACGGCGAAGGAAGGTCGGCTGATCGGGAGGCCCCTCGCACTGCTCCGACTCGATGGGCGACTTGTCGGTGGCGTGATGCAAACTGCTGCCGTGGGTTCCCGTGCTGAGCCGCACCTGGAAGTGTTTGCTGCCGCGAGACGTCGGCTGGCTAAGCCGCCACGGCACGCGAACAGATCGTCGAGGTGTGGAACGGCCTCGACCCGGATGACGTGTTCGGGGCGTGGTTGGACACTGGCGAGGACGGCCGCGGTGAGTTGCGGGCGGGGAGCTACATCGCGGAGGAGGCGGCAGAGGCATTCGACCGGCGCGCGGCTGCCTTCTTGAAGTCGGTGAAGGAGTCGTTGGACGCAGCTGTGCTGGCCGCCGCGCAGACGGTGTGCACGCCGATGTGGCCGGTCGACCCGGACCTGCATCGGATGCCGCTCATGACGACGGCCGAGGAGTTCGATGCGCTTGTGCCGAACGGTCACCTCCTCGGCCTGCGCCCAGACCAGGTGCGGGTGCTGCGCAAGTTCCAGCCGTTCACCGCCGGAAGCTCGGCGGCCGTGTTCGTCGGCACCCACATGAGTTGCCTGGCCGCTGCCCTCGCCGCGCTGGGGCAGGGCGAGCGGCTCGTGTGCGGGTGGGCAACGCACACCGGGCCGGACCTCCGCCTTCCCGATGACGCGACGCTGGTGTGGTTTGAGACCAAGTCCGATGGGCCGCTAACGTCTCCGCGGCTGTTGGCGACCTTCCAAGTCGACCCGCCGGAGGCTGCCGGCCAGGTCGAGGTGCTCCCGAATGTTGCGCTCGACCTAGCCCTCACCGTACCGCCGTGGCCGGCGAACATCGACGACAACTTCCAGGCTCGCTCGCGGAACCTCCTTGCTGCCGCGACGCACCTCATCGACGGGCTCGAGCGGTCCGTGAGCACACCGACATTCCTCCAGCAGTTTGGTCGTCTCGATGACCTTGCACCGACCGCCGCGTCGACCCTGTGGAAGCCCGTCGTCTTCGAAAGCGCCGAACAGGAGACCGAGGCGCGGGAGGGTCTCACCGCGTCTGATCTGAACCTCGCCAGCTTCCGCGGGGACGACGGCACGTACACGTTGCTGCGTCTCGACGGCGACCGAGTCGTCGGGCGCGAGATCCCGGAGGCCAGCCCGCCCGAACCATCCCTGCCGCTAGGCACCGGCACCGAGCTGGCCGCCCTGGAGGCCGCCGCCGCGTGGGGTCTGCCGGACTTCGCGTTCCACGCGAAGGTCGTCACCAAGGGGCCGGGGCGACGTGAGATCGGTGACGGAACCCTCGTTACCGGCAACCGCGGCATCGTGCTCCAGGTGAAGGCGCGCGACGGCGCCACGACAGTCGCCACCCGGGAGTCGAGCTGGCTGAGGAAAAAGGCGGGCGAAGGGTTGCGGCAGGCTCACGGCACGATCCGGTCAACCCTGCCCGACCCCAACCTGTCCCTCACGAACTTCCGGGACCGGGAGGTCGAGCTGCCCGGCGACACCATCGACTGGGTGCCCGTAGTGATCTTGGATCATCCGAGCCCGCCGGATGACGTCGTTCCCGACCAGGAACCGGAAAAGAACGGGCTCATCCTGCTGCGTCGCGACTGGGAGTTCCTGTGGGACCAGCTGCGGTCAGTGTCAGCGGTCGTGGACTACGCCCACCGCGTCGCTGACAAGGAACGCATCGCGCTCGGCACGGAGGTCGGCCGCTACTTCGACCTCGCCGACAAGGACGAGCACGCAGAACCAGATCCGATGGCGGCGTGGATGGTCGAAGCCGGCGCCACTCAGACCAGCGGCCCAACGCTTCCTCGCGAGCCGGCCGACACGGCTGACGCCATTGGCCACTCAGTCTTCCACCGCATCCTCGAAGACATTGCCAACACCGATATGGCAGGCGACGAACGCACCCGGCTTCACGTCCTCGCGCTCATCGACAAGTTCTGGGTGGGCCACCGCGCCGAGCTTGGCCGGACGCTGTTGCGCCGCATCGACCACTGCGCCCTCTCACCGGCCGACGAGTTGCGCGCACAGCACCGAATCACCTACATCGACGGCGGCCAACTCCAGCTCACGTTCAGCGTGTACTCGCAGTTCACTGGCTACCATCAGCAGCTGTTCCAGACTTGGGTGCTTCACCGCAGGCAGAGGTTCCTTCACCAGGCGGGTGCGACAGGGCCCGACTTCCCGTGGACGGTTGCGGTTCTGCTGACCCCGCGACCCGACGGCGCCAGGCTGTGGGACACGACGGTCCTTGCCACGAACAGCGGCCCCGCCTACGACGAGGAGGCATTCGAGAGCATCGGCCGCGCGTTCGCCCAGCCCGGCGCAACCGACGAGACCATCCTCTAACCGGTGTCCCCTGCCACTCGCGGTGGAACCCAGGTCATCGACAGCCCCGGGCGGGCCGCGTCGCGCGGACACCTGGCGCGGGACCGGCGCCGGATGCGACCCTGACCAGCAGTGCCCACGTCGAGCGACCGGGGGATCACCGATGGTGCACGAACCCTCCGTCCCACACCCGCGTGCCAGCAACGCCAGCCGCGCCTACTTGGACGTGCCCTACGCGGAGAAGGACGCCGCGAAGGCCCTCGGCGCCCGCTGGGACCCGAGCGTGCGCCGCTGGTACGACCCGCGCCCGCCGACGGCAGGGCTGAAGCGGTGGGCCGCCCGCCCCGAGGTGCCCGAGCTGCTACCCGGGGAGGACCGCGCGTTCGGGGCAGGTCTGTTCGTCGACCTCGTACCGCGCTCGTGCTGGTTCACCAACGTACAAGTTATGTGGAATCGCTCGGCGGGCTAGGCCAGGGCTAGGCCTCCGGGACGCGGCTGATCAAGAAGCGAAGAGGGGCGCCGGTGGCGGTGACGAAGCGGCGGAGTCCTTCGCCGCGCTGGCGCGCTCAGCAGTCCAAGCGTCGCTCAGGCGACGGCATGCCGTGCCGCAAGAGGATCCCTGAGCGGACACCGCACCAGCGCCTTGATCCGTAGGGGGCCCGCCGCACCGCCGATGATTCTGCGTTCGGCCGCCGGTCTACTCCCAGGCGGACGAGGGTCTCTCCCTCGATTCTGGCTCTCGGCCGCACGACCGCTTGCAAGTCGCAATCACTCCGGAGGTTCACGGTGTCGGACACCACCTGCCACATGTCGATCTCAGTGGACGGCTTCGTCGCCGGGCCTGACCAGAGCCGGGAACATCCCCTTGGAAAGCGGGGGCGGGAGGTGCACGGCTGGCACATCGGCGACCCCCGGGCCAACGACGCGGACAAGGTCGCGAACGGGTGGCTGATGCGCCCGAGGGGCGCGTATGTCATGGGTCGGAACATGTTCGGCCCGATCCGCGGGGAGTGGGATGAGGACTGGTCGGGCTGGTGGGGCTCTGAACCGCCGTATCACGCACCGGTGTTCGTGCTGACCCATCACCGCCACGATCCGATCCAGATGGACGGGGGAACGACGTTCCACTTCGTCACCGACGGCTTCGACGCGGCCTATTCCGCGGCGTGCCAGGCCGCCGGCGACAGAGGCGTGGACATCGCAGGCGGTGCCTCGACCGTCCGACAGGCACTGGCAGCCGGGGTGATCGACGAGCTCACCCTCGACATCGCGCCCGTCCTGCTCGGTTCGGGCGAGCGGATCTTCGACGGGATTGAGGCCTTCGGCTTCGAGCCTGCCGAGGTGCTTCACTCCCCGCTGGCCAGCCACATCCGCTATCGCCGCGTCAGCTGATCCGCGGCCCACTGCCGCGCGCAGCTCGGGGTCCCGGGCGGGACCCCGAGCCAGCGCGGTGTGAGGTCCCCGGCATGGTCCTGACGGTGTCAGTGGCAGGTCCGCGCCTTACCCGCAAGGGAACGCTCACCGGCCCTCCGCGTGTGAGCGGCGCAATGCAGCACGTGACCTGGGGAAGTGCCGGAAGCCTAGTTCGATGAACCGTCTCGATGACGGGGCGACAACCGGGACCTGACTGACGCCGTTAGCCCCGGTATTGGCGGCGCGCGATGCCTACCTCCGGCCCGTCGCTCGTCCCTGGGGAGGGCCGTTGTCCGGTCGCATGCGGCTCTGTTGTCCGCCGCCCCCGGGGTTCTCGTTGTCCGTTGATGATCGTCGGCGGAAGCCCGGTGGACCGGATGCTGCGCCCGCTCGTTGATCGGGTTGATGGTTCCGGAGGAGAAGTGGCCGGTGCTGCTCGGCCATGAGCAGGTGTTGATCTGGTTGCGGATGTTGGACGACCTGGGCCGGGCGCCGCGGACCCTTGACGCCTACACGCGGGGCCTGGCCGAGTTCCTGTCCGCGTGCGACCGCGACGGCGTCGACCCGCTGACAGCCACGCGCGCCGATATCGCCGGCTACGTGCGCGAGCTTCGCCAGCGCCCCAGCCGGCGCGGCGGCAACGTGGTGGCTCTCGACTCGGGGGCGGGGTTGGCGAACGCCACGATCCAGCAGCGGCTGGTGCCCGTGCGCTTGTTCTACGACTTCCTGGTCGAGGAGGGCCTGCGGCAGGCCAACCCGGTCGGGCGGGGCCGGCACACACCGAATCGGGGACGAGGCGGAAGCGAGCGCGGCCTGGTCCCTCGCCTGCGTACGCTGCCCTGGATCCCGTCCGACGACCAATGGAACGCGATCCTGCTGGTGACCAGCAAGGAGCGGATCCGCAACCGGTTGATGCTCGCGTTGGGCTATGACGCCGCATTGCGGCGGGAGGAACTGTGCAGCCTGCGAACCGATGATCTGGACCCGGCGCACCGGACGCTGCGGGTGCGGGCCGAGACAACCAAGAACCGTCGCGAACGCGTCGTCCCATACTCGGCACCGACCGGGGTGCTGTTGTCGCAGTACCTCGCCCACCGGGCGACGTTGAGCCGGGCTCGCGGGCCGCTGTTCCTGTCCGAGTCGCGGCGCAACCCCGGTCAGCCGCTGACCTTGTGGACGTGGTCGAAGGTGGTACACCGGATCGCGCAGGACGCCGGTGTGCCGGGCTTCTCCACGCACACCACCCGGCACCTGTGTCTGACCGACCTGGCCCGGATGGGCTGGGAGCTGCACGCCATCGCGACCTTCGCCGGGCACCGCAACACCGACTCCACCCTGGACTACATCCACCTGTCCGGGCGGGACCTGGCCGACAAGCTCAGCCGCGGGATGAAACACATCCACGCGTGGCGGGTCGAGCACCTCACCGCAGCCGACACCGGGCTCGCACCGTGACCACCCCCGATGATGGCCGGCAGGTCACCGCGAGGAGCCCCGCACCCGCTCACCGGGCCCGGTCACGCGGCGGCTGGGTCTGGCCGATCGATCTGGACGGCTGGGACCGGTCCGCCCTCACCACGGCGGAGGTGGCCGCGCTCCGCGAGCTGGGCTACAAGGTGCGCCGCCCGCCGGGGTCCGACGAGCGCAGTCTGGCCTGGCGCCGAATCCGCCGGCTGCTCGAGCCGCTCCATCGCGCCCGCGCCGTGGTGCAGGTGCCCCGGGACGAGGGGCCTGGTCGGCGACAGCGGCGAGCCGCCGACGACGCCGTCGGCATGATCCTCTGGACCTGCGGGCAGAACGAGACCTCGTTCTGGGAGTGGTCGCCCGAGACCTGGGCGGCGCTGATCGGACCCGGAACGGCGGCGTTCACCGCGCCCTGGCCCGAGTCGATCGACCGGCCGCACGACTGCACATCGTGAGCTACGCCTACCTGCTGACCGGATTCGTCGCCTTCCACCGCCTGACCCGGCTCTGGAGCCTGGCCCTGGCCCGACGAGTGTTTCGGCCGCGCGGAGGTCGACGCCGCCATCGGGCCCGTCCGGAACGTCCTGACGGGCTGGGGTCACCAGACCGATCAGCAGACCGGAGCCACCGTCGATACGACCGTCTCGTTGATGTTGCTGGTCAACCACAGTCCCCGCCTCGCCGACCTCGACGATGCCGCTGTCCTCGAGCTGCGCGAACACCCCGCCATCACGCACAAGACCCGCGGTCAGGCCTACCGCGTGCACCGCGCGCTGGCCGAGCTCGGCCACACCGGCCAACCACGCCAGCCCCACGGGGTCACCGCGCAGCCGGTCGAGGGCGCCAGCTCGGACTGGATGCGGTGGGTCGATCGGTGGCGGGCCACCTCGACGCTGACTCCGCGCGCGCTGCAGGGCTACTACGGCGTGCTCGCCAAGGTCGGACGATGGCTGGCCACCGAACATACCGGCATCACCGGGCCGGAGGACTGGACCCGGCAGACGTGCGCGAGCTGGGTCGCCCGGGTCAACAGCATGACGCTCGGCGAGTTCATCCAGCGCCACGACGCTCTGGACGAGGGTCGGCTCGGCGAGCCGTTGTCGGCGCGCACCCGGTCCGGTCACCTCAACGCCGTGCGCACCTTCTTCCGCGACTGCCAGGAATGGGAATGGATCCCGCGCCGGTTCGATCCCGCCCGCGCCCTGGCCTGCCCCCGCAGCCTGCTGGCGCTGATCGGACCCGATCCGCGCACCATCGCCGACGATGTGTGGGCCAAGCCCCTCTGGGCCGGGCTCAACCTCGAGCCCGACGACCTGCCGTCCAACCCGAGCGGGCTGTTCTACCCGATCACGCTGATCCGCGCGCTCACCCTGAGCTGGCTGTTCAGCGGGCTGCGCAGCGACGAGATCATGCGGCTGCGCGTCGGCTGTGTCCGCTGGCAGCATGACGGCGCGCGGCCCCCCGGCGACAGCGACGGCGTCCTGGCCCAGGGCCGGGTCTGTCTGCTCGACGTTCCGGTCCACAAGACCGGGACGGCGTTCACCAAGCCGGTCGACCCCGTCCTCGGCAAGGCGCTCGAGACCTGGCAGGCCGAGCGCCGCGCACAACCGGCGATGCCCGACCGCAAGACTGGAGAGCGGGTCGAGTTCCTGTTCGCCCATCGGGCGCGGCCGGTCGGGAAGTCCTACCTCAACCGAACGATCATCCCGGCGCTCTGCGCCAAGGCCGGAGTGCCCACCGCGGACGCCCGCGGCAACATCACCAGCCACCGGGCGCGGTCGACCATCGCCAGCCAGCTCTACAACGCCAAAGAACCCATGACACTGTTCGAGCTCCAAGCCTGGCTCAACCACCGCTCACCCGAGACGACCCAGCACTACGCGAAGATCACCCCGAACACGCTGGCCCGCGCCTACACCGACGCCGGCTACTTCGCCCGCAACGTGCGCGCCATCGAGGTCCTCGTCGACCGCGACGCCGTGACCTCCGGGGCGGCAGCGGCCGGAGAGCCCTGGCAGTACTACGACCTCGGCCACGGCTACTGCACCTACACCTTCTTTGAGCAGTGCCCGCACCGCATGGCCTGCGCCCGCTGCGACTTCTACACCCCTAAGGCCTCCAGCAAGGCAGGGCTGCTCGAAGCCAAGGACAACCTGCAGCAGATGCTGGCCAACATCCCCCTGAGCGATGAGGAACAGGCTGCCATCGACGACGGCCAGGCCGCGCTCCATCAACTCCTCGAGCGCCTCGTCGACACCCCGACCCCGGCCGGACCGACACCGCGCGAACTCGCGGTCCCGGCCACGGCGACACTGCTCCCGATCACTCCGGTCTCCGGGAACCAGTCCAGCGCCCAGCGACCTTCAGCGTCGCGTTAAGGCCCGCACCGAAACGGACACAACGCCCAGTCCGGATTCCACAGAATCCGCTCCTGCATCAGCCCGCAGGACTGGGAACGGCTGCGCCGGCCAATCCTGCGCCGCGCCGGGCACCGCTGCGAAGCCTGCGGGGACGGCGAGGACCGCCCTACCGGGCGCTGGCTGGAGGTCCACGAACGCTGGCACTACGACGACCGCACTGGCGTCCAGGCCCTGCGCCGGCTGATCTGCCTGTGCTCGCCCTGCCACCTCGTGACCCACTTCGGCTACGCCAACATCACCGGCCGCACCGACGAGGCGTTCGCGCACCTACGGCACGTCACCGGCATGACCCAGGCCCAGGCACACGCCCACGTCCACGCCGCCCAGAACCTGTGGATCGAAAGATCGGCTCGCGTGTGGACACTGGACCTGACCATGCTCATCGGCGCCGGGGTCACCGTCCGCCGCCCCGAGCACGCACACGAGCGCCCGGCCGTGGTCGACGAGGCACTACGCCAAGCGGCCACCGCATGGCCAGTATCCGGTCGCCCCGGACCCCCCTCGTGGCCGGCGTCGATCACAGCACGTGACATCGGGTGAGCAGTGCCCCGTGCCACGTCATGTGCCGCGAACGATGGTCGAACGGTGCGATATCCGTCGGGCGATGATGCCGACCCGATGAGGATTGCCGCAGGTAGAGGCCCACTTCTATGTTGATCGGTTGCCTTCCAAACTGGCTACGCGGGTTCGATTCCCGTCGCCCGCTCCACTGGCGTCAGCCAGCAGAAACGGCCGATCCCGTCTCGTGCACCGGACCGGCGCCGACGAGGGCACCGCGTTCCGCGGAACGCGGGACCGACACGCGGGGGCGGGTCGCGATGGGACGTGCGTGCAACTAGCTCTTTCCGCCAGGTTTTGCCGTGACCTCCCCCGAGCAGCACGAGCCCACGCAGCCGCACCCGTCGACCGCGCCCTCGTCCACGACCTCGACGGGAAGGGTCGGGCAGCACGTGCGCCCGCGGAGGGCCTCACGACCCTCTCTGACGGCGACGACGGCCAGGCCGAGCGCGACCACCGGGTCCGCCCACCACCACCCGAGCGCGGCGTTGAGAACCAGGCCGACGAGGACGCCGGCCGAGAGGTACGTGCACAACAGGGTCTGCCGGGAGTCGGCAACGGCGCTCGCCGACCCGAGTTCGCGGCCTGCGCGACGCTGCGCCCAGGACAGGAACGGCATCACGACGACGCTGACCGACACCAGCACGATCCCGACGGTCGAACGCTCGGGCTCCGCACCGCCGAGCAGCGTCCGGGTGGCTTCCACCGTGACGAAGGCGGCGAGCGCGAAGAACGATCCGGCGATCACGCGCAGGGCGGTTCGCTCCCGGCGCTCCGGGTCGCCGCCGCTGAACTGCCAGGCGACCGCGGCCGCGGAGGCGACCTCGATCACCGAGTCCAACCCGAACCCGATCAGGGCCACCGAGTTGGCCACCGTGCCGGCGGCAACCGCGATGACCGCCTCGATCACGTTGTAGGTGATCGTCGCCGCGACCAGCAGCCGGATGCGCCGGCGCAGGACATTGCGACGATCCGAGGGGATGGCGAGATCACTCATGACGCCACCTGCTCCTTGACCTGCGGCTCGCCGTAGACCGGGCAGAGCGCCACCGCATCGCCGGTACGCGCGAGCAGGCTCTCGGCGCTGCGCAGCAAGTCGATCAGCTCCGGATGCGTCAAGCTGTAGAACGACTGCCGGCCCTCGGTGCGGAAGTCCACCAACCGGCAGTCCCGCAGGCAGGCGAGGTGCTTCGACACCGTCGACTGCGCCAACCCGAGCCCGCGGGTCAGGTCGACCACACGTGCCTCACCGTCGGCGAGCCGCATCACGATCGCCAGCCGCGTTGGGTCCCCGAGCGAACGGAACAGCGCCACCGCAGGTCCGGGCGCGGGCTCACATCCATCCATCGCCATCGGACGATGATATGTGCGGCAGGCGATGACGGCCAGGGTGGCTCGGCATCTGCGGGGGCTGCCCGGTTCAGGCGGGGCAGTGCCGTTCCATCCACCCGACGGCGAACGCGCACATCGCCGCCGCCTCCACGAGCACGCTGTCCGCTGCACCGACGCGTCCACGTGCGCCCCGACCGCTCGCGAGGAACCCGGTCACGATCGTCCGACGTCGACGAGCTTGGCGAGGGGCGAGCCCGGCCCGTAGCCGTAGTCCAGGGGGCGGCCGGCGGAGAACCACTCGGCTCGCGCCCCGAGAGCCGCGAACGATGCGCCGGGGTTTGCGCTGCGCCGCCCGCGCTGCGCCTGGTCCGCCGTGTTGGGCAAGGTGCAGCACAGCCCGCTCACCCGACAAGCCCATCCCCGCCCGGGTCAGCAGCCGCTCACCTGCCCGCCGCCGCACGCGAACATCCTCGCTGGTGACACGGGGTTTGCTCCTCCTTTCGAGTGAATGCTCGTCCGAAGGAAACGCTGAGGGCTCCTGCGTCGACTCCTACGCCACACCGAGCGGCGAAAGCGCTGGTCAAGCGATGGATCACCGTGGTCGTTCGGGTCGCCGAGGTTGTCGAGAACGGGGAGGGGCCGAAGATGCCGATCGTCCACCCTGTCGGCGTGACCGAAGGCGGCGCGCGCAGATCGTGTCGATCTGCCACCCCGTCACGGGTCCGCCGAACCGGGCCCCGTCCATCACGCAGCACTCACGCCCGACCGCACGTCCGGCAGGCCCGGACGAAGTCGCACCCGGGCGGGCCGCCCGCCATCTGGAGGTCCTCGTGCTGACCGAGAGAGTGTTCCCGCACAGCGCCTAGCGCATTCCGCCGGCACCGCCGGATCGGATCGTTCCCAGTCCTCGGAGCCACGGCAGTGACGACCTCATTGCCTCGGTGATCTCCGTTGTGCTGCAGCCAGGAGCTGCTCTTTCTCTTCCGGCGCCCGTTCGTCGTGCGCCCGCCGAACGTGTCGCGACATCTTCACGCCTGGTCGAAGGGGACCCACGTGATAGGAGAAACCATCGACGTCCTGACGGTCGAGCCGGACCCGTCCTCGTTTCTCGCCGACGATTTCGAGGGTCCGACGACCGGCACGGAGGCAGTCCTCGCCGAGGTGCTGGCAGCCGTCATGAAGGTCGATCGGGTGTCGGTGGACAGCCACTTCTTCGACGACCTGGGTGCCGACTCGATGGTGATGGCCCGGTTCTGTGCGCGGCTGCGGAAGCGGGCGGACCTGCCGTCGGTGTCGATGAAGGACATCTACCAGCATCCGACGATCCGGAGCATCGCCGTCGCGTTCCCGGTCGCGCCGCCCGCCACGTCCGCTCCGCTCGAGGGCGTTCTGGCCGGGCTCCTGGCCGAGGTCGTGGGCGTCGATCGGGTGACGCTCGACAGTCATTTCTTCGACGACCTGGGTGCCGACTCGATGGTGATGGCCCGGTTCTGTGCGCGCGTGCGGAAGCGGGCGGACCTGCCGTCGGTGTCGATGAAGGACATCTACCAGCATCCGACGATCCGGAGCATCGCCGTCGCGTTCCCGGTCGCGCCGCCCGCCACGTCCGCTCCGCTCGAGGGCGTTCTGGCCGGGCTCCTGGCCGAGGTCGTGGGCGTCGATCGGGTGACGCTCGACAGTCATTTCTTCGACGACCTGGATGCCGACTCGATGGTGATGGCCCGGTTCTGTGCGCGCGTGCGGAAGCGGGCGGACCTGCCGTCGGTGTCGATGAAGGACATCTACGCCCACCCGACGATCAGCAGCCTCGCAGTGGCGCTCGCGGATACCGCTCCCGCTGCTGTCGAGCCGTCGGTGCCGGCGTCGATCGAGGTGACGAGGCCTGCCAGCACCGCGCAGTACGTCTTCTGCGGAGCACTGCAGTTCCTGTTCTTCGTCGGATATTCCTTCCTGGCTGCGCTCCTCCTGACCGGCGGATACGAGTGGGCATCGGCCGGATCAGGTGTGATCGAGATCTACGTCCGGGCGGTGCTGTTCGGCGGTGCGGGGTTCCTCGGCATGTGCGCCCTCCCCATTCTGGCGAAGTGGGTGCTCGTCGGCCGATGGAAGCCCCAGCAGATCCGCATCTGGAGCCTGTCGTACGTCCGGTTCTGGCTCGTCAAGACGCTGGTCCGGTCGAATCCGCTGGTCATGTTCGTCGGTTCCCCGCTCTATGTGCTCTATCTCAGGGCACTGGGTGCGAAGATCGGGCGCGGGGTCGCGATCTTCTCGCGGAGCTTCCCCGTGTGCACCGACCTGCTCAGCATCGGCGACGGCACGGTCATCCGTAAGGACTCGCACTTCACCTGCTATCGGGCCCACGCCGGTATGATCCAGATCGGCTCGGTCACGATGGGCAGGAACGTGGTCGTCAGTGAGGCGACCGTGCTCGACATCGGGACGTCGCTCGGCGACGGCGCTCAACTCGGCCATGCCTCCGCGCTGTACCCCGGGCAGGCCGTGCCCGCAGGCGAGCGCTGGCACGGGTCCCCGGCGCAGCGGACCGACGTGGACTTCCGCGCGGTCCCTCCCACCGCCTGCGGGATGCTGAGGCGGTTCGTCTTCACCGTCGTGCAGTTGTTGAACCTGCTGGTCCTGTACCTGCCCCTGGGGCTCGCCGGCGCGGCCGTCCTCTTTGCCGAAGTCCCGCAGCTCGCGGCGCTCCTGAATCCGGAGGAGCTGCCTCTCACGAGCTGGGCGTTCTATTCGCAGGCCCTGATCGCCTCCCTCGTGCTCTACTTCGGGGCTCTCCTCGTCGCCCTCCTTGTCGTGACAACGGTTCCCCGACTGTTCAACCTCGCGATCGAGCCGGACAAGATCTATCGCTTGTACGGCTTCCACTACTGGGTCCACCGGACGATCACGCGTATGACCAATGTGAAGCCCCTGAGTAATCTCTTCGGTGACTGCTCGTACATCGTCCACTATCTGCGGGGCATCGGGTACGACCTCTCCCGCGTCAAGCAGACCGGCTCGAACTTCGGCGGCAACGTCAAGCACGAGACCCCGTACCTGAGCTCGGTCGGCACCGGAACGATGGTCGCCGACGGGCTGTCGATCATCAATGCCCACTTCTCGACCACGTCCTTCCGCGTGTCCCGGGCGTCGATCGGGCCGTCCAACTTCCTCGGGAACGGCATCGCCTACCCCTCGCAGAGCAGGACGGGCAACAACTGTCTCCTCGCCACGAAGGTCATGGTTCCGATCGACGGGGAGATCCGCGAGGGCGTCGGGCTCCTGGGCTCGCCCAGCTTCGAGATCCCGCGGTCGGTGGAGCGGGACAACACGGTGCACCCGAAGACCAGGCGCGAGTTGCGTGTTCGCCTCGCCGCGAAGAACAAGCACAACATCGTCACCATGGGTTGGCACCTGCTCGTCCGCTGGATCCATTTCTTCGGGATCACCCTGCTGGCCAGCGTTGCCGCGAGCTTCTACACCCAGTTCGGGGCGTCCGTGGTTGCGCTGTTCATAGTCCTCATCCTCCTGTTCACGGCCGCCTACTTCGTGCTGGTCGAACGGGTCGTCACGGGGTTCAAGCCCTTGCGTCCGCTGTTCTGCTCGATCTACGAGCCTGCCTTCTGGCGGCACGAGCGCTACTGGAAGGTGTGCTCGATCGCGTACCTCAACATCTTCAGTGGCACCCCCTTCAAGAACGTGATCTCGCGACTGCTGGGCGTTCGTATCGGCCACCGGGTCTTCGACGACGGCTGCGGGATCCCGGAGCGGTCGCTCGTCACCATCGGGGACGACTGCACGTTGAACATGGCGAGCGCGATCCAGTGCCACTCGCAGGAGGACGCCGCCTTCAAATCCGACTACAGCACGATCGGTGCAGGCTGCACGCTCGGCATCGGCTCCATGGTCCATTACGGCGTCACGGTGGGCGACGGCGCGGTCCTCGCCCCCGACTCCTTCCTCATGAAGGGCGAGGAGGTGCCGCCCTACGCGCGCTGGGGCGGCAACCCGGCCCGCGAGCTGCGCGACCTCGCCCCGGCGGCCCCGACCGTCCCGGCCGTCCCGACGTCCTCGCCCGCACGGCGGCGCGCCCCGCTGCTGCTGGCCGGTGCGCTGGTGCCCCTCATCGCTGCCGGCACCGTGGTCGCCGCCGGCAACAGGGCGTTGGAGTTCCGGGCGTCGTCCCGACCGAGCGTCGAGCTCCCGCCTGACCCGAGCGCCGTGGCGCCCCGGCCCAGCGTGCCGCCTTCGATGGTCGCGGCACCGGTGCCGGCCGGACCTCCGCCCACCGTGCCGCCGACATCGGTGCCGGTGCCGAACCGCCCGCTCGCCGCGTCGACCGCGCCTCCGTTCCGCCTCGCCGACGTGCCTCACCTGGACGTAGGCCTGGCATCGGGCAGCGAGGGACCGGTGGTCGTGACCCTCCAGCGGCAGCTGCAGGGCGTCGGGTACTACGCGGGCCCCGCGCACGGGCGGTTCGACGAGCCGACCGCGGAGGCGGTGCGGCGGTTCCAGGCCGAGACGTACGTCTTCGGTGACCGGCGCGGGACGGCCGGTCGGGCCACCGCCGTGGCGCTGCTCGCCGCCGGACCCCGCCCCCCGCTCGCCCACGGGGCCACCGGCGAGGACGTGCACCGCTTGCAGCACGCGCTGGTCGTCGCGCTCGGCCGGCCCGTGTCGCTGAACGGCAGCTACCTGGCCCCGACCCAGCAGGCCGTGGCCGACTACCAGTTCTCGCGGGGGCTGCCGGTCGACGGGACGGTCACCGAACAGACCTGGACTGCACTTCAAGGAGGCCGGTGACGTGAACGGCTTCACGGTGGTTGGACGGAGGAACGACGCGATGGAGATTGCAGCCGACGCCGACCGGGAGTTCTGGCGCACGACGCTCGCGGCCGGCGGGTGCACCGCGATCCCCACGTGGACGCTCGAACCTCTGCCGGGCGTCGCCGAGCACGAGGCGCCGATCCCGGACGACCACGTGGCGGCGCTGCGCGCGCTCGCCGACGAGGCGGCCCTGCCGATCGACGCGGTGCTGCTGGCCGCGCACGCCGCGGTGCTGGCCGCGCTGTCGGGTGAGCGCGAGGTCGTGACCGGCTACGTCGCCGCGGCGGGCGCCGATCCGCTGCCGTGCCGGCTGACCGTCGGAGCGGGCTCGTGGCGCGCGGTGCTCCTGGACGCCCGGCGGGTCGCGGCGGCGCTGTCGGCGCACGGGGACTTCCCCCTCGACGACCTCCGGCGCGAGCTGAACCTGCCCGGGCCGTCGTTCGAGACCGTCCTCGATGCCCGCGGCGCCGACGGCGACCTCGCCGAGGACGTCGTGCTGCGGGTGGGCGTCGCGCAGGACGGTGGGCGGCTCGCGCTGCGCCTGCGGTACCGGACCGACGCGCTCGACGCGGCCTGTGCGGCCCGGATCGCCGGGTACCACCTCACCGCACTCGCGTCGATCGCCGCGGACCCCGACGCCGAGCACGGGCGGCAGAGCCTGGTCTCCGCGGAGGAGCACGACTTCCAGATCGAGGGGCTCGCCGGACCGCGCCGGGAGCTGCCCGACCGCCGGTTCCACGAGCTGTTCGAGGAGCGGGTGCGGGCCCATCCGGACGCGGTTGCGGCCGTCCACCGCAACCGACGGTGGACCTACCGGGAGCTCGACGAGCACGCCAACCGGCTGGGACGGGCCCTGCTGGCGCGCGGGTTGGGCCGCGAGGGGGTCGTCGCGGTCGTGACCGAGCGGAACCTGGACTGGATGGCGGCCGTCATCGCGGTCTTCAAGGCCGGTGGCGTGTACCTGCCGATCGAGCCGCACTTCCCGCCCGAGCGGATCGCGACCACGCTCTCGCGGGCCGGGTGCCGGCTCGTGCTGACCGAAGCCGGTAGCACCACGGCGATCGACCGGGCCCTCGACGCGCTGCCCGGCGTGCGAAAGATCGAGGTGGACGAGGCCTACGCGGAGGGCCACGCCGACGGCGACCTCGGCGTCGAGGTGAGCGCCGACCAGCTCGCCTACATCTACTTCACCTCCGGCTCCACCGGCGAGCCCAAGGGCGCGATGTGTGAGCACGCGGGCATGCTGAACCACCTCTACGCCAAGATCGACGATCTCCGGATCGGCGAGGGCCAGGTCGTCGCGCAGACCGCGCCCCAGTGCTTCGACATCTCGCTGTGGCAGCTCGTCTCCGCGCTGCTGGTCGGCGGACGGACCCTGCTCGTCGAGCAGGAGGTGATCCTCGACGTCCGGCGGTTCGTCGACACGCTCGTCGAGCACCGCGTCGCCGTGCTCCAGGTGGTGCCGTCCTACCTCGAGGTCGTCCTGTCCTGCCTGGAGCAGCACCCGCGCGCGCTGCCGGACCTGCGGTACGTGTCGGCCACCGGCGAGGCGGTGAAGAAGGAGCTCGTCCAGCGCTGGTTCGCCGCCGAGCCCGGTGTTCCGCTGGTCAACGCCTACGGGCTGACCGAGACCTCCGACGACACCAACCACGAGGTCATGGACCGCGCCCCGGACGGCGACCGCGTGCCACTCGGCCGCCCGGTGTCCAATGTGCACGTCTACGTCGTCGACGAGCACCTGTCCCCGGTGCCGCTCGGCGCCCCCGGCCTCATCGTCTTCTCCGGGGTCTGCGTGGGCCGCGGGTACGTCAACGACCCCGAGCGCACGCGGCAGGCCTACCTGGCCGATCCGCACCGGCCGGGCAACCGGCTCTACAAGGGCGGGGACTACGGCCGCTGGCGCCCCGACGGCAAGCTGGAGTTCCTCGGCCGGCGCGACTCCCAGGTCAAGATCTCGGGCTTCCGGATCGAGATCGGCGAGATCGAGAACACGCTGCTGCGGCTGCCGGGCGTCCGCGACGGCGCCGTGGTGGTGGCCGAGCGGGCCGATCGCAGCAAGCACCTGGTGGCCTTCTACTCGGCGCCCCGGCCGCTCGAGGCCGACCTCCTTCGGGAGCGGCTGGGGCAGTCGCTGCCCGCGTACATGGTCCCGGGCACGGTGCACTGGCGGGACCGGCTGCCGCTGACCGCCAACAGCAAGATCGACCGCAAGGCGCTGACGGCGCTCGCGGACGAGCTCGCCGTCGTCGAGGAGGTCCACCACGCGCCGAGCACGCTCACCGAACGGCGGGTGGCGGCCGCGTGGGCGGCGGTGCTCGGCGTTCCGCAGCACCAGATCGGCAGGCTGGACTACTTCTTCGACCGGGGCGGCACCTCCTTGTCGGCGGTGAAGCTCGCGATCGCGCTGGATCGGGCGGTGTCGCTCACCGACCTCACCCGCCACCCGGTCCTCGCCGACCTGGCAGGGCTGCTCGACCGCCGGTCCGGACGGCGCTCCAGGCCACCCGCCGGCCTGGTGCAGACACTCGCCCCGGCGGACGGCCCGCAGGCGCGTGCCCTGGTCTGCTTCCCCTACGCGGGCGGCAACGCGGTGAACTTCCAGCCGATGGCCAGGGCGCTGCGCGGCAGCGGGCTCGCGGTCCACGCCGTCGAGCTGCCCGGGCACGACGTGGCCACCGAGCGCGCGCCGTTCGCCCCGCTCGCGCAGGTCGTCGAGCAGGTCGTCGACGAGATCACGCGGCGCGGCCCGGTCGAGCTCCAGCTGTGGGGCCACTCCTCCGGCGCGGCGTTCGCCCTGGCCACCGCCCGGGCGCTGCAGGAACGCGGGGTGGACGTCCGGCGGGTGTTCCTCGGCGCGCAGTTGCTGGGCGAGCCCGCCCACCGGCGTGCTGCGATCGCGCAGCTGACCGCACGCAGCGACGCCGCCATCGCCCTGGAGCTGAGCGCGGGGGGTGGCCACCCCGAGCTCGGTGAGCTCGACCCGGAGCGCGCCGAGCACGTCGGGGCCGCCTACCGGCACGACTGCGTGTCCGCGCACCAGTACCTCGCCGACGCGGTGGACGACCCGCCTTCGGCGCGGCTGTCCGCGCCGGTCACCGCGGTCGTGGCCGTCGACGATCCGATCACCGTCGACTTCGCCCGCCGGTACCGCGACTGGCAGCTGCTGGCCGACCGCGTCGACCTGCACGTCCTCGCCTGGGGCGGCCACCACTTCCCACGCACCCGCCCGACGGAGGCGGCGGGCGCGGTGCTCCGCGCCGCCGTCGAGATGCCCGCTTCGTCCTGAACCGCCTCGTCGTGAACGGCAACGGAAAGGAATCCGAGATGTTCTCCTCATCCGCGGCGTCACTGGTCGACGTCGACCTGCGGCCCGGCGCCCCGCCGATGCTGCGCGTCGACGCGGCCGGCGACGCGCCGGGCTGGGCGGCGCAGCACCGGGACGCATTGCGATCCCTCGTCGCCCAGCACGGCTCGGTCCTGGTCCGCGGCCTCGGGCTGCGCGACACGACCGGGGCCGGCGCAGTCTTCCACCGCCTCGCCACCAGGGGCCTGATGGCCGAGCGGGAGGCGTTCGCCTCGCGGGAGAGGCTCGCCGACGGCGTCTACTCCTCCTCGACGTGGCCGGCGAACCAGCCGATGTGCATGCACCACGAGCTGAGCTACGCCCTCGAGTTCCCCGGGTTGATGGTCTTCGCCTGCCTCGTCGCGCCCACCGGGGGCGGGGCAACGGCGGTGGCCGACGCGCCGACGGTGCTCGCCGCGCTGCCCGCCGAGCTGGTCGCCCGGTTCGAGCGGGAGGGCTGGATGCTCGTGCGCAACTACAACGACGACATCGGCGCGTCCTATGCCGAGGCGTTCGGCACCGACGACCGCGGCGCCGTCGAGCGGTACTGCCGCGCCAACGCGATCGCGTTCGAGTGGCAGTCCGACGGTGGGCTGCGCACGTGGCAACGCCGCAGCGCCGTGGTGCGTCACCCGCTCACCGGGGTGCGCTGCTGGTTCAACCAGGTCGCCTTCCTCAACGAGTGGACGATCGACCCCGAGGTGCGCGAGTACCTGGTGGACATGTACGGCGCGGACGGGCTGCCGTTCACCACGCGGTTCGGGGGCGGTGAGCCGATCAGCGCCGACATCGTGCAGCTGCTCAACGGGGTGTACGAGCAGCACACGGTGCGGGAGCCG
>NZ_JAHKRK010000153.1 GCF_019396355.1 Pseudonocardia nigra
GGCCCGGATCCCGCCGGTCTCATACCGGTCTCGCCAGCCCAGCACGGTCGGTCGGCTGGTCCCGGTCCGGCGCGCGATCTCGGCGTTGGGCAGCCCCTCGGCGGCCAGCAACACGATCCGCGCCCGCACCGCCAGCCCGGCCGGCACCGAACTCGACCGAATCAACGACTCCAACCGGGACCGGTCACCCTCACGAAGCAGCAGTGGCGCAGCAACCGACATGCCTCATTGTCCCAACCGTAAACGTAGTTACGACACGACACTAGGGGTGTTCGTGGTGATCTCCAGGCAGCGGACGCCTGTGGCGACAAGGGCGTCGCACACCGCGGCCCAGGTGCGTGTCGCGGTGGGCGTGCAGGATCGCGACGACGCCGGTCGCGCGCAGGACCGGTCCAATCTCGCGGCGGGCGGGAGCGCTCACTGCCGTCCTCCGATTCGGCGGATGCCCTCGATCAGGTCGTCAGTGTCCGCGGCGAGCGACAGCCGCGCCCACCCCTCGGCGACCGGGCCGAACGCGGTGCCGGGGGCGATTGCCACCCGCTCGGTGCACAGCAGCTCCAGCGCCCAGGCCGCCACGTCTGGGCCGCTGCGCTCGGCCAGATGGATCCACAGGTAGAACGCGCCGTGCGGAACCAGGTGCCGGATGCCCAGCTCCTCCAGGACCGTGATCGCAGCGTCGCGCCGCTGCCGGTAGGTATCGCGCATCGCGCGCACCGCGTCCTGCGGGCCGCGCAGCGCGGCGAGCGCGGCGGCCTGTGCCGGCGCGTTCACGCAGGCGATCAGCGGCTCCTGCAGCTTGGCGCCCGCCGCCGAGATGGCGGCCGGAGCGGCCAGGTAGCCGACCCGCAGCCCGGTCATCGCGAAGGTCTGGAGAAGCTGAACACGCTTAGCACTCGCTGCTCGGTGTCGAACCGGCCCGAGCTGACGTGCTCGACGCCGAAGGTCAGCGCGTCGTAACACTCGTCGGAGAGCAGCCACAGGTCGTGGCGGTCGGCGAACCGGACTATCGACTCGACAACGTCTGCGCCCCACACCGTGCCCAGCGGATTGGACGGCGTGTTCACGATGATCATCTTTGTGCGGTCGGTGACCAGCGCGGCGATCTCGGTGGGGTCGGGTAGGAAGCCGTTCTCCGCGCGCAGCGGGTAGCGCACCGGGGTGGCCTGCAGCAGCCCGACCGCCATCGCGTAGTTCGGCCAGCCCGGGTCGGGGATGAGCACCTCGTCGCCAGCCGACACGGCCAGCGACAGCGCGACGTGCAGGGCCTGCGCCCCGCCCGCCGAGATCACGACCTGCTGCTCGGCGACCTCGAACCCGTTGATCGTGGCGATCTTCTCGGCCGCGGCGGCGCGCAGCGGGACGATGCCGGCGTTCGGCACGTAGTGGGTGTCACCGGCCGCGTAGGCCGCGCGGGCCGCTTCGACCACGTGCCCGGGCGGGGAGAAGCTGGGCTCGCCCACGTGCAGACCGATCACGGGCCCGCCCAGCCCGCGCCTAGCCCCCAGGCCAGGTCCATGATCTCCCGGATGCCGGACCGGGGCATCCGCTCTGCCGATGGTGCCAGCTCGGGCATCAGTGTTCCTTCTTCCGCGGAGGGTGGGCCGCGAAGTGCCCGGCGAACAACCGCAGGGCGTTGCCGCCCAGTACGTCGGTGAGTTGGGTCGGGGTCAGGTCCGGCAGCGCCGCCGCGACCAGGTCGGGCAGGGTGCGGTACCCGGGCACGACGGCGGGCCATGGGAAGTCCGATCCCCACAGCAGCCGGTCGGGGCCGAAGGCCGCGGCCAGCCGCCGGGTCGGGGCGAACAGGTCGGGATAGGGCGGGTCGTCAGCGGACAGGGCGTACTGCGCGGACACCATCAGGTGCACGGCGGGCGCGTCGGCGAGCCGGAGCAGGTCGTCCACCAGCGGGGGAGCGAGCGCATCGATGAACCGTGGGCGGCGGTGCCGGTCGATCCACATGCCGTGCGGGATGAACCCGAGGTGGTTGAGTACCACGCGCAGCTCCGGCACCAGCCGCACGGCCTCGTGCAGCAGCGGGAGCTGGTCGGGCGGCAGGTAGCTCCACAGCGCGATCCCGCCCTCGGCGAGGTCCCTCAGCACAGGCAGCATCGGGGAGGCGGCCGCGCCGCTGCCGGGGTCGCCCAGCCAGCCGCTGCGCAGGGCCACGAACGGGTAGCGGGCCCGCCGCTCGATGAGGGCCCGCACCGGATCGGTGGGCGTGCGGCCCTGCTCGGGCGCAGTGGCCACCGCGATCCCGGCGAACGTCGCGGGACGCTCCGTGACGACCTCGGCCACGTAGTCGTCCGCACCGTCGAGCGGCACGAGGACGGCGTGTGCGGCCCCGGCCCCAGCCATCGCGACGAGCAACTCCTCGACGGGCGCGTCGCGCTCGGCGGGCGCCAGGTCGTCGCAGCCCCGCGGCGATGCCGCGACCGGGCGGAAGACGTGCGCGTGGGCGTCCACGCGGGGGGTGCTCCCCGTCGTTCCCGCCGTCCCCGTCGTCATCGCCGCGCCCGGCTGACGAACACCGCCGCCGCGGCGATGATCACTGCGCCGCGCACCAAGTCGGTGATAGTCGAGGGCAGCTGAAGCAGCGTGATCGAGCTGCTGACCAGCGCGAGCAGCATCACCCCACCCAGGGTGCCGATCAGCTTGCCCTTGCCACCGAGCAACGAGGTCCCGCCGATCACGACGACGGTGATCGCAGACAGCTCCAGGCCCTGTCCCGCGGTGGGGGACCCGATCGTCGCCCGCGCCGCCAGCAGGATCCCGGCCATAGCGGCGAGCACCCCGGCGGCCGCGTAGACCCCAACCAGCACGCGGTTGATCCGGATGCCGCCGAACCGGGCCGCCGCGGGGTCGCCGCCGACGGCGAACACGTGCCGTCCCCAGACCGTGCGGTACAGCAGGAACGCCGCGGCCGCGACGGCCAGCGCGAGCACAGCCAGCGAGTAGGGCAGTGGCCCGATCCGGTTGAGGGCCAATGCACTGAGGTCGGAGCTGACCTGGCCGGCCGGGGTGCTGCTGATCTGCAGCGCGATGCCCTGGAGCACGTAGAACGTCGACAGCGTGACGATGAACGGGGGCAGCGCGACGCGCGCCACCAACAACCCGTGCACCACTCCGACCAGCAGCCCCACGCCGAGCACGGCGAGCACGACGGGAACCGTACGGATGGGGTATCCGTCGATCAGCACCGCGGTGAGCAGCGCGGACAGCGTCGCCGTCGAGCCGACCGACAGGTCGATGCCCCCGGAGAGCACGACGAGGTGCTGGCTCAGCGCCACCAGGCCCAGCACCACGGTGGCGGTGAGGACCGTGGCGAGATGCGGCGCCGACCAGAAACCGCCGCCCTCGACGACCGACAGCCCGAGCACTATGACCGCGACGACGAGCCACGCGGCCACCCCGTCGCGGATGAGCCGGCTCAGCCCGATCCGCGGCTCCCGCGGCTGCGTTTGATCTGTGGCCCCCGCGTCGGCGAGTGCCTCGCCCGGCCCGCTCACAACCGGCCCGACCCGACGGCGACGTGCATGACGTTCTCCTCGTTCATCTCGGCTCCGCTGAGCTCACCCGCGACCTGGCCCCCCCGGCAGACCAGCACACGGTGAGCGAGCCCGAGCACCTCGGGCAGCTCGCTGGAGACCAGCACGATGGCCATCCCGGCGGCCGCGAGCTCGGTGATGATGCGGTAGATCTCCGCCTTCGCCCCGATGTCGACGCCCCGGGTGGGCTCGTCGAGCAGCAGCACCCGCGGGTGCACCCGCAGACAGCGCGCGATCGCGACCTTCTGCTGGTTGCTCCCGGAGAGCTGACGCACTTCCTGGTCGGGGTCCGCGGCCCGGATGCGCAGCCGGTCCGCCTCAACGGCGACCGCGGCCCGCTCGGCGCGCGCCGAGCGCCAGCCGAGTGTCGCCACCTCGGAGAGCGTGCTCAGCGTGGCGTTCGCCGCGACCGAGAGGTCCAGGACCAGCCCCTCGGTCTTCCGCTCCTCGGGTACCAGGACGACCCCGGCCGCCATCGCGGCCCGCAGCGACGCGCCGACGCGCCGCCCGTCCACCTCGACCTCGCCCGCCTCGCGCGGGTGGACACCGGCCAGCGTGCGCAGCAACCTGCTGCGCCCCGAGCCCACGAGCCCGGCGACCCCCACGATCTCGCCGGCCCGCACCTCGAGGTCGACCGGCGCGAGCACCCGGCTCCCGCTGCGCGGCATCAGCCCGCGCGCGCTGAGCACCACGTCCGGCGCGGGCTCCGGCCGGGGCGGAAACATCGAGTCGACGCTGCGCCCGACCATCTCGGTGACGATCCGGTCCACCGGGTAGCCCCCTGCCGGTCCTGTCGAGACGTGCCGACCGTCGCGCAGCACGGTGACGTCGTCGGCGAGCGCGGCGACCTCGTCGAGGAGATGGGAAATGTAGACGACGGCGCTGCCCTGCGCGGCGAGCTCCGCGACGACGGCGTGCAGGCCCGCCAGCTTGTCGCCGGAGAGCACCGCCCAGGGCTCGTCGAGGATGACCACGCGACTGCGCCGGACCAGCGCCCTGGCGATCTCGACGAGCTGCTGGTTGGCCAGCGACAGCTCCCCGGCGGGCACGGCCGGGTCGAGCGAGCCCAGCCCGACCCTGGCCAGCACGTCGCGGACCTGCGTCCGCTCCTCGACGAGTGGCACCAGGTGGCGTCGGTCGTGCCGGGGAAGACCGACAGCGGCGGCTCCCGGCGCAGGGTCGTCGCGCAGGCCCGAACGCGGCACCGAGCTGTTCGCCGGGCCCGCATGGACAGGTCAATCCCGCCGACGAGCAGCACCAGGGTCTGGCCGACCGCGGTGATCCCGATCAGTCCGATCTGGAACAGCACCAGGCGGGCCACGTCGAGGCTGAAGAAGCTCGGGGTGGTCACCGCGGCCAGCACGAGCACCACTGCCAGCCCTACGAGCGGCGCCATGGTCGCGGTGGTCCGGCCGAGCAGGCCTCCCGAGTTCATCCCGCACCTCCTGAGCAGAAGTCGGCGACAGCGGGATGACCAGGCCGGTCTCGTACACGTCCTTCTTGACCGCGGAAAAGCCGGCCGGCACGACCCCACCCATGTCGAGCTGGTGTGCCCGCAGTGCGACGAAGGTGACGATCTCGCCGTCGTGGAAGACCGGGCGGATGAAGCAGATGTCGTTGACGTGGTTCCCGCCCCCGGTAGGGGTCGTTGACCATCAGCACGTAGCCCTGCCGGAGGTTCTCCGGGCCGAACTCCTCCACCGCGTTGCGCACCGCGTGCTCCATCGCGCCGGAGAACAGCACCAGGCTATTTGAGACCGTGGACATGGGGTAGTTCGCCGCGGGCGGGCCCGAGATGGTGGCGCGAAGTCGTACCAGTCGCGCAGGATGCCGGAGAACGCGTGGTGCAGCAGGTTCGTGCACATGTGCTCGACGATGTAGCGCATGCGGTTCGACAGGACGGTCGCCGTGTAGCGGTCGGCGGAGTACCGGGCCTCGAACTCGGCGTCGCTCAGATCCTTGATCGGAGTGTGTCCGTTGTCGGTCATGTCGCCTCCTCAGGCCCTCGTGATCGGGATCTCGCCGTACTCGCCGACCACTGCCACCTGGCCGGGCAGCATGAAGGTGGTCGAGAGCGTCTCGTGGATGACCGCGGGCCCCACCAGGCGATCGCCCGCCTTCAGCTTCTCCCGCTGGTAGCGGCCGGTGGTGATCGGCTCGTCGGTCAGGTACTTCAGTTCGAAGGCCGACTCCGGTGGCACGACGCCACCATCGCCCGCGGGCAGCCGGGGGTACGACCTTGTCGGTCGTCATCACGGCTTCGACGCGGTAGGTGACACCCTGCACGGGCAGGCCGTCGAACCGGTTGCCGGCCCGGGTCTCGTAGACCTGGTGGAAGTTCTCGATCATCTCGTCGACCTTCTCCGGCGTGATTTCCCCGGAGGGCACCGCGACGAACGGGGTCTCCCACGTCTGCCCCGCCAGCCGGGCATCCATGCTGCGGACGAACTCCATGTCGGAGTCGTTCCCGCTGAAGCGCTCGCGGAGCTTGTCCTCCATCTGCCGGTAGACCTTGTTGATCGACTCGGCGGCCTCGGCGTTGAGCATGACGTAGGAGCTGCGGCTGTCCCCATAGACCTGGTCGGAGCTGACGAGGCCGAGCGCCGAGAACAGGCCGGGGTGCGGAGACGGGCTTCGACCTTCTCCGAGACCGTGAAGTACTCCTCGGCTACCGTGCGATCGGCGATCGTAGTCCGCGCTCGGCCGCAGCCGCCGGGTGGCAACCAGCCAGGACACGAAAGGGTGCACCGCGGGGTTCACCGCGAGCTGCTCGACCACCGGCAGCTCGGTGAACGCCGCCACAGCCGGCCACGAGGGACCGGGTCCGCGGCGGGGTTCATCGACTCCCCCAGCCCGGCCGGCCGTGCGGATGGTCGAGCACCGTACCGGCCACGAGGGCGGCCACCGCGAACAGGTAGGCTCCCGCGGGTCGGCGAATCAGCTCAGGCACACCCTGGCCACGCGGACCGGCGCGGACTTCGGCATGCGGCCGCGGCCCCCGCTGAGCGCGACGCCTCCGATTCCTGCCTTCGGCCGCATTGCGAGGTCGACACCGGCCAGCTGCTGGTCGGCGCGCTCAACGCCGGACTCGTCGTGTGGCGCGAGGTGCCGCGCTGGCGGCGCCCGTTCGGCGACGCGATGCCCTCGCCGGACGGCTCGCCGACGGGGTCCTGCTCAACTGGACGACCCCCGACTCGGCCGGTGCGAGCATCGAGACGGTCGCGGCGGCAGCCGCCAACGCATGTCGAGCCCCGGTGCCGGTCGGCGGGTACGTGCGGATCGCCGCCGGGCCGGATGCCGCGGCCCAGGCCCGTGCCCACACGGCCTTCTACGCCGAGCTGCCGGCGTATCGACGCTCGCTGGTCAGAATGGGTCTCGGTGGCTCCGGGCACGTGGCCACCGAGGCGGCCCGTGAGCTCGTCCTGCAGGGCCCGGCGGAGTCGATCGCCCGCCGCGTGCAGGAGTGGCGCGACGCCGGCGTCGACCCGCTGGTGGTCTACCCGGTGGGTGACCCGGGCAGCATCCCGGCGGCGGTCCGCCTCGCCGTCGACGTCATCCACATCCTGACCCCGTCGGCCACCACGGCGGGGTCAGCGGCGCCCGTGAGCGACGAGATCGAGGGCGGGCCCGAGCTGCGGGCGCGGAGCTAGGAGCCGGGACACGATGGCCAGGGTGACGGGTGCGGGTGCCGACGGTCCGGGCGTCCGGCAGTCCGGCGGCCGGGGGGCCTCCGGGAAGCGCCCCGGCGGCCGCCGGCTGCAGCGGCAGCAGGAGATCGTCGACATCGCCGCACGGCTGTTCGCCCGGCAGGGCTACAGCGCCACCGGGATCGCCGAGCTGTGCGAAGCGGTGGGCATGGGCAGGGGCGCGCTGTACCACTACATCGGGTGCAAGGAGTACCTGCTGCTCAGGATCCACGACCGGGTCATGGCCGAGGTGCTGCAGAGCGCGCGGGATATCGAGGACCTGCAGGCCCCGGCGTCGGAGCGGCTGCGCATGCTGCGCATGCTGGGCATCGAGCTGATGAGGATCATCACCCAGTACCCGGACCACGTCTGGGTGTTCCTGCACGAGTGGCGGGTGCTCCGCGGCCAGGAGGCTGCCGACTTCCGTGCGAAGCGCCACAGGTACGAGGCCACGGTGGAGCGCATCCTCCGCGAGGGGGTGGAGCGGGGTGAGTTCGAGATCGGCGACGTGCGGCTCGCCGTGCGCGCCTGGCTCGGCCTGCACAACTACACCTACCAGTGGTTTCAGGGCAGCGGGCGGCTCAACGCGTTCCAGATCGCCAACCAGTACTACGACATGTTCGTGCACCGAATCGGGGCGAAGCGGACCTGAGCGGGTGGCGTGGGCCTGGCTGGAGGGCTCGGCGTCGAGTGCTCGAGGATCAGGCGTCGACCGGCGCGACGTCGACGTCCTTCCGCAGCCATGTGCTGTAGACGAGCGCGTACAGCAGGCCGGAGAAGACCGTGACGAACGGCCAGAGGAAGTAGTACAGGACGCCGAGGGCCGTCTGCATCCCGCCCAGCCGGCCGTCATCGAAGATGGTCGCGCCCATCCAGCCGAACAGGCCCACGAGGACTACGCCGAAGGCGGCGAGCGGAAGCAGGGTCGGCCCCCAGTTGTTCTTCCGGTTGAGCGACCCCAGCGCGAGCAGGCTCATGACGAGCAGCGGGATCGGGTAGTAAGGCGAGCTGCCAGATGTCGGTGATCATGCCGATCAGTAGGAGGCCGAGGAGCCCGGCGCATCCGATCATGATGAGGTCGATCTTCGGTCTTCACGGTCGTCGTCCTCGGGTCGAAGCGGTGCGGGTGCGAAGGTCAGAGCCGGGGCGTCGGCTCGGCGGCCGCCGAGTGCGGCTCGCCGTAGAGCTCCTCCAGGCGCCGAGCGTCACTGGGAGTGCCTGTGAGGTAGGAGATCCCGATGAAGACGAGTGTGCTGGCCACGATCGACACCCCGCCGAGGTAGAAGTAGCCGGGCAGGGCGACCCAGCCCTGGTTGCTCAGCACGGTGATGAGCAGGTTGCTGCCCAGCGCCACCACGATGGTCCAGATGGTCGCGGTGGCGGTGGCACGCTTCCAGTAGAGTCCGAGCGCCAAGGGGCCGAAGATGGCCGCGCCGAAGGCCGCCCATCCGATGGCGCCGAGCAGGAAGATCAGCTCCGACAGGTAGAGCGCGAAGAGCAGGGCCGCCAGGACGACGGCGCCGCTGGCGACGCGTCCCCACAGCAGCTCGCGTCGGACGGTGATGCCGAGCCCACCGACCAGGTCCCGCGTCAGCGAGGAGGCGCCGATGGTGATGAAGCTGCTGGCGCTGGACATGATCGCGGCGAGCAGCGCGGTCAGCGCCAGGCCGCCGACCACCGGATGCGTCATGGTGGCGAGGAAGTGCGTGGCGTTGTTGTCGATGTTCGCCAGCTCCTCGGCCTCGCCGCCGATTGTCATGGCGCGCATGGAGAGGCCGACGCCCAGGCTGAACAGGGTCGTCACGGCATAGGCGATGCCGGCGACCGCGGCGCCCCAACGCAGCTCGTTCTCGTTCTTGAGTATCAGGAACTTGGTGAGCAGCCGTGGCTGGCCCGCGGCGCCGAAGAGGATCATGATCGCGAAGCCGACGATGAAGGTGAGCGGCTTGGTGCCGACTGCGAACAGCAGCGAGGGATCGTGCTCCCACATCGTGTCCAGCATCGTGCCCCAGCCGCCGGCTCGGCTCACGGCCAGGCCGAACAGGCCCACCGACATGACAATCATCAACAGGCCCTGGACCAGGTCCGTCCAGACGGCGGCGAGCATCCCGCCCGCGATCGTGTAGGCGGCCACGACGACCGAGCCGATCCAGATCAGCTTCGCTGACCCGACCGCCCGGCCCGGGCAGGCGGCCAGCACGAACGCGGTGACATCGGCCGCGGTCAAGCTGGTCCAGTCGAGCCCGTCACCGCGCGCCCGGGTCGCGACGAACGGCCCGTACGCAGCCGACGTAGCCGCGCGCCGTCCCGGCGGTCACGCCGCGCTCGCCGAGCAGTCAGCCGCGGTAGCGACCCAGCAGATCCTCCACCGGGCCGGGCGCACCCTGCGGCGGGATCGGCAGCACGCCCAACGGCGCCAGGTGCTCCAGCAGTGGCTCCAGCGCCTTCATCGACCGGTACTCCGCATACCCCGCCGCCCGCCGCTGCGCCAGATACCGCTCGAGCACCGAGCCGCTCAGCGCGTCGAGGCCGACACCCTCGGCCTGCATCCAGCGGTCCAGATGCGCGATGAAGCACACGTGCTGCTCGGCCGAGGATCGCGAGTAGCCCTGCCGCAACAACCCCTCTGCAACCCGATCACGTGCGGCTCCAGCGGACCACACACGATCGATCGCAACACCTTGACCATGACGCTCTCCTCTCCACAGTGGAGAAGCAAGCGTCGATCAACTCACCGGGAGTCACCGCCGCGCTGGTCCTGCTCCATCACGACCGCCAGCGCACCACCTGATGACCCAACCGAGTGATCACGCACTGCGACGACCGGTTACTCGGAAGGCTCACTCAGCACGTTGCCCCGTTGACGCGTTACCGGCGGAGCCACGTCCTCTGGCGTGGACAGCTCGAGACGAACGTTGCGCGGTCGCTCTTGGGGACGATGCGGTCGGCGAGCAGGCCTGACCGCCGCGGACGGCATCGTCCGGATCCCTACTCAACGACCTCGTCGACGACAGGCAGGTCGTACAGCGCGAGGGCCCTTGCCG
Organism: Pseudonocardia nigra; assembly: GCF_019396355.1. GTDB lineage: Bacteria > Actinomycetota > Actinomycetes > Mycobacteriales > Pseudonocardiaceae > Pseudonocardia > Pseudonocardia nigra. Next base: position 10,276 of record NZ_JAHKRK010000153.1, read on the forward strand.
GCGCCCGGCACTCCCTCCGCAGCAGGTGGCCCTTGCCAGCCGGTCGCGCTGCGCCTCGGGCACGCGGGCCACCCTCGGAACATCGTATCGCGGCGCGAACTCTTCGCCGCCGCCGTCGCCCGGCCCATCCGGGCGGCCGAGAGGAAGAAGGCGAACGGCTCGACCACAGCAGGTTGTTAGGCGACCCCTACACCCGTCAGATCGACGGACGAGTTCTGGGCGCGGTGGGCGATGACAATATCGAGGGCGCGTGGAGCATCGGCAAGGCGGCCGTGTGCGTAGGTCTCGTGCAGCCGTGGCCGGTGCTGATGGCCAGGCTGGCTGGGAATGGGCCACGATGATGGTTCCTGCCCCCTATGCAAGCTGCTCGCCACGCAGGCGCCGGTCCCACGCGGCCAGCCGCGTCGGGTCGGTGGCTGGAGTGAGAAGGCTGACGACGACGAAGGTGGCAGCGCTCGCGGCCAGGCCGTAGTAGATGGGCTCGTTGGCGAGCAGGCCCTGGGTCGCCATGAGGGCGACCACCACAACGCTGCCGACGCACATCGCGGCGAGTGCGCCGGTTGACGTGCCCCGCCGCCAGAGCAGGGCACCGACGACCGGGACCAGCAGGGCACCGACGAGGAGGTTGTAGGCGACGGTGAGCGCTGCGACGACGTCCTGGACGAGCACGGCCAGTACCACCATCACCGCGCCGCAGGCCAGAGTCCAGACCCGGTTCTCGCCGACCGTGCGCACGGCGTCCTCCCCGCGCACGGCCCGGCCGTAGACGTCGTTGGCGAGGATGGTCGACGACGCCAACAGGCACGCGCTGGCGGTCGACATCACGGCCGCCAGCGCCGCGGCCAGCACCAGGCCCTTGATCCCCACCGGAAGGATGCCGTCGGCGATGGTGGCAAACGCCTTGTCGGGGTTCTCCAGCCCGGGGTAGAGCGCCGCGGCGCACATCCCGATCACAGCACCGGCGACGGCGTAGAGGATGCAATAGACGCCGGCGCCGACCCCGGCGACTGTCGCGACCCTGGCGTCGCGGGCGGTGAAGACCCGCTGCCAGATGTCCTGGCCGATGATGATCCCGAAGAAGTAGATGAGGAAGTACGTCGTGATCGTGCCGCCGCCGATGGCGGTGAGGTCGAAGGCGCTCCCCGGCAGCTTCCCGCGCAGGCCGTCGAGCCCGCCGGCGGTTCTGAGCCCGACGGGCAGCAGCACGGCGAAGATCCCGATGGTCATGATGACGAACTGCAGCATGTCGGTGATCGTGATGGACCACATGCCTCCGAGCACCGAGTAGACGACCACGATGCCGCCACCGACGAGAATGGCCGGGATACGTGGCACGCCGAGGAGGACGTCGACCACGGTGCCGATGGCCAGGGTCGCGGTGACGGCGACCATGAGGTCGTAGGCCGTCATGACCAGGCCGCCGATCAGTCGTCCGGGGGCGTTGTAGCGCCGTTCGAGCATCTCGGGCAGCGTGTAGACCCGCATCCGGCTGAGCTTGCGGGCGAACGCGGCGCTGAGGGTGATCAGGCCGAGCCCGAGCATGAGGACCAACCACATGCCCGAGATGCCGTAGAGGTAGCCCAGCCGCACCCCGCCGATGGTGGAGGCGCCGCCCAGCACCACTGCGGACATCGTGCCGGCGTAGAGGACGGGGCCCAGCCGGCGGCCTGCGAGCAGGAAATCCTCGCTGCTGCGAGCCCGGCGTAGGCCCCACCATCCGGCCGCGAGCATGAGAAGGAGGTAGAGCCCGATCACCGCTGCGTCGATACCCATGGGCGCTCCTTGGCGTCGTCGAGGCTTCGGTCGGGTCAGTTGGTCGGATCAGGTCGTCGGACGCTCCGTGGCTCCAGCGCCAAGGACCGGACGTGCGCGCTGATCTCCGCGAGGGACGCCACCCAGGTCGCCGGGTCGCCCGCCGCCTCGGCGACGAGCTCCTCGAGCGCCGCGGCACGGGACGGGCGGCCGGAGAGGAAGGGATGGGCGGTGAGCACGAAGCAGCCGCCCTCCTCTCGCATCGCGTGGTACTCCGCCCGCCACATCTCCAGGGCCTTGCGTGGGCTCTCGATCAGGCCCGTGCCCGCGACCTCCGGGATGAAGCAGTACTGCTCCCAGTCGTCGAGGCCCCAGTTGACCGGGATCTCCACCAGCGAGCGAGTGCCGTCGACCGCGAGCTCGTAGGGGTGGTCGGAGTCCATCAGGCTCGAGTCGTACCGGAACCCCCGGTCGGCGAGCAGCGCCGGGGAGGCCCAGGTCAGCTCCCACATAGGGGCGCGGTAGCCGACCGGGCGGACGCCGGTGACCTCCTCCAGGGCGGCCAGGCCGCGGTCGAGGTAGGACGCCTCCGCCTCGGGGGCCACCCCGGCCAGGGGTTCGTGGAGGTAGCCGTGGTGGGCGATCTCGTGTCCGGCGGCGGCGATCTCGCAGACCGTCCCCGGGTGGCGGTGGGCGGTGTAACCGGGCACGAAGAACGTGGAGCGGACGCCATGTCGATCGAGCATCCGCAGCAGCCGCGGCACACCGGTGAGCGGGCCGTAGGCCTGGTGGCTCATCACGCTCATCCGGCCCGCAATCGACGGGTCGGCGACCAGGACGACCGACTCCGCGTCGAGGTCGAAGGTGAACGCCGCGGCGGCCCGCCGCCCCTCGGGCCATGCCACGGGCTCGGCTGGACGCATCAGCGGACGGCTCACCGCTTCCCCGCGGCGAAGATGGACACGAGTTCGTAGACGACGTTGGCTGCGGCCACCGCGGTGATCTCGGCGTGGTCGTAGGCGGGTGCCACCTCGACCACGTCGGCACCGACGACGTCGAGGTCCCTCATTCCGCGCAGGATCCCGAGCAGCTCGCGGCTGGTGAGCCCTCCTGCCTCCGGCGTGCCGGTCCCCGGGGCGTGCGCGGGGTCCAGGACGTCGATGTCGATGGAGACGTAGACCGGTGCGTCGCCGACCCGACGGGCGATGCGCTCGACGACCTCTGCCACGCCGGCGTGCTCGAGCGCGTCGGCGTGGACGATGGTGAAGCCGAAGCGGGCGTCGTCGTCGAGGTCCGCGGGGTCATACAGGGAGCCCCGGATGCCCACGTGGGCGCTGCGGTCCTTGACCAGCAGCCCCTCCTCGGCCGCCCGCCGGAACGGGGTGCCGTGGGTGTAGGGGGCGCCGAAGTAGGTGTCCCAGGTGTCGAGGTGGGCGTCGAAGTGCACCAGCGCCACGGGACCATGCAGGTCGGCCATCGCCCGCAGCATCGGCAGCGCAATCGTGTGATCACCGCCGAGGGCCACCACAGGGCGTCCGCCGTGCGCCAGCCGGCGCACCCCGGTCCTGACCGCGGCCAGGGCTTGCTCGATGTCGAAGGGGTTCGCGGCGATGTCCCCGGCATCCACGACCTGCACCGTCCGGAACGGCGCGACGTCCAGGGCCGGGTTGTAGGGCCGCAGCAACCGCGAGCCCTCGCGGATGCACCCCGGGCCGAACCGGGCACCCGGTCGGTAGGTGACTCCGCTGTCGAAGGGCACCCCGACCACGGCAACGGCATGGTCGGCGACGTCCTCGATCCGCGGCAGCCGCGCGAAGGTGCTGAACCCGGCGTAGCGGGGGACCTGCAGCGCGTCCACCTGCCCGACGATGCCACCGGCGTGCTCGTGGTGCTGACCTGGGCCGTTCTCGGCGCCGTCCATGGTCCTCCCGTCCCGTCTCACGCGCGCCCGCGCGTGGATCCGCCGTTGACCGCCAGGACCTGCCCGGTGAAGGCACCGACCGCCGGGTCGCAGAGGTGGGCGACCACCGCGGCCACCTCCTCGTCGCGGCCGATGCGTCCCATCGGAATGTCCCGGGCGTACCGCTCGTGCATCTCGGCCAGCCCGACGCCGGCATCTCGCGCGTCGACCTCCAGCTGCGGGGTGTCGATGACACCAGGCGCGACGGCGTTGACGAGCACGCCGTCGGACGCCAGCTCGCGACCGAGGGTCTTTACGAGCGCGATGAGACCCGCCTTCGAGGCCGAGTATGCCGTGGCGCCCGGCCAGCCGATCACACCCCACTCGGATGTGATCACCACGATGCGCCCGCCGCCGCGGGCCCGCATGCCCGCGAGCACTGCCTGCGCCGCCGTGAACGTCCCGCCGAGGTTGGTGTCCACGACCCGCCACCAGTCCTCGACCGGATGCTCGACCAGAGGCGCCATGGTCATGTACGCGTGGTTGGCGACCAGGACGTCGATCCCGCCGTGGTCGTCGACGAGGCGGTCCACCAGCGCCCGGACCTGCTCGGGCTCGGCCAGGTCGGCGGGAGCGGCGATGCCGTCCACCTCGGCGACCACGGACTCCATTCGCGCGCTGCGCTCCCGGCCGTTGACGGCGACCAGCGCGCCCTCACGGGCGAGGCGGCGCGCTGTGGCAGCGCCGATGCCCTGGGTGGCCCCGGTGACCAGGGCGAGGCGGCCGGCGAGCATGCCCGCCATCAGATCACCGCCCCGGCGTTGGGGGAGACGACCTCACCGGTCATGAACGTGGCCTCCTCGACGACGAACGCGACCGAGCGGGCCACCTCCGCCGGGCGCACCAGCCGCGCGAGCGGGAGCGTCGCCAGGCAGTCGGGGGCACGCCACGGGGAGTCGGGCCCAAGCAGGGGAGTGTCGCTGGGCCCCGGGGCCACGGCGTTGACGCGCACGCCCTGCCCGGCCAGCTCGACGGCGAGGCTGCGTACGAGCCCGTGGAGGGCACCCTTGGCCGCCGCATAGTGCGCGTCGCCGTCGCCACCGCCGATGCCGAGCTCCGACCCGATCGCCACGATGCACCCGGCTGCCCTGGCGGCCATCCCCGGCACGGTGGCCCGGGCGAGGTGCAGCAGCCCGCCGAGGTGCACGCGCAGCATCCGCCGCCAGGACTCCTGGGTGATGTCCTCGAACGGCGCCATCGCGTAGTGCCCCGCCGCGGACACCACCGCGGCTACCGGGCCGAGCACGGCGGTGGTGCGCTCGACGGCCGCGCTCACCGCCGCCAGGTCGGTCATGTCGACCTCCAGGCCGAGGTCCACCTCTGCCGAGGGCACCAGGTCGAGCCCGGCCACGGCCCAGCCGCGGGCCCGCAACTCCGCGCCGCACGCGGCCCCGATGCCGCTCGCCGCGCCCGACACGACGGCTAGCCGGCGTATGTCGGGACTCATCGCCCCGCCGGTGGCTGGACCGCGTCGAGCTCGTCGCCCGCCCACGTCGTCATCCGAGGGCGGACCCTGGTGAAGATGACCAGGCCCACGGCGCCCAGCCCGCCAGCCACGATCCAGAACGCCCAGTCCAGCCACCGCTCCTCGTTGAGTGCCCGCGGCCAGGCGATGTTGAGAAACTGGAAGACGGCCCACGCGACGGCGAGCCCCAGTACCACGGCCCGGCCCGGCCCAGGCTCCACCGGCCCGGCGACCATCGGCCGGTCATCCGGGCCCGGACCGCGCCGAGCAGCGGGAACAGAAACGCGATGTAGAAGCCACCGCTGGTGAAGACCACCATGATCGTGTACACGTCCGTCGCGAAGAGGCTGAGCAGGAAGAGCGTGATCCCCACCATGGCGGTCACGGTGATCGCGACGACCGGCTGCCTCTCCTGGGCAGAGAGCCGGGACAGGACCGAGGACGCCGGCAGCGCCCGGTCGCGGGCGTAGGACCAGATCACTCGCGACGCCGAGGTCTGTAGGGCGAGGAAGCTGGCGAGGAAGCCGATGACGAACAACGCCTGCACGGGCTTGGCGATGCCGATCCCGAGCTGGGCCACGAGCGTGGAGTAGACGGGGTCCGGGTCCTCGCCGGACAGCACGGCGTCCAGGTCGGGGATCGCCAGGATGATGGCAAGGCTGGAGAACATCACCACGGCCGCGATGAAGGTCAGGGAGAAGATGATGGCTTTGGGCAGGTTCCGTCGTGGCTCCTTGACCTCCTCGGCGATGGCCCCGGCGCTCTCGAAGCCGACGAAGGACCAGCCGACAAAGGCCATCGCGACCAGGAACGGCCCGGACAGCGCGAGGTAGGTGCCCGGTGCGGTCTCGGACGCGCCCTGGAAGAGCACGCTCAGCGGCTGGACGCGGTGGAACAACAGGAGCACGATCGCCAGCCCGACCGAGCCGATGATCTCGGCGATGATGCTCGCCGACATCAGCACCTTGAGCACCGTGCGTCCGACGAGGTTGGCCGCCGTGCCCAGGACGAGGATCACCGAGGCGATGCCAACCTGCTGGGCGCCGCTCGGCGTGTCGATGCCAATGATGTTGATGACGAACCCCGCCGCGCCGAGGGCGACCGTGGCCATCGCGATGATCAGCGTCCACACGTACGCCCATCCGGCGAACCAGCCGTAGCCGTCGCCGACCAGCCGACGCGACCACTGGTAGATGGAGCCCTCGATCGGCCAGCGGGACACGAGCTCGGCAAAGACCAGAGCCACGAGCAGCTGACCACCGAAGACGACCGGGAAGTTCCACCAGAAGGCAGGGCCGGCCGTGCCGATCGCCAGCCCGAAGATGGCGTAGAGCGCGACGATCGGTGAGATGAACGCGAAGGCGAAGGCGAAGGCGGTCCACAAGCTGAACTCGCGCTTGAGCCGTCGCTCAGCGCTCGATGCCATTGGTTGCCCCCTGTGGGTCGGACCCGGCGTAGCCAACGCCCTTCGCGGGTGACGACACAAGAAGATGGTCCGACTCTCGGAGATTCGTCTACTACAGTCGTGCCCCTTGTACAGGTGCACAACGAGCCAGGGCGGGTGGGCAGGATGGCGGTGCCGGAGGAGAAAGGCGTCACGCTGGGCGCGTTGCTCGATGCTCCTGGACTCGCGCTTGCCCTTGTCGCCGGTCCTGACGACCACGGGCGGGTCATCCGCTGGGCACACTGCACCGAGCTTCTGGCCCCAGCGCGCTACCTGCGCGGCGGGGAGCTGGTCCTGACCGTGGGCAGCGCCTTGACCTCAGTGAAGCGCTGCGAGTCCTTCGTCCGGGAGCTGATGTCCTCGCATGCCCAGGCCCTGGGGTTGGGGATCGGTGACGTCCACGACGAGGTGCCGGCTGCCCTGCGCGAGGCCTGTGATCGCCATTCTCTGCCGCTGTTCAGTGTCCCGCACGGGGTGCCGTTCCAGGCGTTCACCGAGCTGCTTGCGGAGCACCGGGTCGTGGAGCGCCTGGCCGGCGCGCGCCGTACCGGCGCTCTGGTGGCGACGGTCCTCGACGCGATGGCTCGGTTCGAGGACCTCCCCGATGTGCTCGAGATGCTCGCCCGAGAGCTGGGAGGAGGATTGCGGATCGTCGACCAGCTGGGCGTCCCGGAGATGACGTCGGGATCGGTGCCGAGCCATGGCACAGCCCACGGGGTGGACCTGCCGGGTGACCCGCCCGGGCGGCTCGTGTGGCACCCCGGGGACGGCGCGGCGGACGCCACCGCCGCCATCGACACGCTGCGGGAGCTGGCTCGTCCGCTGGCGCTGTACAGGCGCGAGCGCGTGGCGAGCATGCTCCGCAGCGAGCGGGACCTTGGTCGACTACTCGGGCTGGTGGTGGACGGGCTTGCCGAGCCCCGCACGGTCGCGGACCATCTCGGCATCGCAACTGACACCCCCCTCGCCGCAAGTGCCTGGCCGGCTGCGGAAACTGCGCGAATTCGAGACCTGCTGCCAGGGGCCGCGCGAGCGGCCTTCGGCGACGCGGTGGTGGTCCTCGTCGAGCGCGCCGAGGCCGCCACGGCTCTCGCGACTGCGCACGGCATCTCCTGTGGCACGGGAGAGCATGTCCCGGTCGCCGACCTCGCGCGCTCGGTGCGGGAGGCCCTCGAGGCGTTGGCCTTGTCCGCCGCGCGGGGCCGACCGATCGCCTCGGCAGAGCTCGCCACCGTCGACGCCCTACTGGATCGGCTGCCGGACGCGGCCTTGAGCCCGTTTCTTGACCAACTGATCGAGCCCCTGTTGGCTCACGATCGCCGGACCGGTTCCCAGCTGGTGCCCTCTTTGCGGGCCTTCATCGGAAGCGGCGGCTCCATAGTCCCCACTGCCCGTGTCCTGTTCCTGCACCCGAACACACTGCGGCACAGGATGAAGCGCGTCGCCGAGATCAGTGGTCGCGACCCGTTGGACTGGCACAGCCGCATCTGCTTCACGGTGGCCCTCGCTGCATGGGACCGGCAACGGACGACGCCCAAGCGAACCCGCGACGACCGGGCGCGGTGAAGATTTCGAGAGACGCCGTGAAGATCGATTCGCCGGTCGTCGGGCCCGTCCACAGTGGCCCGGAGCGCAGGGGCGCCGCACGTGCACCGACGGCACGACCAAGGGGCCGCCATGCACGTGGCGCGGCCGGTACCCCGCGACCACGTCGAGTAGTCGCGCCGGCCGGCCCGGGGTCAGGTCGACGATGCCGGTCGCGTTTCGGGTGTGGTGGCGCAGCCCGGTGCGCTGCCAGGCGTGCTCGTCGACCCCGATCGCGGTCACCCCGTCGAGCCGGGCCGGGTCGTCGACCAACGGCTCGCCCTGCCCGCGGACCTGGCGCATCACGATGTGCCAGGACACCCCGAGCACGCGCGCCTGCTCGGCGACTGTCGCGCCCGACCGGACCTGAGCGGGCGCCGCGACAGCGGCCCGATCGGTGAGCACCGCCCGCGGCGCGATCGCATCATGGCGCTCGGTCCACGTCCGGCGCGAGCAGCGCCGGTGCGGGCAGGGCAGGCCCAGACGCGCTTGACCCAGCACAGCACTACCGGCCGCCCACCGATCGGCAGGTCACCGACCGAGGTCGCGCGCCGGTCCTTCGCCCTGGCGACCGCCCCGCACTCCGGGCAACCTACGACGTCCGCCGTGGTCTCGATCATCAGCTCGAGCTCGCCGCCCGCATCCGCCGCGGCGAGCACCCGGAACCTGGCTAGAGCGTGTCCCTTGGATCATGGGACGGGGTCGCGGAGCCAGATCCTGATCGAGGCGACGTCGATGGTTCCGCGGAACATGTAGTCGCGCTTGTCGTAGCGGGTGGCGACCGCGCGGTGGCCC
>NZ_JAHKRK010000154.1 GCF_019396355.1 Pseudonocardia nigra
GCCAGCGCGGCGATCACCGCCCGAGCGTCCCTGATGGCCATGCCCGCAACCATACCGCCCCAAGATCAGCCGACCCGACGCTGCAGGAACCGCACATCCAACCTCGCGCAAGGGCTGAATGTTTACCTGGATAGCCTCGGTCGACCAGCTCGCAGCACAAGGCCTCCGTTCGCCGAACACCGCGCAGCTCTACCGGTTGAACCTCACTACGCATGTCCTGCCGGCGCTCGGCGAAGTGAGGCTTCGAGAGCTCAGCGTTCCGCGACTGGACCGCTTCGTGCAGACACTCCAGCTGAACTGCGGTGCGGCGACGGCCAAGATTGCCCGGACCGTCTTGTCGGGGGCGCTGGGGATGGCGGTCAGGCACGGCGCGATCTCGTCAAACCCGGTGCGAGACATCGGGCGGATCACCAATACGCCACTTCGACGACCACGCGCCCTGACCCCCGACGAGCGGCGCGAGTGGATCGCCCACCTGAAGGCCGATCCGGACGCCGTGCGGAAGGACCTGCCCGATCTGTGCGAGTGGATGCTCGGCACCGGTGTACGCGTCGGCGAGGCGCTGGCTGTGAGTTGGGACGACGTCGACCTCACCGCGGGCGTGGTCCACATCAACCACACGATCGTCCGGATCAAGGGTGTCGGACTCATCCGCAAAGGCACCAAGAGCAACGCCGGGGAGCGAACGCTCCGGCTGCCCGCGTTCGCCCTCGCAATGCTTCGACGACGCAAACTCGCCGCCGGCGGTCACGGTCCCGTCTTCCCGGACTCACGTGGCGGCTGGCGCGACCCGTCGAACACGAGCCGTGATCTACGCAACGCCCGGGGATCGGAGGAGTTCGCCTGGGTCACGAGCCACGTGTTCCGCAAGACCGCTGCGACGGAACTGGACAGGGCCGGCCTGTCCGCGCGGCAGATCGCCGACCAGCTCGGTCACGCGAAGGTGTCCATGACCCAGGATCGCTACCTGGGCCGCGGTGCCGTGGGAAAGGAGGCCGCGGATGCCTTGGACCGGGCTCATCGGGAAGCGAAGAAGGACCGCGCTCATAGGCTTTCCGGTCCTTAAGCGGTACCGTGATCATGAAACCGAGCTCACTGCAGGCCGCTCACCTGCGAGTTCTGCTCCTCCGACTGGACTCGAACCAGTAACCCTGCGATTAACAGTCGCATGCTCTGCCAATTGAGCTACGGAGGACCGCATTGCCGCGGGGCGGGCCCCGCTGACAGGAAGAACCTTAGCGCACGGCCACAGCCGGGAATCCGGGCCCCCCGGTCCCGGCCAGGACGCCCCATGTCGGCCCGGAAGGCCCAGCTCATCGGGGGGCGGGCGTGGCGGTGGAAGTCCGCCCCCGTCCCGCCGGGCCGCGCCGGCCGGCGAGCACCCACTCGCGGCCGCGTTCCGCGGAACGCACCGCGACGGGAGGCGGTCGCCGACCAGCTCCGGAGCCTCGGGCACTATGGCCGGGAACGCGACAACGGCGAGCCGGGAGGCGTCATGCTGAAGTTCCTGCTGGGGGCGGCAGTCGGCTACGTGCTGGGCGCCAAGGCCGGGCACGAGCGCTACGAGCAGCTGCGGCGCACCTATCAGCGGATCGCCGACCACCCCGCGGTGCAGGGCGCGGCGGGCGTCGTCCGGGCCCGGCTCGAGGAGGCCGTGAACGGCGGGCGGCACACCGCCGACGACGCCGGGCGCGCCCACCACCGCTGACGATCGTGGGCGGTGCCGCCGGGCACGCCGGGCCTGGTGATCGCCGCGAGCCGCACGGGAACGGTCCGGCGAGGACACTGGCGTGCGGCTCGGCGCGAGCACCGGCCGAGCGCGCGGCCGCGGGATCCGACCCCCGACGGCCAGGTCGCACCACATCCGGCCGTCGAGACGCCGGCCGCCCGCGCCACCAATCGCCGTCACCGGCAGACCCCCGCCCCGCCGCGATCAAGGCGGAGGCGTCGCGCGCGGAGATCAACTGACGACGTCTGCGCCTTGATCAGCCGGCTTCCGGCCGGCGGCGACTCCCGAGGCGCTCCGGAGATCGCGGCTGTTCGAAGTTGTTGATCGCGCCGCAGGGCCGTCCCGGGCGGGCCGTCGCTGTTTCGTGACCTCCTGGGGCTTGACCCGCGCGCCCCGCCCCTCCATCCTCCAACGCAGCTTTCTGTTCGATTGTGTTTTGTTCTGTTCGGCAGCCTGTCCTGCGTCAAAGGAGACGACATGTCACGACCCCGATCAGAGGCCGAGTACCTCGCGCGCCTCCTCCCCCCGTCCGTCGCCGCCCGCCCGTTCGGACGGCGCACGCTGCTGCGCGGCGCCCTCGGCGTCGGCGCGGGCGTCGGTCTCACGGGTCTGCTGGCCGCCTGCGGCGGCGGCGACGAGGGCAGTGGGGCCGCCGGCCCCGGCACGGTCACGCTCGGCTCGAACGAGAGCGGGAGCACCTTCGCCGAGCAGCGGCAGGCGATGGCCGACGACTTCCAGAAGCGCACCGGGACGACGATCGCGATCAACGCGGTCGACCACAACACGTTCCAGGAGAACATCAACACCTACCTGCAGGGCAACCCGGACGACGTCTTCTCCTGGTTCGCGGGCTACCGGATGCGGTTCTTCGCCGAGCAGGGCCTGATCGGCGACGTCACCGACGCGTGGCCGCTGCCGGGTATCCCGGAGTCGTTCAAGGAGGCGTCCACCGGCAACGACGGCAGGCAGTACTTCGTGCCGCAGTCGTACTACCCGTGGGCGGTGTTCTACCGGAAGTCGATGTTCGAGCAGGCCGGCTACCAGGAGCCGGCGACCCTCGACGAGTTCACCGCGCTCTGCCGGCGGATGCAGGCCGACGGGCTCGTCCCGCTCGCGTTCGGCGACAAGGACGGCTGGCCCGCGATGGGCACGTTCGACATGCTCAACATGCGGATCAACGGCTTCGACTTCCACATCAACCTGATGGCCGGCGAGGAGGCGTGGGACTCGCCTCAGGTGAAGTCGGTGTTCGACACCTGGCGCGGGCTGCTGCCCTACCACCAGCCGGACGCGCTCGGCCGCACGTGGCAGGAGGCGGCCCAGACGCTGCAGCAGCGTCAGGCCGGCATGTTCATCCTGGGGACGTTCCTCAACGAGCAGTTCCCCGAGGACGAGGACGACCTCGACTTCTTCACCTTCCCCGAGATCGACCCGGCGATCGGCACCGGTGCCATCGACGCCCCGATCGACGGGTTCTGCATGTCCGCCGACCCGGACAACATGGAGGGCTCGATCGCGTTCCTGCAGTACCTCGCGTCGCCGGAGGCCGCGGCCGCGGCGGCCACGACCGGGCTGCCGTTCATCTCCGCAAACACCGAGTCCGACACGAGCCAATACTCGCAGCTGCAGCTCAAGTCGGTGGAGCTGGTCGGCCAGGCCGAGAACATCGCCCAGTTCCTCGACCGCGACACCCGCCCCGACTTCGCGTCCACGGTGATCATCCCGGCGTTCCAGCAGTTCATCGGCAACCCGGACGACATCGACGGCCTCGCGAGCAGCATCGAGGCCCAGAAGAAGTCGATCTTCTCGAGCTGAGCGGACGAGATGACGACCACCACTCCCCGCACTCGCCGGCGACGCCGGCTCGCCCCGCGGGACCGGATCGTGGTCACCGCCATGGTGGTGATCCCGGCTGTGTTCGTGATCGGCCTGGTGTGGTTGCCCGCGCTCGGTTCGGTCCTGCTGTCGTTCACGTCCTGGAACGGCATCGGCGGGCTCGACGAGATCGAGATCGTCGGGACCGAGAACTACGTCGACGTCGCCACGATCTACCCGCCGTTCTGGCCTGCGCTGTGGCACAACGTGCTGTGGCTGGGGTTCCTCGCCGTCGGCCCGACGGTCCTCGGCATCTTCCTCGCGGTGCTGCTCGACAAGGAGCTGCGCGGCACCCGGATCTACCAGACCGCGCTCTACATGCCGGTGGTGCTGTCGCTGGCGCTGATCGGGTTCATCTGGCAGCTGATCTACTCGCGCGACCAGGGCCTGCTCAACGCGGTGCTCGGCACGCAGATCGACTGGTACGGCGACCCGGACGTCAACCTGTGGGCGGTGCTGGTGGCGACCGGCTGGCGGCACACCGGCTACATCATGCTGCTGTACCTCGCCGGGCTGAAGGGTGTGGACCACACGCTCCGCGAGGCGGCGGCGATCGACGGCTCCGGTGAGGTCTCCACCTTCTTCCGGATCATCCTGCCGGTGATGCGGCCGATCAACCTGATCGTCGTCGTCGTGGTGGTGATCGAGTCGCTGCGGGCGTTCGACCTGGTCTGGGTGGTGAACCAGGGCCGCAACGGGCTGGAGATCATCGCCGCGCTGGTCACGGCGAACGTCGTGGGCGAGGCCAGCCGCATCGGCTTCGGCTCGGCGATGGCGACGATCATGCTGCTGATCTCGTCGGTCTTCATCACGATCTACCTGCGTGTGGTCATGAAGGAGGACCGGTCATGACCGAGACGGTCGAGGCGGCGCGCATCGCGGCCGCCGCCTCCGCGCGCCGGCCCGGACCGCCGCGGCGCCGTGGCCCGCGGATCGTGCTGCACGTCTTCCTCACGGTCATCGCGCTGTCGTGGGTGTTCCCGCTCGCCTGGGCGGTGCTCAACTCCTTCCGCGACTACGCCTACACCGCCGAGCACGGCTACGTCTCGTTCGGCGGCTTCACCTTCGACAACTACGTGAACGCCTGGGAGCGCGGGAACTTCGGGCAGGGCTTCCTCAACTCGCTGATCATCACGGTGCCCGCCGTCGTCCTGGTGCTGTTCCTCGCCTCGTGCACGGCGTTCGTGCTCGCCCGCTTCAGCTACTGGTTCAACCTCACGCTGCTGGGCGTGTTCCTCGCCGCCAACCTGCTGCCGCCGCAGGCGCTGCTCATCCCGATCTTCCGGCTGTACCGGGAGATCCCACTGCCGGAGTGGATGAGCGACAGCGAGTCGCTCCTGGGCAGCTACTGGGGCCTGATCCTGATCAACGTCGCGTTCCAGATGGGCTTCTGCACGTTCGTGCTCAGCAACTACATGAAGACGCTTCCGAAGGAGCTCTACGAGTCGGCCGAGGTCGACGGCGCGAACGTGTGGCGCCAGTACTGGCAGATCACGATGCCGCTGTGCCGGCCCGCGCTCGCCGCGCTGGCCGTGCTGCAGACGACGTGGATCTACAACGAGTTCTTCTGGGCCACCGTGCTCATCCAGGACTTCGACAAGCTGCCGATCACCAGCTCGCTCAACAACCTCCGCGGCCAGTTCTTCGTCGACTACAACCTGCTCTCCGCCGGTTCGGTGCTCGTCGCCCTGCCGGTGCTCATCGTGTTCTTCGTCTTGCAGAAACAGTTCGTCTCCGGGCTCACGCTCGGCTCCACGAAGGGTTGACGTGACCGGAATCCCGTTCGACGGCATCGCGCTGGGCTGCGACTACAACCCGGAGCAGTGGCCCCGGTCCGTGTGGCGCGAGGACGTGGCGCTCATGCGCGAGGCGGGCGTCGGGTTCATGACGCTCGGGGTGTTCTCCTGGGCGCTGCTCGAACCCGAGCCCGGCCGGTACGACTTCGGCTGGTTCGACGAGGTGCTCGAGCTGCTGCACGAGGCCGGCGTCGCGGTGGATCTGGCGACGGCAACCGCGGCCCCGCCGCCGTGGCTCACCAGCGGCCACCCCGAGGTGCTGCCCGTCGACGCCGAGGGCCGCACGCTCTTCCAGGGCAGCAGGCAGTCGTGGTGCCCGAGCAGCCCGGTCTTCCGTGAGCACGCGCTGCGGCTGGTCGGCGAGATGGCGCGCCGCTACGGCAGCCACCCGGCAGTGCGGCTGTGGCACGTCAGCAACGAGCTCGGCTGCCACATCACGAAGTGCTGGTGCGACGTCAGCGCGGCGGCGTTCCGGCGTTGGCTCACCGACCGGTACGGCTCGATCGAGAAGCTCAACGACGCCTGGGGCACCGCCTTCTGGTCCCAGCACTACGCGAGCTTCGACGAGGTCCTTCCGCCGCGGATCACACCGACGGTGCCGAACCCCACCCACCAACTGGACTTCGCGCGGTTCTCCACCGACGAGCTGCTGGGCCACTACCGGGCCGAGCGCGATCTGCTGCGCGAGCTGTCGCCAGCGGTGCCGGTCACGACCAACCTCATGGTCAACGCCCGGCAGCCGGACGAGGACTACTTCCGGTGGGCGCCGGAGATGGACCTGATCGCCCAGGACCACTACCTCGACGGCAGACTGGCCGATCCGCGTGCCGAGCAGGCGCTCGCCAGTGACCTCACGCGGGGTGTGGCGGGCGGGGCGCCGTGGCTGCTGATGGAGTCGGCCACGTCGGCGGTGAACTGGCAGCCGGTCAACCACGCCAAGCGGCCCGGGGAGCTCCTGCTCGACTCGTTGCGCTACGTCGCCCGCGGCGCCGACGCGGTGGCGTTCTTCCAGTGGCGGGCCTCGAAGGCGGGCGCCGAGAAGTTCCACTCGGCGCTCGTGCCGCACGCGGGGGCCGACTCGGCGCTGTTCCGCGAGGTCGTCGGGCTCGGCGCCGCGCTCGGGAAGCTCGGCGAGGTGGCCGGGAGCCGGGTGCGGGCCGACGTGGCGGTGCTGTTCGACTACGAGGCCTGGTGGGCGTGCGACCTCGGCTCCCACCCGAGCGGGGAGCTGCACTACATCGACGCCGTGCAGCGCTGGCACCGCGCCGTGACGGAGCTCGGCGCCACCGTCGACGTCGTGCACCCCAGCGCCGACCTGTCCGGCTACCGGCTGGTGGTCGTCCCGACGTTGTACCTGTGCTCCGACCCGGCGGCGGCCGCGCTCGCGGAGTACGTGCGGGGCGGCGGGCACGTCCTCGTCACGTACTTCTCCGGGATCGTCGACGAGAACGACCACGTCCGGCTCGGCGGCTACCCGGGTGCGTTCCGGGAGCTCCTGGGCGTGCGGGCGGAGGAGTTCGCGCCACTGCGGCCCGGCGAGACCGTCACCCTCGACGACGGCAGCACCGCCGGCCTGTGGACGGAGGTGCTCACCGCGTCCGACGCCGAGGTGCTCGCCCGGTACGCCGACGGCCCGCTCGCCGGCACGCCCGCACTCACCCGGCGGACCGTCGGTGCCGGGGGCGCCTGGTACCTCGCCACGCGCCTCGACGAGAGCGCCACCGCGGCACTGGCCGACCGGCTCACCCGGGACGCCGGCGTGGCGCGGATGGACGCGCCACTGCCGGGCGTCGAGGTGGTGCGGCGTGGCCGGTACCTGTTCGTCCTCAACCGCGGCGACGCCACCGCGGTCGTGCCGGCGCGCGGCACCGATCTGCTCACCGGGGCGCGCGTCGACGCCTGCGTCACGGTCGCGCCGGGCGGCGCCGCCGTGGTCCGCAAGGAGGTCTGATGCTCGCCCGGCAACGCCAGGAGCTGATCCTGGACGCGGTCCGCACCACCGGCGGCGCCCGCGTCTCCGAGCTGGTGGACCGGCTCGGCGTCTCCGACATGACCGTGCGCCGCGACATCGAGGCGCTCGCCGGGCGCGGCCTCGTCACCCGGGTGCACGGCGGCGCGACGGCGGCGGGCAGCAGCGTGGACGAGCCCGGCTTCGCGGTGAAATCGGGCCTGCACACGGCGGCCAAGCAGGCGATCGCCGCGGCCGCCGCCGGCCTGATCGAGCCGGGGGCGTCGGTGGCGCTCTCGGCGGGTACCACCACCCACGCGGCGGCGTCGGCGCTGCTGCCGATCCCGCGGCTCACGGTCGTCACGAACTCGCTGCGGGTGGCGGAGGTGCTGCACGAGTCGCCCCGTGACGACCTCACCGTCGTGCTCACCGGCGGGGAACGCACCCCGTCGGACGCGCTGGTAGGGCCCGTCACGGTGGCGGCGCTGCGGCGCCTGCACGTGGACTGGCTGCTGATGGGGGTGCACGGGATGGACGCCGAGGCCGGCTTCACCACGCCGAACCTGGTGGAGGCCGAGACGAACCGGGCGCTGGTCGCGAGCGCGCGGCGGGTGGCCGTGGTGGCCGACAACTCGAAATGGGGAGTGGTGGGGTTGAGCACGATCGCGACCCTGGACGAGGTGGACGTGGTGGTGAGCGACGCCGAACTGGCGCCGGAGGCCCGCACGACGATCGAGAAGAACTGCAAGTTGGTGCTCGCGTGACGGACTCGTCGGCCCTGGACGGGGTCCGCCGCACGAGAACCCGGATGGCGGACGGCCGGGAGTTCTTCTACTTCGACGACACCGAGCCCTACCTGAGCGGGGCGGCGAGCCGGGCGGTGCCCGACACCCGTGACCTGCCGCCGGTGCAGCACGGTTCGACGATGCGGTTCGACGTGCTCACCGGCGAGTGGGTGGCGATCGCCGCGCACCGGATGACCCGCACCTTCCTGCCGCCTGCGAACGAGTGCCCGCTGTGCCCGACCGGGCGCGGCAGCGAACCGTCGGAGATCCCGGCGGCGGACTACGACGTCGTCGTGTTCGAGAACCGCTTCCCGTCGTTCGCGCAGGCGGTGCCGCCCGACGTGCCGGACGCGGTGGACGGCAACCCGCTCTGGCCCCAGCGGCCCGCGGTCGGGCGCTGCGAGGTGGTGTGCTTCACCAGCGACCATCACGCCTCCTTCGGCTCGCTGCCCGTGGAGCGCGTGCGCACCGTGATCGAGGCGTGGGCGAACCGCACGGCGGAGCTGTCGGCGCTGCCGGGCGTCGAGCAGGTGTTCCCCTTCGAGAACCGCGGCAAGGAGATCGGCGTCACCCTCGAGCACCCGCACGGGCAGATCTACGCCTACCCGTTCGTCACGCCGCGCACGGCGCAGCTGCTCACCCGGGCCGGCTCACACCGGCAACGCACCGGCCGTGACCTCATGGGCGACGTCCTCGACGCCGAGCGCAAGGCGGGCGAGCGGGTGGTGCTCGAGGGCGAGCACTGGACGGCGTTCGTGCCGGCCGCCGCGCGGTGGCCCGTGGAGGCCCACATCGTGCCGCACCGGGCGGTGCCGGACCTGGCCGCGCTCGACGACGCCGAGCGCGACGAGCTGGCGGTGCTCTACCGCAGCCTGCTGCAGCGGTTCGAGGGGTTCTTCGGGGAGCCCGAGGACCCGCCGCCCTACATCGCGGGATGGCACCAGGCTCCCGTCCACACCGGGCGCGACCTCACCCGTCTGCACCTGCAGCTGTTCTCGCTGCGCCGGGCCCCGGGGAAGCTCAAGTACCTGGCAGGCTCGGAGTCGGGCATGGGTGCGTGGGTCAACGACGCGGCCCCGGAGCGGATCGCCGAGCGCCTGCGGGAGGCGGGCGCATGAGGTTCGCTGAGCTCTTCGGCCGGGAGCCGGACGGCCGGTGGGCCGCTCCCGGGCGCGTCAACCTGATCGGCGAGCACGTCGACTACGCGCAGGGCCTGTGCCTCCCGTTCGCCCTCGCGCAGCGCACGGTCGTGGAGGTGGCCGCGCGGACGGACGGCCGGCTGCGGCTGCGCAGCCTGTCCGAAACCGACGGCTGGGAGGGCACCCTCGACGAGGTCGGCCCCGGCTCCCCCGCCGGCTGGGCCGGCTACGTGGCAGGCGTGCTGTGGGCGCTGCGCGAGGCCGGGCACGAGGTCGGCGGCATCGACCTGCTCGTCACCGACACCGTTCCGCTCGGGGCCGGGCTGTCGTCGTCGGCGGCGCTGGAGTCGGCGGCCGCGCTGGCCGTCGACGACCTGTTCGGGCTCGGCCTCGGCGGCTCCCCCACGGGCCGCGGCACGCTCGTCGCGGCCTCGCAGCGCGCGGAGAACGAGGTGGTCGGCGCCGCGACCGGCGGGATGGACCAGGCCGCGTCGATGCTGTCGACGGCGGGACACGCCCTGCTGCTCGACACCCGCGACAACAGCACCCGGCAGGTCCCGTTCGCCCCCCGGGACGTCGGGCTCGGGCTGCTCGTGATCGACACGAGGGTGCGGCACAGCCACGCCGACGGCCAGTACGGCGCGCGCCGCGCCTCGGTGGAGAAGGCCGCGGCGACGCTCGGGCTGCCCAGCCTGCGCGACGCCTCGCTCGCCGACGTCGAGTCGTTGGAGGGCGAGGCGCAGCGGCGGGCCCGGCACGTCGTCACGGAGATCGCCCGCGTCCGGGAGACGGTGGAGCTCCTCGACGCCGGGCGCCTGGCCGACATCGGACCGCTGCTCGACGCCTCGCACGCCTCCCTCGCCGGCGACTACGAGGTGTCGTGCGCCGAGCTCGACCTGGCGTGTGCGGCGGCCCGCGAGGCCGGCGCGGCCGGGGCGCGGATGACCGGGGGCGGGTTCGGCGGGTCGGCGATCGCGCTGGTGCCCCTGGACCGGGCCGACGCGGTGGCGGACGCGGTGCGGGCCGCGTTCGCGGACGCGGGCTACCGGGAGCCGGAGATCCGCCCGGCGGAGCCGTCGGAGGGCGCGACGCGGCTGTCGTGACCCGGAGTCGCACGGGCGACTCGCGGAGAAGTGCCGCGAGTCGCCCGGTTTCGACAAGCGAGTCGCCCGCCGACGCGGCGCCGCGGTGGGGACCCGCCGAGCGTCAGAAGGGGGTCAGCAGGCGGGCGCGCGCAGGTCGAGCCGGAAGGTGACGCGGTCCTGGCCGGGTCCGTCGTAGTCGGCGATCGGCTCGCTGACGGTGAACCCGATCCGCCGGTGGAACGCGATCGACCGCTCGTTGACCGGAGAGGTCACCGCGCGGATCACCGGACGTCCGTCCGCGAGCGCGGCGTCGAAGAACCGCTGGTAGAGCACCCGCGCCAGGCCCGCGACGCGCCGCCCCGGCGCGACGGCGATCGCGTGGACGTACGCCTCGTCCGGACGCGCGGGCGAGGGGAAGCCGACCAGGAACCCGACGACCTCGTCCCCGCTCGCGGCGACGAAGCTGGTGGTGCAGAAGTGGTCGAGGAACAGCCGCGGGAGGATTCCGCTGATCGGCCGGCCCCACCACTCGTCCATGACGGCGACGAGGATCGGGTGGTCGGTCGGCTGGGCGGGACGGATCTCCACGTCGGTGGCCACGCCCCATGATCACATGGTCCTTCGTTAGGGTCGGGCGATGGACGGGGGACGCGGGCGGGTGACGGCCGACGACGTGCTCGACGTCGTCGCGGCGGCGGTGCGGGCGATGAGCGCGGGGCGGGACCGGGACTGGTCGGTCCTGGCCGGCGACCTGGAGTGGGACTGCTGGGAGACCGTCGAGCACGCCGCCGACGACCTGTTCGCCTACGCCACGCAGCTCGCCGCGCCCGGCGAGCGCGACCTGCCCTTCGCACTCTCCGCGCGGCACCCGGGTGGGCCGGCCAACGCCTTCCGGGTCGATCGCGCCGCCGGGCCGGACGGGCTCCTGGAGGCGCTCACCGCCTGCGGGGGGCTGCTCGCGGCGGTCGTCCGCACCGCGCCGCCGGACGCGCGGGCGCACCACCCCTTCGGGCCGGCGGACCCGGAGGCCGCGGCGGCGATGGGCGTGCTGGAGGTCCTCGTGCACACCCACGATGTCGCGCGCGGCCTCGACGTCCCGTGGCAGCCACCGGAGGAGGTCTGTGCGCGGGTGCTGGCCCGGCTGATGCCCGAGGTCGAGGTGGACGGCGCCGCGTGGCCGACCCTCCTGTGGGCGACCGGCCGGGCTGAGCTGCCGGGGCGGCCCCGGCGGGAGCGGTGGCGCTGGCACAACGCCCCCGTCGCCGACCCGCCGCCGCGGTACCGGCCGCGGTCCGGGCTCGGGCTCGTCACGCTCGTCGTCCCCGACTACGACGAGGCGCTCGCGTTCTACGTCGGGGTGCTCGGCTTCGCGCTGAGAGAGGACACGGTCCTGAGCCCGGAGAAGCGCTGGGTGGTCGTGGCCCCGCCCGGCGACGGCGCGGCGCTGCTGCTCGCCCGCGCCGACGGCGAGCGGCAGAAGGAGCGGATCGGCGACCAGACCGGTGGCCGCGTCGCGCTCTTCTGGTCGGTCACCGACTTCGCCGCAGCGTACGAGCGGCTCCGCACCGCGGGCGTGGAGTTCGTCCGGGCGCCGCGCGACGAGCCCTACGGCACCGTCGCCGTCTTCACCGACCCGTACGGCAACCTGTGGGACCTGATCCAGCACCGCGGCTAGCGGCTCACCGGTCTTGCCGCCG
This sequence comes from Pseudonocardia nigra, assembly GCF_019396355.1. Lineage (GTDB taxonomy): Bacteria > Actinomycetota > Actinomycetes > Mycobacteriales > Pseudonocardiaceae > Pseudonocardia > Pseudonocardia nigra. The sequence continues at coordinate 12,055 of NZ_JAHKRK010000154.1, forward strand.
CAAGCCGGGTGCTCATGCTTCCCCGCGCCGCGCAAGATGCCGGCGCGGTAGAGCCGAACCAGTGCCGAGAAAACCTCGGCATCGAGATGAGAGACCGTACGCAGCTCGGCGTCGGTCAGCTGTCGGCGTACCTCCACCCCGGCGGGGTTGCGGAGCAGTAGATCGACTACGGCGGACGCGTCCAGCACCAACACCGTCACGGAAGGTCGTCCCGAGCGGCGGTCACCGCATCGGCGCCCGTCGCACCGAGCACCGGCTCGACCTCGTCCAGCTGCGACAACCAGTCCAGCAACGGCGGCCGACTTGCGTGCGTCTGCAACACGTGGGCCACATAGCTCTGCAGGCTCTGACCCTCGCGCTCCGCCCGCCTCTTCAGCTCCCTGTGAGCCTCCGGATCGAGGTCCCGGATCAGCAGATCGGCCATGTCCACCTCCAGTGCTATCGCAATGATGGCCCCAGCTACTGGCCGTAGGAGTACCTCAGGTTTGCGTTGATCAACTGGTTGAGCCGCTTGCGCAGGTGCCCGAGCTTCGACGCGTCCGGCACCGGCTCGTCCACCAGCAGCGTCCAGCGCAGGGCGGTGCCACCGCACCCGTCGGGCTCGAGCTCGAAGCGCACCAGGGCATCGGGCCGCGACGGCCAGAGCGAGGACCAGACCACCAGCTCCGGTGGCCGGGCCTCCACGACGCGGGGTCGCTGCTCGTCGCGCAGGAGCACCAGCCACGGGCGGGCCGGGTCGCGATCGGGCTGCATCAGCGACTCGGCCACGACGTGCGGGGGCGGCGGCTGCGCTCGCTTGCGCGTTCCCGCCTCCAGCACCTCGCCACGGTAGAACGCCGTCGCCCGGGAATCCCCCGAGTTGCCAGACTGAGCGCATGTACGTCCCCACCCACTTCGCCGCGGACGACGTGCAGGAGCTGCTGTCGCGTCCGCAGGCCGCCGACCTGGTCACGATGACGCCCGACGGGCTCGTCGCCACCCTCCTGCCGTTCGTGTTCGACCCGGGCGCCGGGGAGCGCGGCGCGCTGCTCGGCCACCTCGCGCGCAACAACGACCAGTGGCAGCGGCCGGTGCAGGGTGAGGCGCTCGCGATCGTGCGCGGCCCGGACGCCTACATCTCACCGGGCTGGTACGCGTCGAAGGCCGAGCACGGGCGCGTGGTGCCGACGTGGAACTACCTCACCGCGCACGTCTACGGCGAGCTACGCGTCCACGACGACCCAGAGTGGCTCGACGGGCAGGTCCGCAGGCTCACCGACCTGCACGAGGCCGCCGAGGCCGCGCCGTGGTCGGTGGACGACGCGCCCGGGCGGTTCGTGGAGGGCATGCTGCGCGCCATCGTCGGCGTGGAGCTGGTGATCAGCCGGGTCGAGGCGAAGGTGAAGATGAGCCAGAACCGCCCGGCCGCCGACGTCGACGGGGTGATCGCCGGGCTGGAGGCGCGCGGGGATGCGGCGGCCGCCGAGGCGGTGCGGGTGGCACGGCCCGCGGTCACGGGGTGAGGGCCCGCGCCGGCCGGGAGCAGGTCGCCGCGAGCCCCACCCGCACCGCGAAGTGCAGATGATCATCCAGGCTGTCAGAACGAGAAGGACGGCTGCGCAATTCCGAGGCGGTGTTTCGCGTACCGGGTGACGACGTCGGCACTCACGAACGTGTGCCCGTCGGCGGTGTGCAGGTCCCGGAAGCAGCGCTGCAGCGCCTGGTCGGCGTACACCGCACCCGCACCCGCGAGCCGGAACACCGCGTCCACGGCTGCCACGGAGGCGCGCATCGCCTGCTGCGCGGCCAGCGACAGGCGGGCGCGCTGGTCGTCGCTCAGCGGGTCGCCCGCGCAGGCGGTGTCCCACAGCTCGCCGAGCACGTCGAACGCGAAAGCCCGCGCCGACTGCACGCCGCCCTCGGCGACCGCGAGCTGCATCTGCACGTGCCGGTCGTCGGCCACGCGCAGCCGCTCCGGGCCACGGGTCTTCGTGCGCGCCAGCTCGACGAACTCGTCCAGCGCCCGGCGGGCGACGCCGAGCGGGAAGCCCATCATCGTGACGTTGAGGTTGGCGAAGAACGGGAAGCGCCACAGCGGCCCGTCGTGCCGGGGCGCCGCGAACAGCGGGTTGACGAACTGCTCGGCGGGCACCCGCAGGCCCTCGACGACCAGGTCGTGACTGCCCGTGCCACGCAAACCCGCGCTGTCCCAGGTGTCGACGATCCGGGCCTGCTCGGTGCCGAAGTACGCCAGCCGCCAGTCCGGCCCGTGGCCGTCGAGCATCCGCGGTCGGTCCCCGTCCATCACCACCGCCCCGACCTGCGAGACGCGTGCGTGCGACACCCCCGAGTTGAACGCCCAGCGCCCGTCGACCGTGACGCCGGCCGGGTCGACGACCGCCCGCCCCGAGGGGGCGATCATGCACGTGGATGCGGCGTACGGCCGGTCCCCGAGCAGCTCGCCGGCGACGCCGGGCTCCAACCAGGCGAGGAACGCGCTGCTCCCGCCGATCAGCACCGTCCACCCCGCGGACCCGTCGGCGTAGCTGAGCTCCTCGGTGACCCGCACGATCGTGACGGGGTCGAGCTCGAGGCCTCCGAGTGCGCGCGGCAGACACATCGCGAACAGCCCGGCCGCCTCGACGCGCTCGGCGAGGTCCGGCGGCATGGTTCGCAGCCGCTCCCCCTCCAGCGCCCGGTCCCGGATCTCGGGCGCGAGCTCCCGCGCGGCCTGCAGCGTGCTCGCGGCATGGTCGGTGGTGGTCATGGTGTCCCCCCGGACGGTCGGCGCCGCTCATACTGCCGGAAACCACTACCTCGACGGGTGGCAGAACAGCAGATGCTTTTATATACTTCCTCCATGGCTCTGAGCATCAAGAGCGATGAAGCCGACCGGCTCGCCCGTGAACTTGCCGCCGAGACCGGTGAGTCCCTGACCGAAGCCGTCGTCACGTCCCTGCGCGAGCGGCTGGACCGGCAGCGGGTTCTGCGCGGTCCCCGAGTCGGTGCGCGGCTGCGCCGCCTCCAGGAGGCAGTTGCCCGAATGCCCGTTCAGGACGCGCGCACACCCGAGGAGATCCTGGGCTACGACGACGACGGCCTGCCCGGGTGACAGGCCTTGTCGTCGACACCTCCGCGGTCCTCGCCATCCTCCAGCGCGAGCCGGGTGACGAGTACCTGATCAGCGCCCTCGACGCGGCCACCACGCGGCTCATTTCCGCGGCCACCTCCGTGGAGCTGGGCATTGTCGTAGAGGCCCGGCTCGGCGCTGCCGGAACCGAGGTCGTCACCTCATTCCTCCGGGACGCCTCGGTGGAGATCGTTCCGGTTGACGGCGACGCCGCCGACCGCGCGTTGACGGCATGGCGCCGGTTCGGCAAGGGACGCCACCCCGCCGCGCTCAACTTCGGTGACTGCTTCAGCTATGCGCTGGCCGACCGCACAGGTCTTCCCCTGCTGTGCACAGGGAACGACTTCGCGGCCACCGACCTCGACGTCGTCCGGCCGTGAACCTCACACCAGCGGTTCGCCGGCGTGTTCGATCACGGTGCGGATCGTGAACGCCGGGCGCAGCATCATCGTCACCTCGGTGCGCTCCAGCGCGTCCGCCAGCCGGTGCGCCTCATCGGCGTCGAGCCGGAACGCGAGCAGCACGCGCCGGTAGAGCAGCGTGGGCGGCCCCGCGTCGAGCGTGGCGACCACCTCGATGTCGCCCGGGTCGCCGTCGCGCTCCAGATGGCTGCGGGCCGACATCGCGCTGCACGCCGCCAGCGAGGCCGTCATCAACTCCAGCGGGGTGGGACCGCGCCCGTCGCCGGCCTCGGTGTGGTCGGCCGTGAGCTCGTGCGGTCCCATCCGCAGGTCGACGGCCCGGCTCGCGCCCGATGCCAGCCGCGCGTCGGCCGCCGCGAGCGGCGCCTGCATGGTCACGACGTCTCCTCGGTGATCGGCAGCTGCACCAGGAACCGGGTGTTGCCCGGCTCGGACTCCACCTGCACGTCCCCGTGGTGCCGGGTGACGACCACCCGGTAGGTGACGTCGAGGCCCAGCCCGGTGCCCTGGCCCACCGGCTTCGTGGTGAAGAACGGCTCGAAGATGCGCTGCCGGACCTCGGGCGGGATGCCCGGACCGGTGTCGCCGATCTCGACGACCACGCACTCGCCCGTGCGGGAGGTGCGGACCGTGAGCGTGCCCGAGCCGTCCATCGCGTCGAGGGCGTTGTCGATCAGGTTGGTCCACACCTGGTTGAGCTCAGCGGGGTAGGCGGGAATCTGCGGGATGCCCCGGTCGTAGTCCTTGACGATCCAGACGCCGCTGCCGTCGCCCAGCTTGCGCCCGAACATCACCAGCGTGGCGTCGAGGCCCTCGTGGACGTCGATCCAGCGGTGCGGCGCGCGGTCCATCTGCGAGTACTGCTTGGCCGCACCCACGAGCGTGGAGATGCGGGTGGTGGCGTCGAGGATCTCGCGCAGCAGGCTCTCGGTCTCGACGGTGTAGGCGAGCCATCGGACCGCGCCCTCGAGGGTGGTCTCGTGCGCGGCGGCGTGCACGGCCTCCAGGTCCTCGACCCCGAGGCCGCCCGCGACGAACACCGGCGCAAGCTCCCAGCTGCCGTCGATGGCGTGGTCGTCGAGCCAGTCGCCCAGCTCGTCCTCGCGGTCGGCGGCCTCCAGCGCCGAGAGCGCGGGCGCGTGCCGGACCTTCTTGACGAACTCGTCCTGGGCCATCACCAGCTTCTTCAGCTGCGCGCCGGCGATCTTCCCGTCGGCGATCATGGCGAGCTTGGCCCGCATCCCCGCCACCTTGTCGCGCAGGGTGTCCGCCGCCCGGCTCGCCGCGGCGGCCGGGTTGTTGAGCTCGTGGGTCAGCCCCGCCGACAGCTTCCCCAGCGCGAGCAGCCGCTCCCGCTCCGCCACCTGCGAGTTGCCGCGCCGCAGACCGAGCAGCATGCCCTCCAGGAGGTGCACCGCCATCGGGTACCAGCGGGCGAACTCGACCGCGAACTCCTTCGCCGGGATGGCGAGCACGACGCAGTCCGTGACCGCTCGCACCGACGCCGGGTAGTCCGACGCCGACTCGTCGTCGACGTAGAACTGGACGGCCCCGAAGTACACCCCGCGCTGGTCGGTGCGCGTGGTCTCGACCGGGTCGCCGCCGATGAGTCTGCTCATCGCGATCGCGCCGGACAGCAGCACGTGGAAGCACCGCGCAGGCTCGCCCTCGATGACGATGTCCTCGCCCGCCGCCACCTCGAGGACGTCGCCGTGCTCGGCGAGCCAGCCGATCTGATCGTCGGTGAGGTCGGTGAACAGGAAGAGCGTGCGCAGCTCCTCCGGCGACAGCCGGACCGGGGCGCTCACTGGTCCGCCAGGTAGCGGTGCACGAGCGTCACGGCCATCGCGCCCTCGCCCACCGCCGACGCGACCCGCTTGACCGAGTCGGCCCGCACGTCCCCGGCGACGAACACGCCGGGCACGCTCGACTCCAGGTGGTAGGGGTCGCGGTCGAGCGGCCAGCCCGGTGGTCGCTGCCCGTCGACCACGAGGTCCGGGCCGGTGCGCACGAACCCCCGCTCGTCGCGGACCACGACGCCGTCGAGCCACTCGGTGCGCGGCGCCGCCCCGATGAAGACGAACACCGACCCCGCCTTCACGCTCTCGACGTTCCCGCTCTCCCGGTCGCAGAGGCTGAGCGACTGCAGGTGGCCGTCGCCGTGCGCCTCCACGACCTCGCAGCGGGTGCGCACGCTGATGTTGTCGATCGCGTCGATCTGCTTGATCAGGTACGACGACATGGAGGCCTCGAGGTCCGGCCCGCGCACGAGCAGCGTGACGGTGGCGGCGTGCTTGGCGAAGAACACCGCCGCCTGCCCCGCCGAGTTGGCGCCGCCAACGATGTAGACGTCCTCGCCGCGACAGGCGGGCGCCTCCGTGGCGGCGGAGCCGTAGAAGACGCCGCGGCCGGTGAGGTCGGCGATGCCCGGCGCGTCGAGGCTGCGGTAGGAGACGCCGGTGGCCAGCACCACGGAGTGGGCGGCGATCTCGGTGCCGTCCCCGAACTTCACCACGCGCGCGGAGCCGCGGGCCTCGAGGGCGACGACGTCGCGCGCGGTGAGCACCTCGGCCCCGAACTTGGCCGCCTGCCGGCGCGCCCGGTCGGTGAGCTGCGCGCCGGACACGCCGTCGGGGAAGCCGAGGTAGTTCTCGATGCGCGAGCTCTGCCCGGCCTGCCCGCCGGTGGCCTGCCGCTCCACGAGCACCGTGCGCAGGCCCTCGGACGCGCCGTAGACGGCCGAGCCGAGCCCGGCGGGGCCACCGCCGATCACGATGAGGTCGTAGAAGTCCGTCGCCGGGTCGGTGGTGAGCCCGCAGGCGGCGGCGATCTCGGCGTCGGGTGGGCGCGCGCAGCGCCGTGCCGTCGGTGGTGACGAGCAGCGGCACGTCCGCCTCGGTGGCGCCCGCCGCCTCCAGCAACCGCGCGCCCTCCGGTTCGTCGATCGAGTAGTAGCGGTAGGGCACCGAGTTGCGGGCCAGGAAGTCGCGCGCCGCGAAGCACTCGGCCGACCAGCGGTGCCCGACGATCCGGATCTGGTCGACGGGCCGCACACCGACCGTGCGCCAGGTCTCCACCAGCGCGTCGATCACCGGGTAGAGCTTCTCCTCCGGCGGGTCCCACGGCTTGAGCAGGTAGTGGTCAACGTCCACGAGGTTGATCGCCTGAATCGCCGCATCGGTGTCGGCGTAGGCGGTGAGCAGGGCCCGGCGCGCGTGCGGGGCGATGTCCATGGCCTGCTCGAGGAACTCGATGCCGTTCATCTCCGGCATCCGGTAGTCGGCCAGGATCGCGGCCACCGGCTCCCCGCGCAGGGTGAGCTCGCGCAGCGCGTCGAGCGCCTCCCGGCCGGACTCGGCGCGCACGATCCGGTAGTCCTGGCCGTAGCGGCGGCGCAGGTCCCGCGCGACGGACCGGCTGACTCCCGGGTCGTCGCCCGTCCGCGGTTGGCGAACGGGCGAGGGAAACCTAACGCCGCAGCCGCCGCGGAGCGACCCCCTTACCCCGCCGCTCACCCGCCCCGGGATGCAGCAAAGCCACTTTCCTGCAACGTGGTTGCGTGAAAGTGGCTGTCAGGAGAATCGACCGCAGCCTATGAGGCCTTGGCGAGTGTGACCTCGTATCCGAGGTCTTGGAGTGCCTTGAGGTGGCGGTCGCGGCGACGGTCGGGGCTGTCGTG
>NZ_JAHKRK010000155.1 GCF_019396355.1 Pseudonocardia nigra
GCGCCGCCACCACGTGCGGATGGACGAGATCCTGCAGGAGGCCCGCACCACCCAGGGCGTGAAGAACGCCGACGAGATCGAGTACGCCGTGCTCGAGCGTTCGGGGGCGATCAGCATCGTGCCGAAGAAGGGCTGAAACCGCGAACAACTGTGGGCTGTGCGGCGGTCGCCGCGTGGGACGGATGTGAAGGCTGACCCCGCGATGGCGAACTGGCGCCTCGACCCGTCCAGATCGCCGGTCGGTAAACGGCCGCCAACACGTGTCTGAGTGGCGCGAGACGGCTCCGCGCGCTCGCACTGCTCGCGGTTCGTCCAGGCCCCCCGGACCGCCTGCACGGGTTCAGCACAGCTGGCGGGGGTAGACCGATGACCCGGACCGCCTGCACGGGTTCAGCACAGCTGGCGGGGGTAGACCGATGACCCGTACTCGTCAATGGAGGCCACGGTGTCCGAGTCCGAGCAGCAGGCCGGAAACCACGACAACGCGACGATGCCGTCCGATGTCTCCGACAGTGTCTCGGTGTTCGATCGCCTGGCCACGAGGGCGAACGGGTTCGTCTCACGAGCATGGTTCTTCTCGCTGTGTCTGCTCATGGTCGTCCTGTGGGCGCCGTCGTTCCTCCTGATCGGCAACATCGACACGTGGCAGCTCATCATCAACACCCTGACGACCATCGTCACATTCCTGCTCGTCGCCCTGCTCCAGAACACCCAGAAGCGGGCCGACGATGCGGTCCAGCACAAGCTCAACGCGATCGCCGACGGGCTCGCCGACCTCATGAACGAGTTGGCCGACGACAACCCCGCACTCCGGGCTGAATGCAAGGACCTACGGGCCGCCGTGGGCCTGGAGAACCGGGAGAGCGCGGCATAGGAGCCCGGAGCCCGCTGGTGCCGCTTGCCTTTCGACACCCTAGCGAAATCCGCGCGAGCTTAGACTCACTCGTCGCAGCCTGCGAGCGTGCTCAGGTACTCCCGCGCCGCGTCCAACGTCGGCACTCTCGTGTGGCCACCTTCGGGCGACCGGATGGTCCACATCTCGCCTCGACGGACCACGTGGTAGGTCGCGCCGTTGACCTGGGCCGTGTAACCGTCCGCGGGGTTGCTCGTTTACGGCTCGAGCTGGATCACTGCCACCTCCCGAATCACGTTCGTGCGGGGAGGTGCGAACGGATCGCGCCGGTGGACCGGTCGAGCCTTGCCAGCGCGGGGCTGATCCCACCCGTGAGCGGCGCCATCACCACGGCGGGTGCGGCGTGCCACCACGTCGGCGCGCTCGGAGTAGTGATGTCGTCGGGCATCGACGACCCGCGCGGGCCAGGGCAGCGAGACGGTGGTGGTTCGCGCGGTTACCGGGCTGAGGCTGCCGGCGTCGCCTGGGTGACGCGGGTACCGTCGCCCTGCTGGTCGCGGTCTGCGTTGTCGCGGCAGGGCTCGCCGTGGAGACGGTAGCCGCCCTGTGGGCGAACCGCCCGTGTGGAAGTGAGCTCGGACCTACGCCCGGCGTTGCTGCGCAGCTGATTGAGTTGCGCCGCGACGAGAGGGAAGCGCGCAAAGGCCCGGCCGCGGACTCAGCGGCCGGGCCTCTCGCGAAGCCGGGTTGATCAGGAACCGATGGCCTTTTCATCCCGGTGCACGATGACCACCGACGGGCGGGCGACGTTCCCGGGCCCGTCGGGCCAGGTCGAGACCGGCGTCTCGACACTCGCCCTGTCGCCCTCGCCGGGATGCTGGACGGCGACTGCCGTTCGCGCCCGCCGACTCGTAGCCCGCGCGGTGCTGCGTGCAGCGGATCGGGCGTCGCACCGACTCCCGATCCGCCGGGTTATGCACATGCTTCCCGTGCTGGACCCGGCCACCCTCCGGCTGTTCGCGTAGCAATCGCATTTGATCGAATACGCGCTACTCGGAGCAGCGAGATATGGCGGAAGCGATGCTTTCGCCGTGGCCACTTTGTGGTCGGAACGGGGCGTTCCGAGGAAGCGGGCTACGGCAGATCTTGCTCGTCTCGATCGACGCGGTGTCGGCCAGTTGGAGGCTGTTCGCGGCGAAGGATGATGTCGACCATGTACTGCCAGCGCCGGGCTCGAATCTGCAGGTTGGGCTGTGCTTCCCACCACCCTACCCGCCGATCTGAGCGCTGGCGGCGGCTGGTGCGATGCCGGCGATGTCGTGATCGAGCAAGGTTCGCCCCCGTGTGCTTCCCGCCGATCATGTAGTCGACGTTATGATCGGTCGGGATTGGCGGGAACTGACTGCCGGTCCGTGTTGTTCTCGGGCGTGGCCGCTCGGAAATGAGGTTGCCAGTGGCGGAGGTAGGGCGAACACCGCAGGCTGGTCAGGGTTTCGGTCGTGGTCATGGTGTGGTCGGCGGATTTACGTTGAAAGTGATCAGAGAATCCACCGGTCTCACCCAGGTTGCGTTGGCCGAGCGGTTGCGGGTGGATCTGGCGACAGTCCAGGCATGGGAGAGCGGACGGCGGCCGTTGACCGCCTTGCGCTCGGTGGACATGGCGCGGCTGCGGGGCGAGCTGATGGTGCTGGGCGCACCGCCGGACGCGTTCGAGGTCTTGCGCGAAAGCCTCGACGCGGACCTGTTGATCTCAGCCGCCGTCGAGGCGGGCCGATCCACCACGTCGCCGATCGGGCATCCTCTGGCGCAGGTCGTGCATCGTCGTGATCTGACCAACCTGGTCACGTGGCCGTTCACCGGCGAGGTGCCGGCGCGACTTGCCGGGCTGTCCCGGCGGACAAGCCGGCGCGGACCGGTGGCGGATCGGCCGGTGCTGGGCGCGGAGGAGCGGGATCGGTTCTTCGACCACCTGCTGGTGGTGGCCGACGTGTGTCGGTCTGAGGCAGACGCGGTGCTCCGGAGGCAGGCGATCTACCTGCTCGGCTTCGACCGGCGTGATGTGACAGTGCGCTGGCTACGCGATGAGCAGCGGGCCGCGGTTCGCGCGGTGGAGCACAGTGACAGCGTCCCATCGTGGGTATCCGTGCGGTCGTCGGCGGTCGCCATCGCACAGGACGGCGACCGCGATCCGCTGCAGCGGTTCGTCACGCGCGGCCTGGTCGATGAGCATCAGGAGATGGCGAACCTCAACTACTGGGCCTACTGGGTCGGCGAGATGGACCGTACCTGCGTCGACGACGGCTTCATGATCGATCGCGGGCGGGACCGGTGGCCCGGAGCGCGCCTGCTGGACCACCTGGTGGCGCGGTTGGACGCGGACTCGCCGCATCTGATGCTCAACGCGCACACGCTGTGGGCCTTGATACTGGCGCGCCCGCGGATCCTGCAGGACCAGCCGGACCTTCGCGCGGCCGCCGCAGGGAGGATTGAGCAGGTGCTCGACTCGGGGTCGTTGCCGGACAAGACGCGGCAGGAGTTGGCGTGCGTGGGCTACGCGGCCCGTCTCGCCGGGGCATGAGGCAGGATCGGCTGCGTGGCTGAAGCTGACGGTGACGCGGCGGGGATCGTCGGATTCGCGTTCGAGCTCGGGGTGCTCAAGCGGCTGCGGCGAACCGGGTGGTCGCACGCGGGGATCCGGGATGCCGAGTCGGTGGCCGAGCACAGTCTGCGCGTGGCACAGCTGGCCGCGCTGATCGCTGCGCAAGAGGGTGCCGACCCGGCGCGGGCGGCGTTGCTGGCGGTCTGGCACGACTCGCAGGAGACCCGCACCGGCGACCTTCCGCACACCGCCCGGCCGTATCTGTCGGGCCGAATCGATGCGGAGGCGGTCACGGCGGATCAGGTCGCGCGGCTGCCCGAGGCGGCGGCCACGACCGTGCGGGAGGCAGTGACCGAGTATGAGTCGCAGATCTCGCCGGAAGCGCGGTGCGCGCGGGACGCGGACAAGCTGGAGTGCCTCCTGCAGGCGGTGGAGTACCGGGCGGGCGGGAACGCGGGCGTCGAGGGCTGGATCGCCTCCTCGCGGGAGGCCCTCCGCACCGACACGGCCCTTCGGATCGCCGAAGTCGCCGTCCGGACGTCACCGCTTGCCTGGCGCGACCGATAGTCCGCCGCTGCGGTGCCACCGACCGGCGCGGCCGAGCGCGGTCGCTGCGTCATCGCGCGGCATCGGCCCTGACCACGGGACGACCACGACATGACCGCGGGACGACCACGACGTGACCACGCACCGAGCACCTACCGCGGGGGGTGTCATGGTCATAGAGGCCGTTCGAGCGGCGCGGTAACGTCATCAACAACCGCGGGCAACCCGGACGACCAGATGTCACGGACGGTCACATTTGATGTGGGGCAGTCGGACGATCTGCGCAAGATCACGAGGCACATCCGGGGCACATGATCTTGAGAATCGGCGTGATACGTCGGGAGACGTCGACAACGTCGCCGCAGCTCAGACCGTGTGTTGCGAGCTGACGCGAGACGTCGGCAATTGCCGAACCTCGTCCGGCTTACAGGCCAGCTCGTCCGCCCCCCGCCTGTCACCTGCTCAACCGGCTCGGCGTCCGCCACGTGCAGCCGGGGCACGAGGTTCGGTGGGAACGCCACGCCGACCGGACAGACGGTCGAGGGTCGAGCACGCTGACGGGGTGGTTCAGTTCGCCGGGATCGAGGCGGCGTCGTCCTTGAGCTCGACCCCGCTGAGGCCGAGCCGGCGGGCCTCGGCCATCAGATACACGAGCTTCTCCGCCGCTGCGACGTGTCCGAGCCCGTCCGGAGGGTGCACGTTGGAGATGCAGTTGCGCTCGGAGTCGCGGCGGCCGATCCGGGGGTGCGCGGTCAGGTAGATGCCGAGACTGTCCGCGGCGGACAGGCCGGGCCGCTCCCCGAGCAGCACGACGACCAGTGCCGCGCCGAGCCGCTCCCCGATCTCGTCCCCGAGCGCGACGCGGCCCTGGGTCGCGAGCACCACCGGCGCCACCCGCCAGCCGTCAAGCCGCTCGAGCACCTCCCGCAGCACCACCGCGGCGTGGTCGTGCACCGCGCGCGCGGACAGCCCGTCGGCGATCACGAACGCGACGTCGTGGTCGCCGCGCTCCAGCAGGCCGGCGCATTCCGGGTCGAGCCGCCTGCCCAGATCCGGCCGCTGCAGGTAGGCGGCCCGGTCGGGGGCCGCGCTGCGCACCGTGACCGTCGGGTGGTCGCCGAGCTGCGCCCGGACCGACGCGAGGTCGACCGGCGTGTGCACGGCGTCGCGGGCCGCCGCGTGCGCGACCTCGAACTCGAGCAGCCGCGCCGTCGGCAGGCTGTCGCCCGCACGGCCGAGGCCGACCCTGGCCGCGGTGTGCCTGCGCAGCGCCGTCCACGGGTCCGGCGGCACCGGCGCGGTCCCGGTCACGATGCCTCCAGCGCGCCGACGAACCGGGTCAGCTCCGGGCTCTGCGGCGCCAGTTCGCGGACCCGCCGCTCGTCGTCGAGCAGGCCCATCCGGTCCAGCCACGCCTCGAACTCCGGAGCGGGCGACAGCCCGAGGACCGAGCGCAGGTAGAGGGCGTCGTGGAAGGAGGTGCTCTGGTAGTTGAGCATGATGTCGTCCGCGCCGGGGACGCCCATCACGAAGGTGACCCCCGCCGCGCCCAGCAGCGTGAGCAGGGTGTCCATGTCGTCCTGGTCGGCTTCGGCGTGGTTGGTGTAGCAGACGTCGCAGCCCATGGGGACACCGAGGAGCTTCCCGCAGAAGTGGTCCTCCAGCCCGGCGCGCGTGATCTGCTTGCCGTCGTAGAGGTACTCCGGTCCGATGAACCCCACGACGGTGTTGACCAGGAGCGGGTCGAAGCGGCGGGCCACGGCGTACGCGCGTGCCTCGAGCGTCTGCTGGTCGACGCCGTGGTGGGCGTCCGCGGACAGCGCGCTGCCCTGCCCGGTCTCGAAGTACATGGCGTTCTCCCCGACCGTGCCCCGGCCCAGCGACAGCGCCGCGTCGTGGGCCTCGCCCAGCACGGCCAGGTCGACGCCGAACGCCCGGTTCGCCGCCTCCGTGCCGGCGATCGACTGGAACACCAGGTCCACCGGTGCGCCGCGCTCGACGGCCGCGATCGTGTTCGTGACGTGGGTCAGCACGCACGACTGGGTCGGGATGTCGTAGCGCTGCCGCACGTCGTCGATCAGGTGCAGCAGCGTGATCGCCGCCGGGATGCTGTCGGTCGCCGGGTTGATGCCGATGACCGCGTCGCCGCAGCCGTGCAGCAGCCCGTCGAGGATCGAGGCGGCGACGCCGTGCGGGTCGTCGGTGGGATGGTTGGGCTGCAGCCGTACCGACAGCCTGCCGGGCAGCCCGATCGTGTTGCGGAACCGCGTCACGACCCGGCACTTGCGCGCCACCTGGATGAGGTCCTGGTTGCGCATCAGCTTCGACACCGCCGCGACCATCTCCGGGGTCAGCCCCGGCGCGAGCGCCGTGAGCACCTCCGGTGTCGCGTCGTAGGACAGCAGCCAGTCGCGGAAGCCGCCGACCGTCAGGTGCGACACCGGCGCGAACGCGGCCGCGTCGTGGGTGTCGACGATGAGGCGGGTGACCTCGTCGGCCTCGTAGGCCACGACCGGTTCGGAGAGGAACACCGCCAGCGGCAGGTCGGCCAGCACCGACCGCGCCGCCACCCGCTCCCCCGCGCTCTCGGCCGCCACCCCGGCGAGCTGGTCGCCCGAGCGGGCCGGGCTCGCCTTGGCGAGCACGGCGGTGAGCGAGTCGAAGCCATACGTCGTGCCTCCGACCGTCGTCCGGTAGCGCATGTCAGTCCCCCGCGAGCTCGGCCTCGGCCCGCGCGATCGCTGCGAACTCCTCCTCGGGCGCGTTCGCGACCAGCCGGTGGCGGCTGAAGAACCAGAAGTACGCGAGCGCGACCACGAAGATGCCCGCCGTGATCGCCGCGGCCAGCGGGTCGACGACGAACGTGGCCACCACGGCCGCCGCAGCGAGCACGAGGGCCACCCCGGTGGTGACGACGCCGCCGGGCGTCCGGTACGGGCGCGGCAGCTGCGGCTCGCGGACCCGCAGCACGATGTGCGACACCATCATCAGCACATAGGACACCGTGGCGCCGAACACCGCGATGTTGATCAGCAGGGCGCCGTTGCCGGTGGCCGCGGCGAGCGCGAAGCCGATGCCCGCCGGCACGATCAGCGCCAGGTACGGCGTCTTCCGCCGACCGGTGACCGACAGCCGCCGCGGCAGGTAGCCGGCGCGGGACAGCGCGAACAGCATGCGCGAGTAGGCGTAGATGATCGAGAAGAAGCTGGCGACCAGCCCGGCGAGACCGACGTAGTTGACGAACTGCGCGAGCCAGGTGTCGCCGCCGAACGCCGTGCGGACCGCGAGCGGCAGCGGGTTGTCGGAGTCCTGGATGGCCGACGAGCCGGCCGCGCCCGGCGCGATCACGAGCATCAGTCCGGCGAACACCAGCAGCACGGCCATCGCCCCGAGGATCCCGCGCGGCATGTCCCGCGCGGGGTCGCGCGCCTCCTCGGCGGCCAGCGGCACCCCCTCCACGGCGAGGAAGAACCAGATCCCGTACACCAGCGCCGCGAGCACCCCGGCGACGCCGAACGGGAGGAAGGCGCTCGCGCCGAACGCGTCGGTGGGGGCGATGTCGAGCAGCTTGCCGAACTCGACGCGCGGCACCATCCCCACCACGAACGCGACGAGCGCGACGACGGCGACCGCGGTGATCGCGAACATCACCTTCAGCGCCTCGCCGACGCCCCATAGGTGGATGCCGACGAAGACGGCGTAGCAGACCAGGTAGACCGGCCACCCGCTGGTCAGCCCGAACAGGCCGAGCGCCTCGACGTAGCCGCCGATGAACACGGCGATCGCGGCAGGCGCGATCGCGTACTCGATGAGGATCGCGGTGCCGGTGGCGAACCCGCCGAACGGGCCGAGCGCGCGGCGGGCGAAGCCGTACCCCGCTCCGGCCACCGGGATGGCCGTGGCCAGCTCGGCCAGGCCGAAGACCATGCAGGTGTACATGGTGGCCATGAGCACCGTGGCGATCAGCAGGCCACCCCAGCCGCCCTCGGCCAGCCCGAAGTTCCAGCCCGCGAAGTCCCCGGAGATCACGTAGGCCACGCCGAGTCCCGCGAGAAGCAGCCAGCCTGCTGCGCCCCGGCGCAGTTCCCGCTGCCGCAGGTAGTCGGCTCCGACGCGTTCGTAGTCGACGCCCTGGACGTGAGTCCGCCGGTGCGGGCGGTCGCCCTTGCCGGTCGTGCCGTCGGTCGCCATGAGGATCTCCTCCCGCACCACCGGATCGAGGCACAAGTGCACCAGGTCGGGGCCGGGTTCCACCAGGCTCCGGATGGGGCTGACGGGGCCTGGCGGGCCGGCCCACGAACCGGCTCACCGCGAACGGCGCGAGCTCTGGCGCCGCCGAGCCGCGGAGCACCAGCGGCGCGAGCGCCGGGGCCGGTGATCAGGTCGCGTCGTCGACCGACATCCGTGCGAGGTCCCGGGCGCGCAGCGCGAGCCACAGCTCCTGGCGGTCCTGTGCCGACGCCATGCGTCGTCCGGTGTGCTTCTCGACGGCCTCGATCCGGCTGCGGACGGTGTGTCGGTGCACGCCGAGGGCCGCGGCGGCGCTCTCCCAGTGCCCGTTGTGCTCCAGGAAGACGGTGAGCGCCCGGTGCAGCTCCTCGGACCGGTCGGACGCGTCGAGGTGTCCGAGCACCGCGTCGGCATAGGCCTGCAGCCGGTCGGCCGTGACGGTGGAGAGCAGCATCCGGCTGCTCGCGATCTCACTCGCCTGTGTGTGCCGGCCGGTGACCCGGCTCTCCGGCAGCGCGGAGTGGGCCTGCCGCAGCGAGACGGCGAGCGCTCCGGGCCGGACGCCGATGCCGATGCCCGCCGGGTGGCCCGTCGCCAGCGTGGAGAGCACGGCGGGCAGGTCGACCGCGGTGGGCACGGCCAGCTCCACCAGCTCGTCGACCACCCGTGTCAGCGCGTCGGGCAGCGACGCGGAGAGGTCGGCGGCCAGGTCGTCGGCGTCCCCCGGCGCGGCGATGACGGCGGCCCGCAGGTCGCCGTCGGGCAGCCCGACCGACTCCAGCAGGCGGGCGGCGACCAGGTCGTCCACCGCGCCGCGGGCCAGCCGCGCCACCACCTGCGCGCGGCCCCGCCTGCCCGCCGCGGTCAGCCCGTGCCGACGCTCCAGCTCCAGCGACAACAGGGAGACGAGGTCCCCGGTGACCTGCGCGGAGCTGGGCCCGTCGACGGGCCCGTCGAGGAGCAGCCACGCCCGGAGCCGCCGCGAGCCCAGTGGGTGCACCTCGCGGCGGCGCTGCGGCGTCACGTCCACGGCCGCCCCGAGGAGCCCCTGCTCGCGCACCGACTCGACCAGCCCGCCGAGCTCGCCCGCGAGCCGGGCGGCGCCGGCACCGGACTCCGCGACGGGCCTGCCGAGCAGGTCGACGACCAGACCCGTCCGGTCGGTGGCGCGGGCGTGCGCGGCGAGGACCCCGACCAGCCCGCCCGGTTGCACCGCCGCGGCGGTGAGCGCCCGCTGGGTGCGTGACGCCCACTCGAGCCGGCGCCGCTCCTCGCGGGCGTGGTGGGCGAACACGGCCTTGGTCACCGCGATGAACGGGACACCGTCCGGGACGACCAACAGCGGCATGCCGACCTCGTCGGCCGCGCGCACCAGGCACTCCGGCGCGGCCTGGTAGCGCAGGTCGGCGCCGAGACCGAGGCCGAGTGCACGCACCCCGGCAGCCCCCAGCCCCCGGACGTAACCTGCGCACCCCGCGTAGGACTCGTCGAGCAGCAGGCCGATCGTCAGCAGCAGCTCCCCGCCCTGCAGCCAGGGGCCCGGCTCCGCCAGCTCCGACACCGCCGCCGCCTCGACCACCCGGTCGACGCCCACGTGGCCCGCGACGACCTCGAGGCGCAGCACCGGATCGGCGACGAGCGCGGCCACCGTGAGCATGCGACACCCCCTCGACGTTCCGGCGAGAGCCCGATCACCGGTTTCGACACATCGTCCCTTCTGAACGCCTCCCGCGGAACGGGACCCTTGCCGCACCCGAGAGCCTCCAGGAGCAGCAGATGTCCCGTCCCGAGCCGATCGGACCGGTTGACGCGACCGCCGTGCCGCGCTACGCCGGCCCCACGACCTTCGCCCGCCTGCCCCGCACCGACCAGGTCGACCGCGTGGACGTCGCCGTCGTCGGCATGCCCTTCGACTCGGGCGTGTCCTACCGGCCCGGCGCCCGGTTCGGTCCAGCGCACGTCCGGGCGTCGTCGAAGCTGCTGCGGCCCTACCACCCGGCACTCGACGTCATGCCGTTCGGGGCGCAGCAGGTGGCGGACGCAGGCGATCTCGCGATCAACCCGTTCGACCTCGAGGACGCCATCCGCACGGTCGAGAGCGGCGCCGACGCGCTGCGCGGCGCGGGCGCGAAGCTGCTGTCCATCGGCGGCGACCACACGATCGCGCTGCCGCTGCTGCGCTCGGTGCACCGCGCCCACGGCCCGATCGCGGTGCTGCATTTCGACGCCCACCTCGACACCTGGGACACCTACTTCGGCGCCCCGTACACCCACGGCACCCCGTTCCGCCGCGCCGGCGAGGAGGGGCTGCTCGACCCGGAGCGCTGCCTGCACGTCGGCATCCGCGGGCCGCTCTACTCCGACAAGGACCTCACCGAGGACGGCGTGCTCGGCTTCCAGGTCATCGGCTCCGACGACTACCAGACCGACGGGGTCGCCACCGTCGTGGAGCGGATGCGGGCCCGGCTCGGCGACGCCCCGGTCTACGTCTCGGTCGACATCGACGTGCTGGACCCGGCGCACGCGCCCGGTACGGGCACCCCCGAGGCGGGTGGGCTGACGAGCCGTGAGCTGCTGCACTCGCTGCGCGGGCTGGCCGGCGCGAACATCGTCGGGGCCGACATCGTGGAGGTCGCGCCCGCCTACGACCACGCCGAGATCACCGGCATCGCCGCCGCGCACGTGGCCTACGAGCTGCTCTCCGTGCTCGTGGTGTCGCGATGACCGGGTACCGCAACGGCGGAGCAGCCGTCGTGGAGACCCTGGCCGCCCACGGCGTCGACACCGTCTTCGGGATCCCCGGCACCCACAACCTCGAGCTCTATCGGCACCTCGCAGGCGCCGGCATCACCCCGGTCACGCCGCGGCACGAGCAGGGCGCGGGCTACGCCGCCGAGGCCTACGCGCGGGTGTCCGGCCGGCCCGGTGTCGTCGTCACGACCAGCGGGCCCGGCCTGACCAACGCGATGACGGCCGCCGCCACCGCCTACGCCGAGTCGCAGCCGGTGCTCGTCGTGTCCCCCGGCGTGCCCACCGGCACCGAGGGCGCCGACCTCGGCATGCTGCACGAGACCAAGGACTCGACCGGCGCGATGGACCGCCTGGTGCGGTGGAGCCGCCGGGTCGGCAATGCGGACGAGGCCGCCGAGGCCGTCACCGAGGCGTTCGCGTCGTTCTCCGGTACCCGGCCGCGGCCGGTGCACGTCGAGGTTCCCGTCGACGTGCTCGAGCAGGCGTGGGCCGGCGGGGTCCGGGTCGCCGGCCCGGTCGCCCCGCCCGCGCCCGACCCCGCCGCCGTCCGGCGCGCCGCCGAGCTGCTCGCGGGCGCGCACCGCCCACTGGTGGTCGCGGGCGGCGGGGCCGTCGACGCGACGGGAGAGCTCACCGCGCTGGCCGAGGAGCTCGACGCGCCGGTCGCGACCACCGTCAACGGCAAGGGTGCGCTCGCCGAGACCCATCCGCTCGCCGTCGGCGCGGCCGTCCGGCTGCGCGTCCTGCAGGACGAGGCCGCGGCGAGCGACGTGCTGCTGGTCGTCGGCACGGAGCTGGGCGACTCCGACCTGTGGGAGGGCCGCATCGGCGCCCGGACCGTCGTCCGCTGCGACATCGAGGCCGGCCAGCTCGACAAGAACTGCCGCGCCGACGTGCGGCTGCACGCCGACGCGACCATGGCGCTCGCCGCCGTCCGCGCGGCGCTGCCGGCGGAGCGCGCCGCCGCGGACGGACCGGGGCGGGCCGCGAAGCTGCGCGACGCCTGCCGCGAGGAGGCGCGCGCCGACGCCGGGATCCACGAGCGGATCAGCGCGGCCGTCCGCGCCGCGCTGCCCGCCGACGCCGTGCTCACCGGGGACAGCTCGCAGGTCACCTACTTCGGCGCCGTCCACTTCTTCGACGTCCCGGCGCCGCGCCGGTTCTGCTACACCCCCGGCTACGCGACGCTCGGCTACGGGCTGCCCGCGGCCGTCGGCGCCGCGGTCGCGCGCCCCCGGACCCCGGTGGCCGCGCTGCTCGGGGACGGCGCGCTGATGTTCTCGATCCAGGAGCTCGTCACCCTCACCGAGCTGCGGCTCCCGGTGCCCGTGGTCGTCGTCGACAACGGCGGGTACCGCGAGATCCGCGACCAGCAGGCGGCCCGCGGGATCCCGCCGACGGCCGTCGACCTGCACACCCCGGACCTCGCCGCGATCGCCACCGCGATCGGCGCGCACGGGGTCCGCACGACCGACCCGGACGCGCTCACCGCGCTCGTGGCCGACGCGCTGTCGGCCGACCGCCCGACCCTGCTCCACCTCGACATCAAGGAGTGACCATGGACGTCGCCGTCGTCGTCCTCTACCTCGGCGCGATGATCGCGTTCGGGTTCTGGGGCAAGCGCCGCGCCACCACGCAGTCGGACTTCCTCGTGGCGGGCCGCCGCCTCGGGCCGCTGCTGTACTCCGGGACGATGGCCGCCATCGTCCTCGGCGGCGCCTCCACGATCGGCGGCGTCGGGCTCGGCTACGAGTACGGCCTGTCCGGCATGTGGCTCGGCACCGGCATCCTGGTGCTCTCGCTGCTGTTCGCCGGGAAGATCCAGCGCCTCGGCGTCTACACCGTGAGCCAGATGCTCGAGCTGCGCTACGGCCCCGGCTCCAGCGTGCTGTCCGGGGTGGTCATGTGGGGCTACACGCTCATGCTGTCGGCCACGTCCACCATCGCCTACGCCACGATCTTCGGTGCGCTGTTCGACATGCCGAAGGTGCCCGCGATCATCGTCGGCGGCAGCGTCGTCGTCATCTACTCGACGCTGGGCGGCATGTGGTCGATCACGCTGACCGACTTCGTCCAGTTCGTGATCAAGACCGTCGGGATCTTCCTCATCCTGCTGCCGGTCGTGCTCGTGAAGGCGGGCGGGTTCGGCGGGCTGGCCGAGAAGCTGCCGGTGGAGGCACTGTCGCTGACGACCATCGGCGGCGGCACGATCCTCACGTACTTCGTCGTCTACACCTTCGGTCTGCTGATCGGGCAGGACATCTGGCAGCGGGTCTTCACCGCACGCAGCCCGCAGGTGGCGCGGTGGGCGGGCACCGCATCGGGCGTGTACTGCCTGCTCTACGGCGTGGCCGGCGCCGTGATCGGCATGGCCGCCCGGGTGATCCTGCCCGCGGTCGACGCCCGCGACGACGCCTTCGCCGCGGTCGTCGAGGCGACGATGCCGGCGCTGCTTGCCGGGCTGGTGCTCGCCGCAGCGCTGGCCGCGGTGATGTCGACCTCGAGCGGCGCGCTGATCGCGACCGCCACGGTGTTCCGGCAGGACATCGTGCAGCGGCTGCGCGGGCAGAGCGTGGGAGACGGCGGCAACGAGCACGAGCACGTGCGCAGCAACCGGCTCTACGTCGCCGCGTTCGGGATCGCGATGATCGTGATCGCGTGTGTGCTGCAGGACGTCGTGGCCGCGCTGACCGTCGCCTACGACATCCTCGTCGGCGGCCTGCTGGTCCCGATCCTCGGCGGCCTGCTCTGGCGGCGCGGCACCAGCGCGGGCGCGCTGCTGGCCATGGCCGCCGGCACTGTCGCCACCCTCGCCACGATGCTCGCGGTCGGCGATATCTACGCCAACGAGCCCGTCTACGTCGGCCTGGCCGCCGGCCTGGTGGCCTACATCGTCGCCAGCTTGGGCTCGCGCCCGACCGACCGCGCGGTCCTCGCCGAGTGGGACCGGCGGGTCGCAGGTGACGGCGCGCGGCCCGACACCGCGACCGTGCCGAACTCCTGACCGCCGCGGGCGGTGCCCCGGCCGGGGCACCTGCGTCGCGCCGAGGCTCCCCGCGATGAGTTCCGCGCCGCTCGCGGGTCTCACCTGCACAAGGACGCGCCGCCCAGGCCCGAGCCGGAAGGGGAGGATCCCGATGTCCATTTCGATCACTGTCCCGCTGAGCCACCGGGACTGGGCCGTGCTCCGCGCCGCTGCGGCCGGACGGTGCGCGATCGCCGACAAGGTCGGGGTGTCGCTGGTCGTGGACGGGCTGGCCTGCTGCGATCAGCACGTCGGGGCGCGGCTCGCGGCTGCCGGGCTGATCAGCGCCTCGGCGGGGCCCGTGCAGCTGACCGCCGGCGGCCGTGCGCTGCTCGAGGCGGCGTGACATCGGGTGCGTGTGTCCGCTGGTGCCCACGACGGTGTCGTCCCGGCCTGCTCCTGTCGCCGTTTCCACCGCGTGGCTGCGCCTGCCGCCACCGGTGCAGCCGGGCCGGAGCATCCGCCCGCGGAGGGCATCACCCCGAGCTGCGCACGGCGGATCTCGGCCGTGGTCGGCGACAGCACCGGTCGTTGACCACGACCGTCCGGCACTCCAGAGTGGTCACGTGAACCGGGCCCTCGCGGTGCTGACCGGTGGCGCGTTCCTCACGCTGGTGCTCGGGGTGCTCGGCTCCGGGGATCCCCTCCCGGCGATGCTGCTCGGCGCGGTCTTCACCGTGCTCGGCATCGTCGGTTTCCCGTGGATGCGACGACACGGCCGGCTCGGCTGGGCCGTGGCCTACGTCGCGATCCAGCTCCCGCTCGCCTTCGTGACCTTCACGATCGACCCGAGCGTCGGGGCCACGCTGTTTCTCGTCGTCCTGGTGAGCCAGTGCGTGCTGCTGCTCCCGCTCCCGGCCACCGCGGTGGTGGTCGCGCTGACCCCGTTCGTCCATGCCGGGATGTCGTGGGGCGAAGCGCTGCGGGAAGGCCTCGGCACGCTCGCCGCGGCGCTGTTCGCCGCGGTCGTCACCGAGCTGCTACGGCGGGAGCAGCAGACCCGCCGCGAGCTGGCCGAGGCCCACGAGCAGCTGCGCGACTACGCCACGCAGGCGGAGCGGCTCGCCACGGCGCAGGAGCGCAACCGGGTGGCGCGCGACATCCACGACGGGCTCGGTCACTCGCTCACGGTCGTCCAGATGCAGGTCAAGGCCGCGCGGGCGGTGCTGGCGACCGACACGGCCAGGGCCGACGCCGTGTTGGCCAAGGCGCAGCGGCAGTCCGAGGAGGCGCTGGCCGAGGTGCGCCGCTCGGTGCGCGCCCTGCGCGAGGCGCGCTCGACGCCGCCGCTGCCCGAGGCGCTGCACGCGCTGGCCGAGGAGATCTCCGCGGCGGGCGTACCGATCCGGCTCACGGTGTCCGGCGCGGACCGGCCGCTGCCGGACGAGACCCGGGAGGCGCTGTACCGGGCCGCCCAGGAAGGCCTGACCAACGTCCGCAAGCACGCCCACGCCACCCGCGCCGACCTGGTGCTGGACTACGCGAACGCCGTGGTCCGCCTCGAGGTCCGCGACGACGGGACGGGCACCACCGACGGACCGTCGCCGGGCTTCGGCCTGATGGGGCTGCGGGAGCGGGCAGCGCACCTCGGCGGACGGCTGCACGTGGAGTCGGCACCCGGCCGCGGCTGCACGCTGAGCATGGAGGTGCCGGGGTGAGAAACCGATGAGCCCTGTGCGGGTCCTGCTCGTCGACGACCAGGGGCTCTTCCGCGAGGCACTGGCGACGCTCCTGGCCGTGCGCGACGACGTCGAGGTGGTGGGCGAGGCCGGCAACGGCGACGAGGCGCTGCGCCGGTCCGCCGAGCTCGCACCCGACGTCGTGCTGATGGACCTGCGCATGCCGGTGCTGGACGGCATCGCGGCCACCCGCCGGCTGCGCGTGGAACAGGCGGGAGTCCGGGTCATCGCGCTGACGACGTTCGACGACGACGAGGACGTGTTCGCCGCCCTGCGCGCCGGCGCGGTCGGCTACCTGCTCAAGGACGTCTCCTCGGCGCGGCTGGTCGAGGCGGTGCTGGCCGCCGCCCGGGGTGAGTCGGTGCTGCAGCCATCGGTCGCGGCGAAGGTCGTGGCCCGCTTCGCCCAGCTGCCCGACACCGCACCGGCGCCGCGCCCGCAGCCGCTGGTCGTGCCGCTGTCGGACCGCGAGCTGGAGGTGCTGCGGCTGCTGGCCGACGGCCGCAGCAACCGGGAGATCGCCGCGACGCTGTTCCTCGCCGAGGGCACGGTGAAGAACCATGTGACGAACGTGCTGGCCAAGCTCGGCGCCCGCGACCGCACCCAGGCCGCCCTGCGCGCCCGCGCACTCGACCTGCTCTGAGGCGGTCATGCCGTGGCCATGACCCCGTGCCATGACCTCCGGCACCTGGCAGCGGCGCCGCCTGCCGAGACCCTTGTTCGCGTCAGTCACCGAGCGAACCGGAGGGCCCCGCCATGACGACCACGCAGATCACCCGCCCGACCCGTGGCACCGCGGCGAAGCTCGCCCGGTTCGTCGGGCACTACCTGGAGATGGTCGTGGCCATGGTCGTCGGGATGGTGGCGCTCGCTCCGCTCTGGCCCTCCGACTGACCGGCGCGGGCGGACGTGGACGCGCTGGTGATGGCCATCGACATGACGATCGCGATGGTGGTGTGGATGCGCATCCGGGGCCATTCGTGGCCGCGGTCCGTGGAGATGTCCGCGGCGATGTACCTGCCGTTCGTGGCGCTGCTGGTGCCGTACTGGCTGGGCGCGCTGTCCGGGTCCGCGCTGATGGTCGCCGGGCACGTGATCATGTTCCCGCTGATGCTGGTCGCCATGGTGTGGCGCCGCACGGAGTACTGGCACTGAGGCGGTTCACGTCGACACGGTCGCGCCGCAGCGACGGCCCCGCAACCGGTCGTGGGCGCTTCAGCGAGCGGATCACCACCCACGCTCTCGGGCAGCGCGTGAGCCATCGTGCTTCGGGTACAGCCGTCTGGGTGCCGCCGACGCCAGGAGATGCCGAGCGCGGGTACGCGCGTGCGGAGCGACTCGCTCGCCGTATGGATCGCCCGATGGGCGCCCTCGGGCTGGTGTTCCTGCTCGTCGTCCTCGGCCAGGCCTTGGCCGAGGACCCCGCTCTCGTCGCGGCGCTCGCGGTGACCGGCTGGCTCCTGTGGCTGGTCTTCGTGGCCGAGTTCGTGTTCCGGGCCGTCATCGCCCGCGACCCGAAGCGGTTCTGGGCGCGGAACTGGTGGCAGCTGGTCTTCCTGCTCGTGCCGTTCCTCCGGTTCGCCCGCGCTGTCGCATTTCTGCGAGCTGCCCGGGTGGGCGGGGTGCTCTCAGCAGCAGTGCGTGGCTCGCGCTCCGCGGGACGGCTGCTGTCCGGCCGCGTCGCGTGGCTGGGCGTCGTGACCGCGGTCGTCGTGTTGTCGTCGAGCCAACTGCTGTTCGTCCTGGGTGCTTACGACACGTACGGCGGCGCACTGCACGACGCGGCGTTGGCGACCATCACCGGTGAGCCGCTGAGCGCACCAGGCGGCCTCGCCCGCTTGCTCGAGGTCGTGCTCGCCGTCTACTCGGTTGCGGTGTTCGCGACGCTCGCCGGCACGCTGGGAGCATATTTCCTCGCTGCGCGCGACGGCGAGGGCGGTTGAGCCCGTGCGACACGATCGGCCGCCCCGGACGGGCGGTCAGCGCGGCGTCGTCCCCGCGTCCTCCGTCGCGCCGAGTGCGGTGAGCGAGGGTGCTCTGGAGCCCCCGGCACCGGGTGCGCCCGGCCACGGCCGCACCTGCCGCATCAGGACGCGGTACGTGTGGACCCGCCGCCTACTACTGCAACGGCAGTTCATGGTCATTGTGGTCGGTGGCCGCGGCGTCGGTAGTGGCAGGCGCGGGCTTGATGTTGCCGGCGGCGTCGCCAGCCGGACCAGCTGAGCGTGCTGGTTAGGCAGGTGAGCGGGGCGAGGGCGAGCGTGGCGAGCAGGCGGCGGATCTCGTTGCTGGTCAGCGCGATCAGGCCGTCGTCGCCAGTAGTGGATCCCCCTTTTCCGCCTCCTGGGCGCGGGTGGCGGCGAGGTAGGCGGCGGCGAGCATCGCGAGCGTGATGTGCGCGTACCAGGCTCGCCAGGAGCGGACCTGGTACTGATCAAGGCCGGTTCGTTCTTCGCGGTCTGGAAGCACTCCTCGATCGCCCACCTCGCCCCGGCCACCCGGATCAGCTCCGGTACCGGCGTCGCTGCTGGGCCGGCGCAGCGGTAGAACGCCAGCTCCGGCTCCTTCCCGGGTGGCGGGGTGATCTTGCTGGGAATCTGGCGCCGGACCAGTAGCCAGTGCCCCCACCCGGCGGGCAGCCCCGCGGCGTCGAGGGTGAGCACGGTCCAGTCATAGAGCCGCTCACCGTGCGCGCCGGGCCCAGCACTGCGCCGCTCCCAGCTGTCCGCTCCGGCAAGCGCGGCCAGCATTTTGGCCTCGTAGCGGCGCCCATCGGGGCAGGCCAGCACGTCGTCACTGCGAGTCGCCAGGACGAACGGCACCGCCCGGGCGGCCAGCCAGTCCCGGAACCGGCGGTTCTGCCCGTAGGCCTCGTCCGCGGTCACCCACCCGGTCAGCACCCCGCCGGCGTGTGCGCGTTCCAGCATCGCCAGACCCTGCTCGGGCTTGGTCGCGAACCCGACCTCGTCCGGGACCCCGGCGGCGGCACACCGCTGCCGGTCATCGGTCCAGGACCGGGGCAGATACAACTCGCGGTCGATCAGCGCCCGGCCACGCGGGCTGGCGTAGGCCAGAAACACCCCGAGCTGACAGTTGTCGATCTTGCCGGTGGCCCCGGTGTACTGACGCTGCACCCCGGCCGAACGGGTCCCCTTCTTGACGAACCCGGTCTCGTCGATCTATGCGGATGTCCGCATAGATCGACCTATGCCGACACCGCGACTATGCCGAGGATGGCGATGTTCGTTGCGTGTC
This sequence comes from Pseudonocardia nigra, assembly GCF_019396355.1. Classification (GTDB taxonomy): domain Bacteria; phylum Actinomycetota; class Actinomycetes; order Mycobacteriales; family Pseudonocardiaceae; genus Pseudonocardia; species Pseudonocardia nigra. The sequence goes on from NZ_JAHKRK010000155.1 coordinate 18,939, forward strand.
CGCGTGACGGCGGCGGGCTTCTGCGTCGTTCGAACCTGCCGCGTGTCGGCATAGTTTCGGGCTGAGAGCAGCCTCGATCGCGGGGGCACTGGGCTCCCGCGAGGGAGGCGAGTGCGATGTCAGGCAGGCGGAGGAAGGCCGGTCTGCTGGGGCCGCAGGTCGAGGTGGAGTGTTCCCGATTTTATTGACACCGGTTTAGGCTGCCAGGTCGGTGAGTTTCCTGAATCCTAGCTCGTATTCGAGCGGTGTCAAGTAGCTGAGGGTGGAGTGTCGCCTCCGGCGGTTG